>NZ_JAMYUW010000057.1:0-32840 GCF_040323315.1 Mesorhizobium sp. M0047 | reverse complement strand
GGCGTTCTGTTCGGCGCGGCACATGCGCTGACGCCTGGCCACAGCAAGGCGGTCCTGGCCACGTATCTCGCCGGATCGGATGCCAACGTCCGGCGTGGGCTTCTGGTATCGCTGACACTTTCTTTCACGCATGTGACGATCGCGGTGTAACCGCTGTTCTCAGGCCACGGCCTTGAGCGCCGCGGGGGCATAGGCCCAGGGCAGCAGGTCGTCGAGCTGGCTTTGCGGATGGCCGGCGACGATGCGGGTGATGACGTCGGCGAGGTAGGCGTACGGGTCGACGCCGTTGAGTTTCGCGGTTTCTACGAGCGAGGCGATGGTCGCCCAGTGCTCGCCACCGCCGTCGGAACCGGCGAAGAGCGCATTCTTCCGATTGAGGGCGATTGGCCTAATCGAGCGTTCGACGACGTTGGAGTCGATCTCGACGCGGCCGTCGTCGAGGAAGCGACCAAGTCCGGCCCAGCGCGAGAGGGGGTAGCGGATTGCTTCGGCGAGTTTGCTCTTCTGGCTGACCAGGGCGAGCTTCTCGCGCAGCCATGGCTGGAGGGTATCGATGACGGGGCGGCTTCTCTCCTGGCGGGCGGTGCGCCGCTCTTCGGGCGAGCGTCCCCGTATCTCGCTCTCAATCCTGTAGAGCTCGGTGATGCGCTGGAGCGCCTCCGTGGCGATTGGCGCGGGTCCGGACTGGGCCAGTTCGTAGAACCGGCGACGGACATGCGCCCAGCAGAACGCCAGGCTCACGGCATTGCGCTCGGCCAACGCCCGGTATCCAGCGTAGCCGTCGACTTGCAGGATTCCGAGGAAGCCCTGAAGGTGCCGGAGTGGCTGTTCGGCCTTGCGGTCGGGCGCATAGAGATAGGCGACGCCGGGCGGATCGATCCCGCCCCAGGGGCGATCGTCGCGCGCATAGGCGAACAGCTGGCCCGTCTTGGTGCGGCCGCGCCCGGGATCGAGCACCGGCGCCGTGGTCTCGTCGGCGAAGAGCTTGCCGGACGCCTTCAGCCGCTCGAACAGCCGCTCGTGGATCGGCCGTAGCAGGAAGGCTGCCTTGCCGACCCAGTCGGCGAGCGTGGACCGATCCAGGTTCACGCCCTGGCGGGCATAGATCTGCGCCTGGCGATACAGGGGAAGATGGTCGGCATACTTCGACACCAGCACGTGGGCGACGGTCGCTTCGGTCGGGATGCCCCCCTCGACAAGGCGCTCCGCTGCGGGCGCCTGCACCACGACCTCCTCGCAGCTCCGGCAGGCATACTTCGGTCGGCGCGTGACGATGACGCGGAATTGGGCCGGCACGATGTCGAGGCGCTCGGAGCGATCCTCGCCCATGACGTGCAGCATTCCCTTGCAGCACGGGCAGATCTTGTCGGGAATGTCGATGACCTGCTCGATACGCGGCAGGTGCGCGGGCAGTGCACCGCGGTTGGTGCGGCGCTTGCTGGCGCGAGCCTCGCGCTTGGCAGGATCGGCGGTGTCCTCTGCGGCGAAGCCCTCCGCCTCGACCTGCTCGGCCTCTTCCAGGCCCAGCAGCAGTTGGTCGACCGGCAGGCTCTCTGCCCTGCGGCCGAAGCGGTGGCGCTGCAGTTCCTTGATGATCTGGCGCAGCCGCTCGTTCTCGGCGCGCTCCGCCGCGAGCATCGCCTGAAGCGCGATCGGATCGTTGGTCTGAGGCTCGGCCGGGTTGCTCACAAGGCCGATTCAATCATGCATTCCAATGCTTTGCCAGCGTCTCTGGCCGACCATGGAATCAACTTGCCGCGACCGGCACGCGCGTTTCGCGGGCGTCATGCACGCGCCGCCAATCCAACCCTTCCAGGAGCGCCTGCAATTGCGCCGCCGACAATCTCACCACGCCATCGGTGATGGCAGGCCAGCAGAACTTCCCGTCCTCCAGACGCTTCGCCAGCAGGCACACGCCGGTGCCGTCGAAGTACACCAGCTTGACCCGGTCGGCGCGCTTGGCCCTGAAGACGTAGACCGCGCCAGAGAACGGATCGGCGCCCATCGTCTCGCGCACCAGCGCCGCCAGGCCCTCGGCCCCCTTGCGGAAGTCCACCGGCTTCGTCGCGACCATCACCTTGACCACACCCGTCGGCCCGATCACGACGGCGCCTTCAGCGCACGGATCACCGCCGCCACCGTCCTGGCGTCGGCGCCACGACCGACCCGCATGGCGACGCCGTCAATCTCCAGCTCGATCACGCCGGTTTCTCGCGCGGCCTTCCGCTTCCGTGTCGATCTCGCGCGCTTCCCCGCCGGTTCGGGTTCCTGTGCCGCGACCACCGCTGGAACAAACAACGGCTCCGGTGCCGGCGCATTCGCCAACGGCACCCGCGCGGACCGACGCCAGGCGAACAGCTGCTGCGGGGACAATGCATGTCGCCGAGCCACCGCGCTCACGGTCTCGCCAGCATCGTAGCTTTCCGCCACGATCCGCGCCTTCTCCTCCGGCAACCATTCGCGCCGCCGTCCAGAACCCGTGAATATCTCAAGCCGTCGAACCGGCTCCTCGTCCCTGGACTTAAGCGTAAGCTCTGAAACCGTCATGTGTCGAAGCCCTCAAAGGCTCCGAGCATCGTCGCTCACGACAACGCGCGAAAGGTGGCGCCGGGACAGCGCTTACATCGCGGTACTGATCGCGGCGCTCTCTTTGCCGTTGGTATCGATTGCCCTGGGCAGTGTCGGCCGTGCGCCGCTACTGGAAGACGTCAGCCGCGGGTTGCTTGGCCTGATTGGCATCTGGATGCTCTGGCGCGCATTGAGCCACGGCCATCACCACAAGCATGAGGGCGAGGCCGTCGGCGTCATGGCCGGCTTGATCCCATGCCCGCTGACGCCTTTCGTGATGACCTTCGCAATATCCAGGGCGGTATCCTGTTTGCAATCACCATGATGGCCGGCGTGGCGCTGACGCTGTCTTGCGTTGCGGTGTTGTCGATCCTGTTTCGGGAGCGTCTGATACATTTCTTCGACAGCCGGCCACGCTTCTTCGACGCCATTTCGCGGACCATCGAAGGCGTCGCTGGAATTGTTCTAGCCGGCGTAGCGGTCTGGCAGAGGATATCATGCCGGCGGACGATGGTAGTCTACGCGACATTCTTGGAATTCTGTTGGTTCTCGTACTCGTTGGCGCAAATGGCTTCTTTGTCGCTGCCGAATTTGCGTTGGTGGCGGTCAGGCGGAGCCTGTTCCTGCTCAGGCCGGCGATCCTCGCTTTGAACGGTCTTGGCAATCTGGTGTTGCGTCTCTGCGGATCTTCAAGAGGGCACCGGTACGCCTGGCGATCGTCATCGACGAATATGGCGCTCTGGAGGGGATCGTCACCCAGACCGATCTGCTCGAAGCCATCGCAGGCGACCTTCCGGATCTGGACGGTGAGGACCCCGACGTCGTCGAACGTGAAGACGGCTCCCTGCTGATCGACGGTATGATGCTGGCGCACGATGCTTTCGCTCTCCTCGGCTTTCCATCAGGGGCGGCAGAGGGTGATTTTCACACGATCGCCGGGTTCGCCCTGTCCCGGCTTGGGCATCTTCCGGAAGCTGGTGAGCACTTCGACTACGAGGGCTGGCGCTTCGAGATTCTCGATATGGACGGAAGGCGGATCGACAAGCTGCTCGCTCGCCGTGAGCCGCCTCCATTCCACGGGAAGTCGCCCGGATAGCGGCCTTCGACGCCCATGACGAGAGGCGTATATGCGAGTGAGACAGAGTAGTTGAACTGAACTCGTCAAAGCTGACGCGTTCGACTGCTTAATTGTAAGACCGTATGTCCGCCTCTGTCGGTGAGGTGGCTCGCCCTACACTGCGCGTCCGAGGGTTGCTCGGGCGGACCGAGCCGATCCTCCTCACAGGAGGACGAGCCGTGTCAGATTATAGGGAAGCATTTGTAGGAATCGATGTTGCAAAGCTGAGGAACGCCATCGCGATTTCGGAGGCTGGCCGGGAAGGAGAAGTTCGCTTCTTCGGCGAGGTCGACGCATCGGATGAGAGCATGCGCCGCGTTATCCAGCGGGTCGCCGCCAAGTTCGATCGGGTGTATTTCTGCTACGAGGCCGGCCCGACCGGCTATGGTCTCTATCGGTTGATCCGATCGCTCGGCCATGAATGCATGGTTGTCGCCCCATCGCTGATCCCAAGGAAGCCCGGTGATCGGGTGAAGACGAACCGCCGGGATGCTCTTGCTTTGCCTCGGCTGCTGCGCGCCGGCGAATTGACCGCGGTTTGGGTTCCTGATGAAGGTCACGAAGCCATGCGGGATCTCGTTCGCGCACGGGCGGCCGCGGTCGAGACGCTTCGCGTTCACCGGCAGCACGGCGCATCGGATCGCGCTTCAGGAAATGCTCGAAGCGGTGCGCGTCTCGAAAGAGCGGGGAGGGCGTGATCGAGGAGTTCGTTCCGGCCTGGTCGCTGGCGCCGATCGTGCGGGCGCTCCAGACCCTGCGGGGCGTAGACCTGATTGTTGCCGTGACATTCGCCACCGAGGTTGGCGACGTGCAGCGGTTCGAGAGCCCGCGCCAACTCATGGGGGTATCTCGGCCTCGTCCCTGGAGAGCGATCGACCGGCGAGACAGTCAGGCGGGGCGGCATCACCAAAGCGGGCAACGGCCGCGTTCGCCATATGCTGGTCGAGAGCGCATGGACCTACCGGCATCCGCCCAAAGTCGGCAAGACGAAGCTGTGCCGGCTGGAACAAGCACCACCGAAGGTGCGCGAGATCCAAGAGGACAACGGTGGTCTGCACGGCGATCGCCCGTGAACTGGCCGGCTTCATGTGGGCCGTTGCACGGGAGGCGCAGGCGATCAGGTCGTAGACCGCTGCGATGGCTTTCATCTCGCGCATGGGCGGAGGCGGGACCCGGCAGGGGAATGCCCGTCAGACGCGTGTTTGAGCCTTCCATGCGGCTGACCGCCCGCTATCGAATGTTGAGCGGACGCGGCCGCCCGCAGTAAGATAGGAACAGCCCCGGACGCACAATCGGGAATGCGGTAGCCAACCCGCGCATCAGAGCTTGATCACCGACGTCCTTCAGTTCCGCGTCGGTCTTTGCCGGCCACAAAGCGGATGATCGAACGGTTGCTCCTGCAGCCAGCGCAAATAGCGCATCGTCCAACCCTTCTTACGGGGATAGATACGCTGTTGTGGGACCACCTTTCGGGAGTGGTCGTGATCTGTGAGGTTGCCGGTTCTGCATTGGGATCGCTTAATTCAAAATCCGGCTAAGAAACAGCTTGCTGCGTTCGTGAAGCGGGCTTGTGAAGAACTCGACCGGAGTGTTGGTCTCGACAATCTCGCCCTGGTCCATGAACACAACGCGGTCCGCAACCTGGCGGGCGAATCCCATCTCGTGGGTGACGCACAGCATTGTCATGCCATCACCGGCCAATGACGCCATTGTATCTAGCACCTCCTTGACCATTTCGGGATCAAGTGCCGAGGTCGGCTCGTCGAACAGCATAATTTTCGGGTTCATGCAGAGTGAGCGAGCAATGGCTACGCGCTGCTGCTGGCCGCCAGAGAGCTGACCCGGATATTTGTGCGCCTGATCCAGAATCCCTACGCGCTCGAGATAGTGGATGGCTGTCTCTTCAGCCTCCTTGCGCCGCAGTCTACGCACCCAGATTGGCGCCAGCGTCAAATTTTCCAACACGGTCAGATGCGGAAAGAGGTTGAAATGCTGGAACACCATGCCGATGTCGCGGCGGATTTCATCGATCTTCTTCAGATCGTTCGTTAGCTCAGTGCCATCTACGACGATATGACCTTTCTGATGCTCCTCCAACCGGTTGACGCAACGGATCATCGTCGACTTGCCAGACCCAGACGGTCCACAGATCACCAGCTTTTCGCCGCGACGAACGGTGAGATTGATGTTCTTCAAGACATGGAACGTCCCGTACCACTTGTTGACGCCAATCATCTCGACGGCAGCCGTTTCGGCAGTAGAAGATCCAGATTCAGCATGTCGCGTGCGAGGGGTGGATGACAACATGTTCTTGTTCCTAGTGCGATGTCGGACCGCGCCGTTCTAGGAAGTCGGCGAAACGGGCGAAGGAGAAGGAGAGCGCAAAGAAGATCGCGCCGATGAACAGGAAGGTCTCGGCCGCCGGCGATGGCCATTCGGGATCCGCAAGCGCTGCCTTGCCGGAACTGATCAAGTCGAACAGGCCCACGACGAGGACAAGACTGGTGTTCTTGATCATGACGATGATTGTGTTGGCTAGTGCAGGGATGGCCACGCGGATGGCCTGTGGCAGGATAACGAGGTACTGGGTGCGCCAGAAGGGAAGGCCGAGCGCGGCGGCGGCCTCGTATTGCCCATTGGGGATAGCCTGAAGCCCGCCGCGGATGACCTCGGCCAGATAGGCCGCCGCAAAAATGGTCAGAGCAACCAGCGCGCGCACGAATTTGTCGGGTAGCAGCGATTCCGGCAGGAAGAGCGGCATCATGATCGATGCCACGAACAGGATAGACAAGAGGGGAAGGCCGCGCACTGATTCAATCAGTACCACCGCGCCGATCCGCACCGCAGCCATGGAAGAGCGTCGGGCCAGCGCAAGCAGAATGCCGACCGGAAAGGCGACACCGATGGCAACGACGGTCAGTATCAACGTTACAGGCAGTCCGCCCCATAAGGACGTGGGGACTTCGACCAGGCCAAGGCCACCACCCATCAACCAGACGATCAACGCGAATGCTGCCAACCAGAGCGCGAGTAATCGGGGCCTCCAGCTAGCCGGGCGAACAGACCAGCCCAGCAGCGCGAGGATGAGTAGGCACACAATGGCGGGACGCCAGCGGTCATCAATCGGATAGATGCCGAACAGGAGTTGGCCGGACTTGGCGTATACGAAACTCCAGCAGGCTCCAGCCGCCGCACGACAGGCGTTCGGGTCGGATTCGAACAGCACTGCGTCTATGACGAGCCAGTGCAGCACTGGCGGGACGGTGGTCATCAGCAGAGTGCCAAACACCAGCGTCAATGCGGCGTTGACAGGCGTACCGAATAGGAGCCCCGCAGTACGCTGCAGAACTGGGAAGCGAACACGTCGCTCCAGGGGCTCGGCGGGTAACGGGAGAGAAACGGCCTTCATGATTATCGCTCCACGATCGCGATGCGGCGGTTGTACCAGTTGGCTGCGCCCGACATGGTGAGATTGAGGGCGAGATAGACGCCGAGAATGATGAAGACACCTTCAATGGAATGGCTGGACTTGCTGATGGTTGTATTCATCACTGCAAGGAAATCCGGGTAGCCAACCGCGATTGCCAAGGTCGAGTTCTTGACGACGTTGATGTACTGGCTGTTGAGCGGTGGCACGATTACCCGCAGCATCTGGGGAATGACGATCAGGCGCAATATCTTGCCGCGCGGAAGGCCAAGCGAATGACCAGCGTCCCACTGGCCGCGGCCTATCGACAGGACACCGCCACGCACGATTTCTGCTACGAAACCCGTTGTGTAGAGGGTCAATCCGATGAGGATCGTGCTGAGCTCCGGGGTCAGTTCTTTGCCACCCTCAAAGTTCGAGCCGGTGAAGACCGGCCAGTCGATGGTGAACCGCGCGTCAGCGAGCCAAACTCCTGCGGCGCTAACTGCCAGCACACCGGGCACGACAGCCTTCGGCGACCAACCTTTGCGTACTGCGATCGAGCCTGCGATAGCGAGCGCGATGGCGCACAAGATCATGAGGAGACCGATCCTGCCTACGTCGATGCCAACAGCTGGCACCACGAAACCGCGCATGGAAGCGTAGACGCCAGGCAGCGGGTTGAGCGCCTCGCCGACTGGCGGCAACATTTTCCACCACAGCGAATAGAGGAAGATCAGAAGGACGATAGGGGGCGAATTGCGCGCCAGTTCCACCCACACGCGACATGTGCCCGCAGCCAATGGGTTGCTGCTCAGCCGCGTGATGCCCACGATCAGTCCGAGAATGGACGAGAACACGATGACCAGCGTGGAAATGAAGACGGTGTTGGTCAGCCCGACTACAATGGCCCAGTAGTACGGATCCCGCGACTTGTATGTGAGGATTGTCTCGGAGATGACGATCCTGGACGGCATGGACAAGAAGTCAAAGCCTATCGGGATACCGCGCGCCTCAAGGTTGGCGAAGGTGGTGCTGACGAGTAGCGCGGCGAACGCCAGGAAAGCAGTCGCCAAGGCGGCCTGAATGATGATTGATCTGATTTTGGCGTCACTCAACATGCTGACCTCGGATCCACATCGCTATCGGAAGCGAGGAGCGCGCCAGGCGCTCCCCTCGACGCGCCTCAATCCCACGGGAAAGGGTAGTTCAGGCCGCCATCTTTCCACAGGGCATTCAAACCGCGTTCGACCTTGAGCGGGCTATCCTTGCCAAGATTGCGATCCCAAATCTGGGCGTAATTACCGGTCTGCTTGATGACGTTGTAGACCCAATTGTCATCCAGCCCGAGGGGCTTGCCGAAGCCGGCTTCCTTGCCCAGGACTCGCTGGACCTCCGAATTGCCCCCAGCGAGCTTTTCGTCGATATTTTCCGACGTGATGTTGTTGGCCTCTGCCCAGAACAGGGCATTTATCGTCCAGCGAACGATGTCGAAGAGCTGTTCATCGCCGCGCGCGATCGCCACGCCATTGGGCTCGGCAGCCTTTCCGACTTTGATGATGTCGTAATCGTTAGGATTCTTTGCGACCGAGGCACGCTGCCCTGCTGCCGCGGTTCCATCGGTGACGTAGGAATCGCAGCGGCCGCCGAAGAAGGCATCGCGGGCCTGGAGGGTCGAGTCGTAGTAGACCTTCTTCATCGAGATCCCGAACTCCTCCTCGGTTTCCTCGATCGCCTTCTCGGTCAAGCTGCCGCCGCCTTGAAGGCAGACTGTCTTTCCGTCGAGCAGCTTCGGCTCGGTGATTTTGTCCGCTTTGCGGACGAGGATGCCATCCGTGTCATAGAGGTTGATCCAGACGAAACGCACCACGGCATCGCGCGTGTAGGTGATCGTGGACGTGCGCGACAGAATGTCGATTTCTCCAGTCTGTAGCGCAGGAAGCCGCTGAGCGGCATTGAGCGGCACGTATCGGATCTTATCCTTGTCCCCAAGAATGGCGACCGCAAATGTCCGACAGATGTCGGAATCGAAGCCGCGATAATACCCCTTTTCGTCGGGTCGAGAGAGACCGGGCACTCCCTGGCTCGCGCCGCAACTGACGTAGCCGCGTGCCTTTATCTTTTCGACGACGCTTTGCGCGGCCGCATCTCCCGCGCTTGAAGCCAGGCCGACCAGCCCGATCGCTAAGGCGGCAAGCCATTTATGCCCTTCGCATTTCATATCCATTCCCCTTTCGTTGAAGTTGTTGTCATTCTGCAGCCTTGGCGTCGCCAACTGTGGTTCGTCGCAATTCCGCAAAGTGCTCGAAGGCCTGTGACAGATCGGCGAGAAGGTCGCCGACGGCCTCCAGGCCGATAGAGAGCCGCCAAACTGGGCCAGGCTTCAGCCAGTCGAGGCCACTGCGGCCCTTTCGAGGATCACTGACGGAGATCAGCGAGTGCACCCCGCCCCAGCTTGCACCTAGCCTGAACAGTCGCATGCGACGCAGAGCCTCGGATTGGTGGGGCGCTAGTTCCGGCTGCAACACAAACGAAAAGACACCTGCCGATCCGGCGAAGTCACGCTTCCAGGTCAAGTGGCCGGGATGGTCGGCCTCATTCGGATGCAGGATCTGCGCAACCTCGGGGCGCTCCGACAGCCACGATATGATGTTCTGCGCGGTGCTGTCGGCTTGGCGCATTCGCACCGGCATGGTCATCAGGCCACGCTCGCACAATGCGCAATCCTCCGGCGAAACGCCGTAACCGAGAAAACGCGAGGTATCCTTTAACCGCCGGAACAAGCTCTCGTCGTTCACCGCCACCGAGCCCATCAGCAGGTCGCCGTGGCCGCCGGCATGTTTGGAAAGTGCCTGCATCGAGATGTCGACACCATGCTTGAGTGGTTTGAACAGCAAGTGTGAGGCCCAGGTGTTGTCGACCGCGACAAGCGCGCCAGCCTCGTGGGCCGCAGCCGTGATTGCCGGCACGTCCTGTACCTCAAAGGTCCCGGAACCCGGCGATTCCACCCAGACCAGCCGCGTCCTGCCATCGATCAACGCCGAAATTCTTCCGTCAAGCTTGGGATCGTAGGTCACCGTATCGATGCAAAGGGGAGCGAGAAGGCGGGCGGCCATTTCGCGTGCCGGCCCATAGAACGTCTCCGGAATCAGAACCCGATCGCCACCATGGCAGACGGTCATGGTCGTCAGCGTTATGGCCGCCATTCCGGAAGGGACGACGAGCGCCCGAGATCCACCCTCCAGCGCAGCGATATGGTCTTCCAACTGGCGGCTGGTCGGAGTCCCGTAAAGTCCGTAACTGAAGCCATCGTACAGTCGCTCGACGCGGCGCTCGAAGGAGTCCAAATCGTCGAAGACGACCGTGGAGGCGCGCTCGACTGCCATCGCCAACGACTTGAATGGCTCGTCCGAGCGCCTGGGAGGATGGATATGTGAAGTGTCGTCATGTCGGGTCATGGGCGGACTTTAACTGGCTCCCCCATTGCCATCTATGACCGTGGCGATAAAGGTAATCCACTTTTGATATGGAACGCCAATGAACCCGCGCGACATCGATGTGTTCAACGCAATCATGATCACGGGTGGCGCCGGCGCAGCGGCGACGCTGCTGGATACTTCGCAGCCCGCGATAAGTCGCTCTCTGACGAAGCTGGAATCGGAGCTCGGATTCAATCTGTTCGACCGTATCCGCGGCAGGCTGGTGCCGACCCGGGAAGGAGAACTTTTCCACACCGAGGTAAAGGCCAATCTGGTCGGGCTGGATCGGCTCAGACTGCGCGCGGCCCAGATCAAGGAAGTCGGGACGGGGACGATCCGCGTTGCCAGCCTCTCGGCACTCGGCCACGGTCTGGTGCCACGTGCCATCGTGGCTTTCTCGAGCAAACATCCACAGGTTCGCATCAGCTATCAGGTGCGCACGTCCAACGTCGTGCGCGACCTGGTGGCATCTGGCAGTTTCGACATCGGTCTCGCTGCCGACGAGATCGATACGACAGGCGTGCTGTATAGCATCTTCACCACCCCGCGAGCTGTCTGCGTGATGCCGAAGAACCACCGGTTGGCTCGCAAGCCCGTGGTCAGGCCTGCTGATCTTGAGGGTGAGGCGTTCCTGGCACTATCGCCGGAAGACACGGTGCGGCTCGCCATGGACAAGATCTTTGCCGAGCATCGTGTGCGGCCGCGCGTCTTGATCGAAACACCTTACGGTCTGACCATTGCGATCCTTGCCGCGAAGGGCATGGGTATCGGTCTGGTCAATCCTTCCGTCATTGCCGACCGCATGATCGACGGCATCGTCGCCAAGCCATTCGAGCCAGCCGTCCATTTCCGAGCACTGATTTTGCGCCCGCCGGACGGCATCAACTCGACGTTGACAACCGATTTCATCGCCGAGCTTTATGCAGCGCGCAATGCGCTGTCGAGCGAGGTCTAGGCGAACGAACTATCGCATTTGTGAGCCCAACCCCAGTGGCCGCCCCGGTGTTTGGTGATGGCCTTGAATTCGTCGATCGACTGGCGCTGGTCTCGATCCAGCATGCCGTATCCAGGCCACAGAATGGTAGACAGCTCAAGCCAAAGCTTGAATCTCACGGCCCCACGCTCTTGGGTTGCGTCAGGATTTAATTGTGTGTGTTCGCTGAACGAGAGATTTCGCTTGCCGCATAGTTGTCGGCCCTGCTCCTTGCCCTGATGGAGGCTATCGAACTCACTCAAAGTCCGCGCGGCTGGTCTCTTCCCGAATGGATTTCAGCACTCTTGCCTGAAGCTCCAGGACATCGCGATCATGCTGAACGCCGGTCGGCCGCGGCCTGACGGCAGGCACCGTAATGCACTCCTTGATACGACCCGGGTTGAGGCCCATGACGAAGATGCGGTCGGATAGATAAACCGCCTCCTCGACATCGTGGGTGACGAAGATCACTGTCAGGCGATGCTCCTGCCAGATCTGCATCAAGAGTTCCTGCATCTGGCCACGGGTCAGCGCATCCAGCGCACCGAAGGGCTCGTCCATCAAAAGCATCTTCGGCCGATAGGACAAAGCGCGCGCTATGGCGACGCGCTGCTTCATGCCGCCGGAAAGCTGGCTCGGAAAGCTGTCGGCAAAGCGCGAAAGCTTCACCAGGTCGAGATGCTGGCGCGCCACTTCGGGAATGTCCTTGGCATCATGCCCGGTCTCGCGCAGCGCGAACTCAACATTCTGCAGCGCGGTCAGCCATGGCAGCAAGGTGTAGGACTGGAAGACGACGCCACGGTCGCGGCCCGGTCCAATGATCGGGTTGCCGTCGATCAGCATCTCGCCTTGCTCATAGTCCTGCAGGCCGGCGATGATCGACAGCAGCGTGCTCTTGCCGCAGCCCGACGCGCCGACCAGCGAAACGAACTCGTTGTCGCCGACTTCGAGGTTGATGTCGTCGAGCACCTTGATCGTCGACCGGCCGTTGGTGAACGATTTTTGCAGATGCGAAATCTTAAGCTTGGGATGCATCTGCATGTCAGGACTTCCTCTCATATTTGAAGAAATGCCGACCGAGGAATCGCATAATCTGGTCCGTCGCCAGGCCCAGTATGCCGAGCACCAGTATGTAGCCGATCGCCATGTCGGTTTGCAGATAGCGCTGGGCAACCGTGATCCGGTACCCAAGCCCGGAATTGGCGGCGACCAGTTCGGCCAGCGTCACCCACGTCCAGGCCCAGCCCAGCGAGATGCGCAGCGTGTCCCATATCTGCGGCATCGCCGACGGCACGACAATGCGCATCAGCACGCGCAAATCGCTCATGCCCAGGGTCCGTCCGAAGCCGATGAAGTCTGTGGGAACACGCTTGATGTTGTCCTTGAACATCAGCGCCTGCTGGAAATAGGTGGCGATCCAGATAATCAGGAACTTCTGGATGTCGCCGGTGCCGCTCCACAGGATGGTCAGCGGCACAAAAGCCACCACCGGCATGTAGCGAACAAAGTCGAGGAACGGCTCGATGGCCGCTTCCCAGAAGCGATAGGCGCCGATCAGGATTGCCGTCGCCAGCGCCATCACCGAAGCAATGAGGAAGCCGACCATGATGCGGTAGACGCTGTTGCCGACATCGCTGGCCAGCGTTCCATCCATTGTCAGCTTTGTAAGCTTGGTGACGACGGCAAAGGGCGAGGGCAGGAAGATCGGCTTGGTCATGCCGAGCCCTGTCGCCAGGAACCACGCCGCGATGAAGAGCAGGAAGGCGCAGACGGCGATGAAGAGATAGGTCGAGCCGGAAATCTCCGCCGCCATGCTGAGCAACGGCTTGCGCTGGGGACGCTGTGTGGTCTGCTTCGGGGCCGCTGTGTCGGTTTGAATGGTCATTGTAAACTCACGGGCCGGTAAAGGGGCTGCTGTTCGATAGGATGCGATCGCGGATTTTCGAAACCGAATTCGCGTGCGCCATGAATCCTTCATAGCGGGCAAAGGTGCGGGCGGCCGGCGCCAGCCGTTCATAGGCTGCTTGCGAAAGATAGGCTATCGACGAGCGTTTCATAAAATCGAACACAGACAGCGGTGATGCCGTGTTGGCCCGCCCGCCCGTCGGTAGGACGTGGCTCGGGCCAAGCACAAAGTTTGCGATCGAGATTGCCGAATGCGGACCGAGCAGGATTTCGCCGGCATTCCTGATCCTCGGCAGCAATTCGAAAGCGGATGTCGACAGCACGGCCAGATGCTCTGCCGCATAGTCGTTGATGAAGTCGAACGCCGCTTCGATCGAAGGCGCCAGCACGATGCCGCCATTCCTGCCGTTCAGCACGGTGCGGGAGAAATCCGCGCGATACTCTCCCATTGCCTCCCAGAACTGTGGCACCGCGGCGGCGATGGCTTCCGCCAGTGCTCGGTCGGTGGTGACGGCAAAGGCTGACGAGTCTGGTCCATGTTCCGATTCAACTGTCAGCTCCA
The DNA here is from genome assembly GCF_040323315.1 of Mesorhizobium sp. M0047. Classification (NCBI taxonomy): domain Bacteria; kingdom Pseudomonadati; phylum Pseudomonadota; class Alphaproteobacteria; order Hyphomicrobiales; family Phyllobacteriaceae; genus Mesorhizobium; species Mesorhizobium sp. M0047. Next base: position 18,830 of record NZ_JAMYUW010000057.1, on the reverse strand, counting down.
GTGCGGCAAGCGCGGCGGGGACCGAACTGTCGGCATAGACCAACAATTCGCTCGGGCCGGCCGGGCTGCCCGGATCGATCCGGTTCGACAGAAGCTGGCGCGCCGCGCTGACCCACGGACTGCCGGGGCCGACAATCTTTGCGCATTTCGGCACGGTCTGCGTGCCATAGGCGACCGCTGCCACCGCCTGGGCGCCGCCGCAGAGATAGATGTCCTCGACGCCGATCAGCGAAGCGATGAACCGCGTGGCGGCATCGGCCGTGCCGTCCTGTCCTGGCGGTGTCACGATCACCACCCGCGCCACGCCGGCCACCTTGGCGGGGACCGCTGTCATGATCGCGCTCGACGGGAAGAAGCCCTTGCCGCGCGGCACGTAGCAAGCGACGGAATCGATCGACGTCCAGCGGTCGCCGATCAGCGCGCCTTCAGTTGCCTCGCTCAGCCAGAGATTGTCCGGCATCTGTGCCTCATGGAAACGCCTCACCTGCGCCACCGAGAGCCGGATCGCCGCAACGATATCGGGATCGAGCTCGTTTTCGGCACCAGCAATCTGGCTCGCGGACACCTTCAACGCCGTGCGGTCCAGCGTCGCTCCGTCAAATCGTGCGGCAAGCTCGATCAGGGCATCGTCGCCTCTGGTCCGCACGGCGGCGATGATCGGCTCGACCTTGCGGATCGTGTCGGTGAGATCGGCCTCGGTCCGCTCCAGCAGGCGCGTGCGCGCCTCGGACGACATCGTGGCCAGGTCGTGGATTGCTACATCTGACATTCTGTTTCCTTCGTTCTGTGGAAACGCCCCTTCAAGGGGCGACGCGTGCGGCCAGCCAGCCGCCGTCGATATTGAGGATGTGGCCGGTGATGAACTGGGCGTCCGGGCCGCACAGGAACAGGATGCCGCCGGCGACATCTTCTGCCGTGCCGACGCGACGGATCGGCGTGGTTTCGATCATGGCGCGCCGGTACCAGGCGTCCGACGCGATGCGTTCGGCGACGATCGGCGTGTTGATGACGCCGGGCGCCACACCGTTGACGCGGATCCCGTCGGCCGACAGGTCGGCGGCCAACTGGCGCGTCAGTTGCGACAGCGCGCCCTTGGACGCGGCATAGGGGGCGGTGTTGGGAAAACCGACCTCGCCGAACACCGAACAGACATTGACGATAGAGCCGCCCGGCCTCGCCAGATGCGGAAGCATGTCGCGGGTCAGGCGCATCGCAGCGCGCACGTTGATCCCCATGACATGGTCGATCAGCTCGTCACTGCTGTCGCCAAGCGCCTTGGAACCGGCGACGCCGGCATTGTTGATGAGGATATCGATGGTCCCGAACTGTGCCTTTGCAGCCGCGACGATCCGTGCCGGGGCATCGTCATCGGCGAGATCGATCGTCAGTTTCGGTTCCGCGCAGTCGGCCAGATAGTCCGCGTTCCAGTCGACCGAAAGCACCGCCGCGCCTTCGGCTTGCAACCGCTTGGCGGTAGCCAGGCCAATGCCGTTGCCGGCACCGGTCACCACGGCGGCCTTTCCCTGAAATCGCTTTTCCATAGCCAGCTCTTTTCCTGAGTCTCTAGATCGTCTGCCCACCGTCGATCGTGAATTCGGACCCCGTGATGTATTCGCTGCCGGGCGACACCAGGAACGCCACGAGATGGGCGATCTCCCGAGGGCTGGCCAGCCGGTTGAGCGGCACAGAGGCGGTCATTGAAGCCAGGTTCTCGGCGGTGTTCTCGCCAAGCATCGGCGTGTCGACCAGGCCTGGATGCACCGCGTTGACCCGGATGTTGCGGCCGGCGAGCTCGCGCGCCGCGACCTTGCTCATGCCGCGGATCGCCCATTTCGAGGTCGAATAGGCAAAGGCGCCGCTAAAGCCTCTCAAGCCGCCCGTCGAGCAGACGTTGACGATCGAGCCGCCCTGCGCCGGCATCAGCGCGGCGGCGGCGCGCATGCCGAGGAACGTGCCCAGCTGGTTGACGTCGGTGACGGCGTGGAAACCGGCGACGCTTTCTTCCAGGAATGGCACCGGATTGAAGATGGCGGCGTTGTTGACCAGCGCATCGACGTGGCCGAACCGCCGGGCAACCATGTCCGAAATCCTCGCCCAATCGGCTTCATCAGCGACATCGAAGGCGGCCGACAGGATCTGGCCGGCGCCGGTGGCCTGTTCGCTCACGCCGGTGAACGACCGGTCGAGTGCGATCACGGTGGAACCTATCGACGCGAACAGCGTCGCGATCGCCGCGCCGATCCCGCCGGCGGCACCGGTGACGATTGCCGTTTTCATCTGGCCAGCCTGTTGTCGCCGGCATCCGCGGGCAGGGACGGCGAACGCCCCTTGCGCCATTGCCGCACATAGTCCTGGCATGTCGTGAAGCCGGCGCGCTCATGCGAGGCGACATGGCGAATGAATTCCTCGAGCATCAGCAGCCGGTGGCCGCGCCCCATGATCTGCGGATGCATGGTCACCACCATCACGCCGCTGCCGATCCGCTGGTAGAGAAAGTCGAACTCCCCCTTCCAGATCTCCAGCACGCTCGAGGGTGCACGGCCGCCGGGCAGGTAGCCCTTGTCGGTCGCCAGAAACTCGAATTGCGGAAAGTCGTCGAGATGCCAGGCGACAGGCATTTCGACGAGATCGACTGGCAGGCCGAAGCGGAATTCTTCCGACGTCGACCACGCATCGCCGATCCGGCACCAATAGGGCTCGTGGTCGTTGCCCATCATCGAGCTTTCATACTCGAAACCGAATTCGAGCAGCAGTTCGACGGTGGACGGGCTGTTGTCCCAGGCCGGCGAGCGGTACCCGGATGGCCTGATGCCGGCGACCTTGTCCAGCGCCTCCAGGCCTCGCAGCAGGACGGCGCGCTCTTCCTCGCGCGTCAGCAGCACAGGGTTCTCATGAACCCAGCCATGATGGCCGATCTCGTGGCCGCCATCGCGAAAGGCGCGCACGACCGGCGGGAAGGCGAGGGCGGAATGTCCGGGCACGAAGAACGTTGCCGGAATGCCGGCCTGCTCCAGCACATTGAGGATACGGCGTGCGCCGATCGGATCGAACTCACCGCGCGAAAGCATGCTCGGCGACGTCGCCCGATGGCTGCCGATCCATGTCGAATAGCCATCGAAGTCGAACGTCAGCGCCACTTGAACGTCAGGGCTGGTCATGCCTGGGTTTTCTTCCCGCCATCGCATAGGAATAGGCGGGCCGCATTGGCCCGCCTGCCGGTTTCGCAACGCTTACTTCGAATGCGCCACGGTCGAGCCGATGGCCGCGTCGTAGGCGATGTCCTTGTCGATCAGCTTGGCCGCGATCGCCGCCTTGACGATGGCGGGATAGGTGGCGGACTTGAACACGCCGTTGAGCGCCTTCTGGCTTTCGCTGGCCGAGTAATACGACACGCCGTCGAAGGCCGTCGCCAGGTCCGCCGGCTCGGCGCCGACGCCCTTGGCAATGATGGCGCGGCCTTCCTCGGTGTGGGCGCGATAATATTCCAGCGCCTGGTCCCAGCTCTTCAGCATGGCCTGCACTTGGCCCGGCTTCTTCTTCAGCGTCTCTTCCGGCACGGAAAGCACGTCGCTGATCAGGCCGGGCGCCTCGCCGGCCTCGGCCAGCACCTTGATGTTCTTGTCGGCGCCGATGGCTGCCGAGATGTAAGGCTCATAGGTGACGGCCGCCGGTACGGTGCCGGAAATGATCGCGGTGCCGGCGCTTGCCGCCGGCATCGGCAGGACATTGACGTCGTCGATGGTCATGCCGTTCTTCTGCAGCACATAGTTCAGCAGCAGATCGCTGGTCGATCCGCGCTCGAAGGCAACCTGCTTGCCCTTGAGGTCGGCCACGGTCTTGATGTCGCCGTTGACGAGGATGGCATCGGCCTTGGTGCTGGCATCAAGCAGCAGCACGCCCTTGATCGGAATGCCGGCCTGCACCTTGGCCAGCAGTTGCTGGATGGATTCGTTGTCGCCGTCGACCTGTCCGGCGGCAACCGCCGCGCCCATATCCTTGTCCTCGACGAAATTGGTCAGCTCGACGCCTTCCAGGCCATTGGCTTTGAAGAAGCCTTTTTCCTGGGCGATGTACCACATGCCGTAGCCGAGCCAGGGCGATATCGCGAGCTTGAACACGCCCGGTTCAACCGGCAGGTCCTGTGCTTTTGCCGGCTGTGCGGCGAACGGCAGTGCGGTGGAGAGCGCCAACAGGGCGACCGCCCCGGTGAAATGTCTTCTGATGATTCCCATAATCCTGGTCCTTGTTCCCAAAGTGTGATGTTGAACTGTCGCTATGCCGGCGAAAGCGATGGGGCGGCGGGTTGGCTCCCGCTCTGTTGCTGTCGATCCCGGGCCGGCCGGCTCTTTGCCGACGCCAGATGCGTCAGCAAATTCTTGGTGATCCTGCCGACGTCGTTCATGGCGTCGCCGGTCGGCAGAGCGCCGCACCAGGCGACCGAACTCGCGCAAAAGATCAAACCGCCTGAAGGCAGATGGCGAAGCGTCATCTCCGCGCAGCGCCGCGATGCGCGCTCCTCCGCGCCGCCCTCATACCAGCGCGTCGCGTCGTGGACGAAGCTGTCAGGAAAACCGGTTGCGCGCGCAATGACTGTTGTATCGGGGGAGGTGCCAAGATGCGGGTCGGTGGCATCGACCTCGTAGCCGGCCGCGCCGCCCAGCACGATGCCCTCGTCGCCGAAGGCTTCGTTGGCGACGCCGTCGAACAGCCATGCGGCCGAAGGTTGGTGGCTTTCCGGCGTGCGCGTAAAAGGCCGCGCGCGGTCAAAACCCATCAGCGAGATGGCGACGCCGGTCAGCGAGAATTCGCCGCGCCCGCTGGCGCGCAGATGGCCGCCCGGCTGGTTGGTGATCGACAGCGATTGTTCGGCGATCGGTCCGTCCCAGGTGCGGCCTGCCTCGAGCGGCGAACGGCGGAGTTCCATCAGATCATCCTGGAACGCCACCTTGCCGGCAAAGCCATTGCCGCCGAGATAGGCGATGCTACCGCCCGTCGCCGCGAACTGGCGCAGCGCATGCTCCATCTCGACCGACATGTATTCGGGATGGCTGCCGGTGATGACCGCCTGGTAGCCCTGCAGGCCGGCAACGCCGCGCTCATGCAGGTCGCGGTCGGTGATGAGATCGAAGGCGATGCCGTTAGCGTGGCAGAAGCGCAGGAAATGCAGGTCGACCGGCAGATTGTGCGGGCAGCCGCAGAGCGGGTATGTGTAGTCGTCGCGCAGCGTTGCCTTCGGTTTTCTGTAGGAACAGATCGACACGCCGCTGAGATCGCTGTGGTAGTCGTAGAGCGACTTCAGATTGTTATCGATGGCGAAGCGATGGCCGCGATCCTCGCACATCCACTCGTAGAGATGCGCCGGCAGGAATTCATCAGCGTAGGCGAGATAGGTGGCCGTCGGTACCAGGAACAACAGCGGTGCCTGGCGTGCCGTCGAGGTGATGAAGAAGACGATGCGCTCCGCTCCTTCATCATGAACGACCTCGAAGGCATAAACCCCGGCAGAGGCCACGGCGGGGACCTGCAAATGGTACGAAGCGGGCCAATCCAATGCGCCCAGGTCGTCGTCATGGCAATGCACCGCGTCGTAATGCGACGGCACCAGCCGGGGATCGAAACTCGACCCGTCCCAACGGCGCGAAGTCATACAGAATGCCGGCTGGTTGACCGTTTCCAGGAGGAGAACGTCATCTCCACCTGTCGAGCCGATCCGACCGCTTGGCAGCAAAGTGGGGAAGGTCCAGGCGATGCGTCCGGCCGCGGTTTGCAGGGCGATCGCCGAGAACTTGGCATTGAGCGACCTGACATCGTTTGCCGCGCTGGTACCGAAGATCATGTCACCGGACAGCGACCAGGACCGATCGAATTGACGCTGCAGGCGAAACGGCGACAACAGGTCGTCGGAGCCGATGTTCAGGACCGTCCCGCCGCCATCGGATGAAATCTCGACCGTGAGCCAGGTGTTTGCCGGCAGGGTCTCGCCGATTTCCAGCGGCTTGCCGTCATGGCCTGACGTCAGCCGGCCGCCCTGCAACCTAAGTCGCAAATTTCCGCACTCGAAGAGCACGCGAGCGCCGTCATTGCGGGTCAAATAGACCTCGAAGGAAACAGCGCCGATTTCGGTGGCCTTGGCCAGTTCCGATGCCGTGATCCTCAGGAAGGACCCATGGTTGAAGTCGCGATGCGACGCGGCATTTTCTGTCGGTTCGACATCCCAGTCCATGACCGCGGCCGAGGGCGTATCGAGCCGCAAGATCCGCACAGCGCGCACCGGCCGCGACGACGAGACGTGAAGCGCGACAGGCGTACCAGTCGCTGTGTGCCAGGGCACCGTGTAGCCTGAAACGGCCATGGCGTCATGATCGACGGGACGTTTCATCGCGGCGAAAATCCCCGCCCGGATCCCGGCCTGTGTCCGGTCTTCAATGGCAAACTGGACAATTCTCTCGTACCCCTTTCTTTTTTGATTTACACTACGGGCATCGTTTCTTGGGGGTATATACCCCCATCGGGGTATATTGGTGACAAAGTCCGTTTTTGAAGGTCTCGCTCTGGCCATCGACGCGATCGGCAAGCGCGAGTTCTATCCAGCTGTTACCGAGTATCTGCGGCGCTGCCTCAGCTACGACAATGTGATCGTCATCGTTTTCTCGGGCACCGCTGTCCCCACCGTGCTTTACAAGAAGATCTACGGCCCGGATGTGTTTCGCTATCTTGCCGAGCAATATCTGCCGGCGGCCTATCTGCTGGACCCGATCTATCATTTTCATCTGCGACGCGGCGCGCCGGGGCTTTATCGTCTTCTCGACGTGGCACCGGACCAGTTTCGCCGCAGCCGCTACTTCAAGTGGTATTACGGGCGGATCGGCATCACCGACGAAATCTCGGTCGTGCTGTCGATCGGGGAGAACGCGACCGTCACGATATCCATGGGCAAGGACGGTTCTTCCGGCCAGGCCTTCACGCAAAAAGCCGAGGACTGCCTGCGCTCGCATGAGCCGGCAATCATGTCGCTGCTGCGTGCCCACTGGGTTGCGTCAGAAATCCCGCCTGCGGTCGCTCCGCGTTCGATGCCAATCACCGACAGCCTGATTGCGGCAATACGGAAGCACCACGATGTCCTGTTGAGCAAACGTCAGGCCGAAGTGGCGCTTCTCATTCTGCAGGGCCACTCCTCGCCATCGATCGGTTTAAACCTCGGCGTCAGCCCGCAAACAGTGAAGGTCTTCCGCAAGCAGCTTTACAGCAAATGCAGCCTTTCCTCGCAAGCAGAGCTGTTTGCGCTCATGATGCCGATCCTGGAGGGGGCGACCAGCCAAGGCTCCGGCCGGCAAAACGAACGAGGCGGGTTGTAGAAACTGCATCAGAGCCGTGCCGACCTCATGTCCAGTTGCACTTTCCATGATGACCTTCGCGATCTCCAGAGCATTCCGGTCGCGGGCATTGAGTTTGCACCAATCATTATGGTTTTCCTGGCGGTGACGCTGACTTACTTGTTGGATCTGTCGCTCCTTTTCGGGAGCGCCTGGTGCGTTTTTTCGATAGCCGGCCACGCCTGTTCGATCCCATTTCCCGAAGGATCGAGGGTGCAGCAGGGCTTGCTCTCGCGGCCGTGGCGGTCTGGCAAATCGGGGGTGCCTAAACGGCGCTCATGCGACGCTACGTGCGTCTTTTCGACAGGGACATCAGTGTCCATCCAAGTCCCAAACGCTCCTTCATTCTTTCAACGCGATTGCCGAAGATAGCACGTATCGGAGCATTGATTTTCCAGGAGTTTACCAATCGCATGATCCCTTTGCGCGCAATTGGTGAAACAGTGAACAATTCCAACGGCTCGAATTCAGGCACGAGCAAATCAGCCAATTCTTGCTTGTATACCCAGCGACGCAGCTGGCCGGGTGCAGGCGGAGGGATAGCATTGTATTTTTCGAGAACATGGCGGTTTTGGGTCGCCAACATCAGATACCCGCCCGGCCGCAGATGGGTGGAGAGTTTGCGGATGAAGGCTCTTTGATCGAAGACATGCGATAAAACCTCAAGCGTTATGATGACGTCAAATGCTGGCGTGCCAAAGTCCAGGGCCATGAAGTCACCAGCGATGAATTTCGCCTGGGGCCAACGCATCGCCGCCCGGTTTAGTACTTCGTCAGAAAGATCGGTCGCCGTCACGACACCGTATCGGCCTAGCTTTGGAGCGAGCCACCCGGAACCGCAGCCGACGTCAAGTATATCGAGATTTCTTCGGCCGGTATTTTCAAGCCATCCCAGAATGACTTCAGCTTGACGAGCGCTGACTTCGCTCATCTGGTGCTCACGATTGTCGGCATTCCATCTGTTCCAGAACGATGTCTGAAGGTCGATCGGCGCATCGCCTTCGGAAAAATTGTACGGCGTCGACATAGGCTTTCCTCTGTGCCAGCGACTGGCCTAGACAGGATCTCTGTATCTTCAGAGCATCCAAGCTGGTAGGAACCCTGTCAACATAACTATTTGGATAGTCGCAATGGTGCGCATTGAGCCACGGCCACCACCACAAGCATGAGGGTGAAGCCGTCGGCGTTGTCCGCTCACGCTCTTTGTCATGACCTTCGCGATATCCAGAGGCGTTCCGTTCGCCGGCATTCTTTTTGCCATCACCCTTGATGGTCGGCGTAGCGCTGACGCTGTCTTTGTCGCGCTTCTGTCGCTCCTGTTCCGCGAACGTCTTTCTTCGACGGCAGGCCACGTTCGAAACTGTTTCCCGAGCCATTGAGGGCGCTGCCGACTTGTTGCTTGCCCGCGTGGCGGTTTGATCACGTCGGTCTGAAATGCCGTGACCCAGATCGAGAGGTGGATCAAGACCCATTTACCGAAGGTCAGCCGTGTCTTCGGCGGGGTGGAGAGCTTCGACGCGCATCTGCGTTCCACAATGGAACAGGCGGATAAGTGATCCCGGCGCCGAAGTGGCGCCGGGCGAATTTGCATCGCGCTAGATCATCCGCTTGATGTCGATGTAATCGCCTTCGGTCTGGATCGTCAGCGTCACGTCGCTGTCACCGCGGTTGCGCCAGAACCAGCCGTGGTTCCCGTCGAAAGCAGCTTCCAGCACACCTTCGCCGGAAGGGACGCTGCGGCCCTTTTCGTAGCGGACAGATTGTCCGCCTCCATCGCCATGGGCGTCGAAGTTGACGACGCCACCGTCCACGCTCCAGGCGAAGTTCGCCTTGGCGCCTTGCCGCATCACAAGTTTGACCTCAATGCCCTGACCCGGTGTAAGTGTGAAGGACATTTCATCTCGCCTTCCGATGGTCGGGGCCGGAGCTTCCGCAGGGACTTCGGCGACCTGCGGGGCCGCACTCGGATCGATTGGCACGGCTTCGGCAAGAGCAATTTCGCCGACTGTCACATCGTCTTGCGCCGCAGGACTTGCCGTTTGCGACGGTGACAAGGCAGGCCGCTCGGCGGTCAAACCAACGAGAAGATTTTCAATGCGGTCCATGCGCGCAATTAGTTCTTCCGGTGCGGCAGTTTTCGGCAGGCTCGCTGCTGTGGCCTTCCCGCTGCTGGTTTCATCCACGGCCGCCTCGGCCGCCAATTGGGTCTTGATTTCGCCCATCTCGGTGAGGCCCAGGAACCGTCCGACACCGGTCGGATCGATCGCATACTCGGACGGCATGACGACCGTGATGAGCAAGGCGAATGCCGTCAGCGCGGCAATCATGGTGGAGCGCTTGAGCTGCGCTGACGTCGGCAAATCGGCGCGGCTGGGAAGGTCGGTGTTGTACATGGTTTCGGTTCCTTATGCTGCGACGAACAGGCCGGTGAGCTGATATCCGATCAGCAGGAAACCGGCCGTCATCATGATGACGTTTGCGGTATAAGCGTGGCGCCAGAAGCTTCGTGTCCCACGCCAATAGCCCATCACGATCAGGATGGCGCCAAGAGCCATGAGTTGGCCGATCTCGACGCCGACATTGAAGGCGAGCAGGTTGGGCACCAGGCCGTCCGGCGAGATGTTGTATTCGATGATCTTCGTCGACAGGCCGAAACCATGGAAGAAGCCGAAGACCAGCGTCGCGATCTTGGTGTTCGGCTGGAAGCCGAGCCATCGCTGGAAAGCGCCCATATTGTCGAGCGCCTTGTAGACCACGGACAGGCCGATGATCGCGTCGATGATGTAGCTGTTGATGCCGACGTTGAAGTAGACGCCAAGCAGCATGGTCGTGGAGTGGCCGAGCGCAAACAGGCTGACATAGATGCCGATATGCTTCATCCGGTAGAGGAAGAAGACCACGCCAAAAAGGAACAGGATGTGGTCGTATCCTGTCACCATGTGCTTGGCGCCGAGATAGATGAAGGGCAGCACGTTGATGCCCGAGATTTCCTGGATGTAGCCCTTGTCGCCGGCAGCGACGGCATGGGCAAAGGATGCTCCGGCGAGCAGCGGCAGGGTCATGAGAGCGATAAGCAGGGGCAGGGTAGGTCGCCAACGCGCGCGGCGCGAGCGTGACTGACCCCGGTCGAAGGATGCTTGCATAAGATTTCCAATCTTCGTCGTTGACGGTGGCCGCGCGAGCGGCCGCGATCATGCGGCGAGGAACGGTCTCGGCGGTCGCTCGAGCCGGAATGTCGTATCCGGATCGACGAAAGTCGTCGGATAGTTCAGCCAGCCCGGTTCGACCTGCGGAACGGTCGGTGCGAAGTCGGCGGGCGTACTCGCCGTCTCGTGCGAGTGGTCTGCCGCATTGTGCCCGTGAAAATGGTCCGAGTTCTGCTCGCCCGAAACGCCATCATCGTGTGCGTGGCCATGACCTTCGATCTGCGCGGCGGCTCCGCCGTGACGTTCAACTGCGGTGGCAATCGCGATTGGATCGTGCGAGGCCGAATAGCCGAAAGGACGCAGCACGCCGAACATCATCGCTAAAGCGATGACCAGACAAAAAACTGTGCTGTGGATTCGATTCGGCATGAACGGCGATTATTCTCTAAAATCCTAACGAATGGTTTTTGCTACATCAGAATCGAGGCCTCTTTGAGACTTGCATATCCCCTCCACGAGGATAGTATCACGCTATGAGCGACCAACCCCACACCCACGAAACCCACCCCGATATCGTCAAGCGCCTGAAACGGGCCGATGGACATCTCAAGGGCGTCATCGACATGATCGAAGCGGGCCGGCCCTGCCTCGACCTCGCCCAGCAGCTCCATGCTGTCGAGAAGGCCATCTCGCAGGCCAAGAAGACCCTGATCCAGGATCATCTCAACCATTGCCTTGAAGATGTCGTCGGGCCCTTGGCGCGCGAGCAGCGCCGTTCGATCGACGAGTTCAAGGACATCACCAAGTACCTGTGAGAAGCGCCATGATGGACAAAGTTCGCGATTGGTTTGGGTTTGGCCCGATGACGCATGGCAGGGGGGGGCACGGACATGATCACGGTGATGGTGGCCATGGCCACACACACGGTGTCATCGATCCGACGATCGCCACGACGACGCGCGGCATATGGGCGATCAAATGGTCATTCGTCGTTCTGGCCATCACGGCAGCGCTTCAGCTCGTGGTGGTGTTCCTCTCCGGCAGCGTGGCGCTGCTGGCCGACACGATCCACAATGTCGGCGACGCGGCCACTGCCATTCCGCTGTGGATCGCCTTCGTGCTGGTCCGCCGCAAACCGAGCAAGACGTTCACCTACGGACTGGGCCGGGTCGAGGATCTGGCCGGGATCGTCATCGTTCTCATCATCCTGTTCAGTGCCATCGTCGCCGGCTACGAGGCGATCGACCGGTTGATCAATCCGCGTCCCATCACGTTTCTTGGCTGGGTCGCCATCGCCGGCCTCGTAGGCTTCATCGGCAATGAAGCGGTCGCCGTATTTCGTATCCGCGTCGGGCGAGAAATCAACAGCGCAGCCCTGATCGCGGACGGCTACCATGCCCGCACCGACGGCTTTACCAGCCTGGCGGTTGTCCTGGGCGCTATCGGCGTCTGGCTGGGCTTTCCGCTTGCCGATCCGATCGTCGGGCTGCTGATCACCGTGGCGATTTTCGCCATCGTCTGGCAGTCGTCGAAAGCCGTGTTGACCCGCATGCTCGACGGCGTCGAGCCCGGCGTCATCGACGAAATCCATCATGCTGCCGAACACGTGTCGGGCATCGGGCGCGTTGAAAGCGTGCAGGCGCGCTGGATCGGACATCGCCTGCATGCCGATGTCGCCATCAGTGTTCCGGAGATGGCGACGGCCAAGGACGTGCTGGGCGTAACCGAAGCCCTCAAGCAGGAGCTGTTCGCCCACTTGCCGGCGTTGGCGGAAGCTAATGTCCGCCTGGTGAGCCCAGCCGGGCTGGCCGTCACTGGCGCGGAAGCCTCTCATGCTCACCATCATGCGCCGGAGCCCTTCAAAGTCGCCTGCGATCTGGCTGAAGGGACGTTGGAAATCGTCGACACGGCGGCCGGCGAGCGGATGCGGCTGACCATAGAACGGCACACCGATGATTTGACAGCGACGGTGATCATCGACCGTCCCAACGGGCCAGAGACGCTTCGCCTCGAATCGGTCGCTGACAACCATCATCGCCTTGAGAGCACGGTTGCTCCGGCCGAGCCGCATGAATTCCAGGCAAGGTTGGTGCTGACCGTGAATGGTCGCGAACAGGTGCTGCCATTCAAGATGGTCGAGCCGGAAGGCCACCACCACTGAGACAGGCGGGCTGTCGCGCTACTTTCCTGGCTCGACGAACCCGAATCCGCTGCAAGAAGGCAAAATATGCTTCAGGTCCTGGCCAATCGCACTTACCGTCATCTCTTCCTGGCCCAGGTGATCGCCCTGATCGGCACTGGTCTTGCCACCGTGGCGCTCGGGCTGCTGGCCTATGATCTTGCCGGCGCCGATGCCGGCGCGGTGCTCGGCACGGCGCTCGCCATCAAGATGATCGCCTATGTCGGTGTGGCGCCTGTCGCCGCTGCGTTCGCAGAGCGCCTGCCACGCCGCACCATGCTGGTTTCGCTCGACCTCGTCCGGGCTGCGGTCGCGGTGTTCCTGCCCTTCGTTACCGAAGTCTGGCAGGTATATCTTCTCATCTTCGTCCTGCAGTCGGCGTCGGCCGGCTTCACTCCGGCCTTCCAGGCCTCTATTCCTGACGTGCTGCCCGAGGAGAAGGACTACACGCGAGCCCTGTCGCTGTCGCGACTGGCCTACGACCTGGAAAGCGTCGTCAGTCCCATGCTGGCGGCGGCGCTGCTTTCCGTCATCAGCTTCCACAGCCTGTTCGCCGGCACGGTTATCGGCTTTCTCGCCTCGGCGGCGCTGGTGGTGTCGGTGGTCCTGCCGAGCCCTAAACCGTCGCAGCCGCGCGGCGTCTACGATCGTACCACGCGCGGATTGCGCATCTATCTGGCGACGCCGCGATTGCGCGGGCTGCTGGCCCTTAACGTTGCCGTCGCGGCGGCAAGCGCGATGGTGATCGTCAACACGGTCGTCCTGGTTCAGGCACAGTTCGGCCTCTCGCAAAGTGACACGGCGCTGGCGCTCGCAGCGTTCGGCGGCGGATCGATGATTGCAGCTCTTGCCCTGCCGCGGCTGCTGGAGAACGTCCCGGACCGGGTTGCGATGCTCTCGGGCGCCGCGATCCTGGTCGTGGGCGTGCTGGTGGGACCTCTCGCCGGCAGCTACTATCTGCTGCTGGCGCTCTGGTTCGTGCTCGGGCTCGGCTATTCGCTGGCGCAGACGCCTTCGGGCCGATTGATCAGGCGTTCCGCCGATGCCGTCGACCGGCCCGCTCTGTTTGCTGCCCAATTCGCGCTTTCGCATGCCTGCTGGTTGATCACGTATCCCATTGCCGGCCGCGTCGGTGCGGCGATGGGATTGCCTTTCACATTCATTCTGCTCGGCATCATTGGCGCCGCTGCCCTGCTTGCCGCGGTCTGGCTCTGGCCGAAACATGATCCCGACGTGCTTGTGCATACGCATGTCGATCTGCCTGAGGACGACCGGCACATCGGCGACGCAGTATGGTCGGAAGCGGGATATGAGCATTCGCATGGCTACGTCGTCGATGATCGGCACCCGAAATGGCCCAAGACAAGCTGAGAACTCAACATGCTTGGCGAGCTCGCCATCTATGGCGGTCTATTTCTGACCGCGTTCGCGGCGGCGACCATCCTGCCGATGCAATCGGAAGCGGCCCTTGCGGGACTGCTTCTGACAGAAAGCTATGCCCCGACTCCGCTCATCGCCTCCGCAAGCGCCGGCAATGTGCTCGGCTCGATCGTGAACTGGTGGCTCGGCCGGGGCGTCGATCGCTTTCGCGACCGCAAATGGTTCCCGGTGAAGCCCTCCGCGCTGACGCGCGCGACGCGATGGTATCAGCGCTATGGAAGGTGGTCGCTGCTGTTGAGCTGGTTGCCTCTCGTCGGCGATCCACTGACGGTTGTGGCGGGAGCGCTGCGAGAGCCATTCTGGAGCTTCCTTGCGATCGTCACGATCGCGAAGGTCGGCCGCTATCTCGCGCTGGCGGCAATGACGCTGAGCTGGATTTAGCCCTTATCGGGGCCCGCGCCCGCATGGCGACATTACGCGACGGGGCGCATTTCCTTTGCCAAACGGAGCGCTGCGCGCCAAACTGAATCACCATATATGTCTATACAAATGGAGATGCATGTGTACAATCACACCAATCAAAAAATGGGGAACTGACATGATTACTCTCGACCGCCGCAATTTCCTTGTTTCCAGCGCTGGCCTTGCGTTCGCCGCCGCGCTGCCAGGCGCCGCCTTTTCCGAAACCAACGACACGCTGAAGATTGCCATCGCCGCGGAGACCGGCGATCTCGATTTGCTGCAGAACGTTTCGACGCTGAGCACCTACACCATCGTCTTCGATGCGCTGATCCATTATGGCCAGAATGGCGCGCTGGAGCCGGGGCTTGCCACCAAATGGACCCTTGCCGACGATCAACTTTCGATCGCCTTCGATCTGCGTGAAGGCGTGACCTTCAGCGACGGCACGCCCTTCGATTCCACCGCAGCCGAATGGAATCTCAAGCGCTGGTTGGGGGTGAGCGACTTCTCCTGGATCGGCATCTCCGACGCGTTCGACAGCATCGTCACCGACGGACCGAACAAGCTGACGGTCAAGCTGAAGCGGCCGGTGCCGGCGGCACTCCTCGAACTCACAATCGTGCGGCCTGTCCGTTTCCTGTCGCCCAAGGCAGTCGACAAGGATGGCAAGCAGACTGCGCCGATCGGAACCGGTCCATGGATCGTCGAAAAATACGATTCGAGCGGCACCAGCCTCGTTCGCAACGATAAATACTGGGGGGAGAAGCCGCTTTTCAGCCGCATGGAATTGAAGGTGGTTCCCGATGAACTCGCTCGCGCCAATGGTCTGCGCTCAGGCGACCTCGATGTCATCGGTGGCGACTGGGTGGCGACGCTGTCGCCGCGCCGCGCCCGTGCGCTGGAAAGCGACGGCATGAAGGTCGTGGCCGAGCCGGGCACCGCGACGATGCTGCTCGGCTATTCGCCGAAATCGAAGATCATCGCCGACAAGGCCGTCCGTGACGCCATCTATGCGTCGGTCGACCGGGCGGCGATCGCCAAGGTCCTGTTCGAGGGCTTTGCCGACCCGGCCGCCGATCTGTTCCCGGCGAACGTGCCTTCGTCGGGCAAGCGGCATGACGTGCCGGTGCGCGACGTGGCGGCGGCCAAGAAGATCCTCGCAGATGGCGGCTGGGCCGACAGCGGCGGCGCCTGGACCAAGGCCGGCTCTCCTCTGACCATCGACTTTCTGGTTTCCGAAGAGTCTCTGCCGGGATCGCGGCGCATCGCCGAGATGATCCAGGGCCAGTTGTCCGAGGTCGGTTTCCAGGTCCAGGTCTCTTCTGTCGATAACGCCACCATGCATGAACGGCGTCCGGCCTTCGACTATGATCTCGCTTTCTTCACCACCTATGGCGCTCCCTATGACCCTCACGGAACCCTTGGCAACGCCTTCGTCTCGACGGCGGACAGCGGGCCCGACGGCAAGATCTATGTCTCCGACGCGCTCGATGGCGTGGTCAAGGCTGCGCTTGACGCGACTGGCGCCGAACGCGACCTGAAGATGCAGGCCCTCTACGATTGGCTGCACGACAACACCGCCATCTGCCCGCTTGTCGTCAGCCAGCGGCTGTGGGCTCACAATCCGCGCGCAGAGAACTTCTCGCTTCCGGCGACCGACTACGACTTGCCGTTCAAGGCGATCACCCTAAAGGCTTGAAGACTTCGAGTCCGAGTGAGGCCTGACGATGAAACGCACGATCCTGCGACGGATGCTGCTTGCCTGCCTTTTGATCCTGGCGGCATCCGCGCTGACATTCGCCCTGGTTGCGGCGGCTCCGGGCAATGTTGCGGCGCTGATTGCCGAGCGCGCGGCAGGTCCCGGCGCGGACGCCCAAATGATCGCCAAGATCGGCAACGAGCTCGGGCTCTACGACCCGTTGCCGATCCGCTACGGACGCTGGCTTTCCGGCGCGTTGGCCGGCGATTTCGGCATCTCACTGCGAACGGGAAAGCCGATCTCGTCGGAGTTTGCCGCCCGCATCCCGATGACGGCGGCTCTGCTTGCCGGCGGCGGCGTTCTCGCCTTCATTTTCTCGATCACGCTTGGCATTGCCGGGGCCGTCAGCAATGGCGGCTTCATGGACAGGTTTCTGCACGCATTTTCGCTGATCGGCGCATCGAGCCCCAACTTCTTCGTGGCGGCGCTGCTGGTGATCGTGTTTTCGGTCATGCTCGGCTGGGTGCCCACCTTCGGCACGAGCGGCTTCACCTCGTGGCTTCTGCCATGGGTGACGATCGCGCTGTTCCCAGCCTCCGTTCTGAGCCGTGTCGTTCGGGTCAACCTCCAGGAAGCGATGTCGCGGCCGTTTGCGACCACGGGCTTCGCAAAGGGCTATACCAGAACGCAGGTGCTGCTGCGCGAGGCGCTGCCCAACATCGCCATTCCGTTCCTGACGACATTCGGCGCGCAATTCACGCTGATGATCATCGGATCGATCGTCGTCGAGACGGTATTTGCATTGCGCGGCGTCGGTGCCTTTTTCATCGAGGCGATACGCTTCCGCGACTTCATCGGCATGCAGTCGGTGCTGCTGCTGTTTGTCGTCTTCTTCGTCATGGTCAATTTCATCGTCGACATGATTTGCATCGTCGCGGATCCGCGAATGCGCCGGGCGCGGGGAGCATGAGCCGATGAACATTTCCGCAATCAGGCACATCAAGGACTGGCCGTGGCTGGTGCTGCTCCCCGTCATCGGCTTTGTGCTGGTAGGCATCTTCGCTCCTGCGATCATGCCTTATGATCCAAGCGCACAGGACTATTCGGCGACACTGGAGGGCATGAGCTGGAGCCACTGGCTGGGCACCGACTATCTCGGCCGAGACGTCTTCAGCCGCATCGTTGGTGGCGCCCGCATTTCCCTGGTGGCGATGGTGATCGTGCTTGTCGCCGCGCTGGCGATCGGGGTCACGATCGGCTCCTTCGCCGGCTATGTCGGCGGCCGTGTCGAGCTCGTCCTTATCAGCATCATCGATATTGCGCTGGCACTTCCGAGCTTGGTGATCGCGCTGGCGTTGATCGGCATTCTGGGCAACGGCTACTGGTCGATGATCACGGCGCTCACCTTGGCGTGGTGGGCGAACTATGCCCGCATGAGCCGCGCCGTCGTCACCGCCGAGCTGCAGCAGCCCTATATCGAGGCGGCCCGCGTGATGGGCGCCGGCCATCTCTGGATTTTTGTCCGCCATATACTGCCGCACGTGCTTGCTCTCGTCGTCGTCTACGCAAGCGCCGACGCAGGCGCGCTTGTGCTGGCCATCGCCACGCTCAGCTTTCTCGGACTTGGCGTCGCGCCGCCGACACCGGAATGGGGCCAAATGCTCGTCGACGGCATGAGTTACATCGAGGAGGTGCCGCGCCTCGTCGTGCTGCCCGGGCTGGCGCTGACACTGGTCGTGGTCAGCTTCAACCTTCTGGGCGAAGCCTTCGCATTGCAAAAGGTGCCGCGGCCGGTCCGCGGCGCGACATTGCGCAAGCGCCGTAACGCGCGTGCTCGCGAAGAAGCGGAGCGCAACGCCGTCGAAACGGGAACGACTTCAGCATGAGCGACGGTCAGCCGATCTATTCGATCGAAGATTTGGTCATCGACCTCTACGCCACCACCGTTTCGGTGCGGGCGGTGGACGGGGTGTCGTTCAACGTCCGTCCCGGAGAAACGGTCGCGGTCGTCGGCGAAAGCGGTTCGGGAAAGACCGTCATGACCCTAGGGCCGCTTGGCCTGCTGCCCGAGGGCGTGACCGTGGACATGAAAGGGTCAGCGCGAGCCGACGGAAGCGAACTGCTCAGCATCGGTTCCCGGCAATTGTCGGACCTGCGCGGGCGCTATTTCGGCGTGATCTTCCAGGACCCGATGAGCGCGCTGAACCCGATGCTGAAAATCGGCCCGCAGCTGGCACGCCAGGCGCGCCGTTTCGCCGGCCTGTCGCATGAGGCAGCGCGCAAGGAAGCGGTCTCGCTTCTGGCGCGCTCCGGCATCCCGGACCCCGAGGATCGCTATAACCGCTATCCACACGAAATGTCGGGCGGCATGCTGCAACGCGCGATGATCGCGCTGGCGCTTGCGGCCCGGCCGCGCGTGCTGATTGCGGACGAGCCGACGACGGCGCTCGACGCCACCGTCCAAGCGCAAATCCTGGAGCTCATCCGTCAGATCCAGCGCGAGGATGGCATCGCGGTCGTGCTGATCACGCACGATATCGGCGTGGTCGCTTCCGTCGCCGACCGCGTCATCGTCCTTTACGCCGGCCAGG
>NZ_JAMYUW010000056.1:0-32990 GCF_040323315.1 Mesorhizobium sp. M0047 | reverse complement strand
AAGCGCAAGCGCCTCAAAGCCCTCATGAACCCGACCTACCGCCAAGCCGTCCTTGCAGGTTAACGATTCATGATTTCGCCCTGGGCCTGGACCAGTTTTCATTGACATCGCGAGGATAAGTGTGTATTCATACACACATGAAGAGCGCCGATGTGATTGAGACATGAAGCAGTATATTGGGCTTATCCATAAGGATGGCGAAAGCGACTTCGGCGTGTCTTTTCCTGATTTTCCTGGCGTGATTACGGCAGGAAAGGACTTGGATGACGCGCGAGTTATGGCCGAAGAGGCCCTTGCCTTTCATGTGGAAGGGCTTGTCGAAGATGGGGAGGCTATTCCAGAACCCTCGTCTCTAACCGAGGTTATGGCGTCGTCTGTCAACCGCGATGGTGTCGCCATTCTAGTTGGCCTGAAAACCGAAGCAAAAAAGGCGGTGCGGGTAAACGTCACTCTACCAGATGACGTTCTTCAGCGAATAGATGCCTTCGCCGAGGCTCATGGTTACACCCGTTCTGGATTTCTCGCCAAAGCGGCAGTGAAGGTAATGGAACTCGAGGCTACCTAACCCACCTTTCGTGACGAAAGGTGGGCGGAACGAGGCCAGCAGCGCTTTCACTTGGAAGCGTCTTGGCCTCGACGATCATGACCCTGCGTTGCGTGACCATCGATACCCAAGACTGCGGTGTGGAGCCGTGAGCGCCACGGACCCGGCGTTAGGACGCGCGGAGGGCAGGGCGCAGGCCCTGATCGCCGTCGCCGCCATTCGGTCCTCAGCCGAAATCTGCTGCCGTCAGCACATACATGCTCCTGTGGGTGCGGTCGTAAGCCCTCGACGCCACTTCGCGGATGGCGCTGCCCTCGGTGTCGAATGTGGCGAGGTAACCGGCCTCATTGGCTGCGGCTGCTGGCTGCATCTTCGCCATCGCGTCGGCGGCGACCGAAAAGGAGATCTGGAACATGCCATCATAGCCGACGAAACGGATGCGCTGGCCGGCCTCGTCATAGCTGCGGCTACGGTTGGGGAAGGTGAGACTCATGTCTTGGCCTCCGTGGCTTTCTTGGTCACCCGCTTCTTCTTCGGCGTAGGATTGAGAGCCTCGGCGACGCGGTCAGCCTCTTCCTTGGCCAGCCGCAGTTCCCTGAGCCTTGCCGTCTTGATCTCCCGGGCCCTCGCTTCGGACATATATTCGGCGGTTGCCTTGTTTTTCTCCGCTGTCTTCTTCTGCTTGTCGACAAAGCGGGCTTCAGCTTTTTCCATGATCGTCTGATTGCCTTCGGCCATCGAAGAAATCTCCCTTGTACCTGAAATCGTGAAAGTGAACTCGTCCGACAAATAGGCACTCGATCGGCAAAATTCAATCTTTTGAATTATTTGACGATCTGCGGATATCACGAAACCGGCCGCCGAAATAATACTTTTGAATATTTAATTCGGGCGCGAATAATTTTTGGCACTCCTATCTATCGAGTGCCAATGCGTCTATAGAAAGGGGGCGTGGCCGCCTGTGCCGGCCCCAGAAAGAATGTTCCCATGAAATTTCGGCCACTCCACGACCGCGTCGTCATTCGTCGCGCCGAAGGCGATATCAAATCCAAGGGCGGTATCATCATCCCGGACAATGCCAAGGAAAAGCCCGCGGAAGGCGAAGTCATCGCCGTTGGGCCTGGCGCCCGTGACGAAAACGGCGCGCTTGTTCCACTCGACGTCAAGGCAGGCGACTTCATCCTGTTCGGCAAATGGTCGGGCACCGAGGTCAAGATCGATGGCGAGGACCTTCTGATCATGAAGGAAGCTGACATCATGGGCGTCATCGACAAGAGCGAGACTGGCGTGATCGACAAGAGCGAGACGGGCGTCATCGACAAGAGCGCGGCCGCCAAGAAAGCTGCCTGATCTCATTTTCTCCGACCGAACTGGATAAAAATCATGTCTGCCAAGGAAATCAAATTCTCCACCGATGCGCGCGACCGCATGCTGCGCGGCGTCGAGATCCTCAACAATGCTGTGAAGGTCACGCTCGGTCCCAAGGGCCGCAACGTCATCCTCGACAAGGCCTATGGCGCTCCGCGCATCACCAAGGACGGCGTCACCGTCGCCAAGGAAATCGAGCTTGCCGACAAGTTCGAGAACATGGGCGCGCAGATGGTGCGCGAAGTCGCCTCGAAGACCAACGATCTGGCTGGTGACGGCACCACCACCGCTACGGTGCTGGCCGCATCGATCCTGCGCGAAGGCGCCAAGCTGGTCGCCGCCGGCATGAACCCGATGGACCTCAAGCGCGGCATCGACCAGGCAGTTTCCGCCGTGGTCAAGGAAATCCAGGCCCGCGCCAAGAAGGTCAAGTCGTCGGCCGAAATCGCCCAGGTCGGCACCATCGCCGCCAATGGCGATGCCAGCGTCGGCGAGATGATCGCCAAAGCGATGGACAAGGTCGGCAATGACGGCGTCATCACCGTCGAGGAGGCCAAGACCGCCGACACCGAGCTCGACGTCGTCGAAGGCATGCAGTTCGACCGCGGTTACCTCTCGCCCTACTTCGTCACCAATGCCGACAAGATGCGAGCCGAGCTGGAAGACCCCTACATCCTCATCCACGAGAAGAAGCTCGGCAATCTGCAGGCGATGCTGCCGATCCTCGAAGCGGTGGTGCAAAGCGGCAAACCGCTGCTGATCATCTCCGAGGACGTCGAAGGCGAGGCACTCGCCACGCTTGTCGTCAACAAATTGCGCGGTGGCCTGAAGGTCGCGGCCGTCAAGGCGCCGGGTTTCGGCGACCGCCGCAAGGCGATGCTGGAAGACATCGCCGTGCTGACATCGGGCCAGATGATCTCCGAGGATCTCGGCATCAAGCTCGAAAACGTCACCGTCGAAATGCTCGGCCGCGCCAAGCGCGTGCTGATCGAGAAAGACACCACCACGATCATCGACGGCGCCGGCACCAAGGCAACCATCCAGGCGCGCGTCGCCCAGATCAAGGGCCAGATCGAGGAGACGACCTCCGACTACGATAAGGAAAAGCTGCAGGAGCGGCTGGCCAAACTCTCCGGCGGCGTTGCCGTCATCCGCGTCGGCGGCGCCACCGAGTCGGAAGTCAAGGAAAAGAAGGACCGCATCGACGATGCGTTGAACGCAACGCGCGCTGCGGTTGAAGAAGGCATCGTGCCCGGCGGAGGCGTGGCACTGCTGCGTGCCAGGTCGGCACTGGCCGGCTTGAATGGCGCCAATGCCGATGTCACCGCGGGCATCTCGATCGTGCTTCGGGCGCTCGAAGCGCCGATCCGCCAGATCGCCGAGAATTCCGGCGTCGAAGGCTCGATCGTCGTCGGCAAGCTGATCGACAGCAAGGACCACAATCAGGGCTTCGACGCCCAGAACGAGACCTATGTCGACATGATCAAGGCGGGCATCGTCGACCCGGCGAAAGTGGTGCGCACCGCGCTGCAGGATGCCGGCTCGATCGCGGCCCTTCTGATCACCGCCGAAGCGATGATCACCGACATTCCGGCCAAGGATGCCGCACCTGCGGGCGGCGCTGGCGGCGGCATGGGCGGCTACTAAGATTCGGCCGGCCTGCGAAAGGTGATTTCATAAAAGCCACCTTTCAGACCTGTCCTGAATTCAGCCACCCCGGCTCTTCAATGGAGCCTGGATAACTACCGCCGGGGGTATTTTCTCCCGGCGTGCAGGCCTCTAGCCCAGGAGACGGATCCATGATCACGTTCGTGCGGAAGCCAGAGACGGTCGTCACGACCGAAAATACCGAGGAAAGCCGCTTCGACCGCATCCGCAGGATTGCCGCCGACAAGCACAAGAAATCCGATTTCAACACGGCGACGCCATCAAAGAGCGAACCCAAACGCCCGATGTGAATCTGCGGCGCCGCTGCCACTTTCCGGCCCGAGCTTGATGCCATTGGCCGAGCCGAGATCCAGCCAGATCACTTCCGCAATCCGGTGGCTGCTAACGGCCTGTCTGGTATTGTCATTATATTAGCCAAGGCGCATATTTCTCAGGCAGCGGGCCCTCGGCCGCCAACGCGTCCAAGGGCGCCTGCGATTGTTACCGAAAAATCACTCCGTGCCGCTCGAATTATGGAGCAGCCACGAGACAGTGACATTTGGAGGAAATACCCATGAAAGTGATTATTTTGGCAAACTATGCGCCTCATGCCGCCAAAGGATTGATGCAAGGCTCGGACAGGCAAGCTGCGGTCAAGGCGCTTTTTGAAAGCGTTGGCGGCAAGATGACCAGCATGATGTTCACGCGCGGCATCTATGACGTCGTCGTCAATGGCGAGGTGCCGGACCAGTCAGCGGGGATTGGCATGTCCCTTGCGGTGCGAGCGAGCGGCTCGCTGACCGAGATGGTTGTTCTGGAAGAACTCGACATGAAGGCAGTGCTCGCGGCCGCCAACAAGGCAGCCGGCGCGTACAAACCCGCCGGCTAATGGACTTGCCTTCTTGATCAAGGCAGCACGGTTCGATGGACGTGCCGTGCTGCCGAGTGTCGGACCGGCATCTTCTTCCGACTTTCGCTGCGACTGGAGTTCAAGCTAGTATCGTCCGGTGGTCGTTTGGTGCAGAGAGCTTGCGGAAACGCAACCGCGATTCTGACTACGGAGACAAGCCATGCTTGCGGCCAAAGCCATCGACACCTCAGACAAGGCCGCGTTCTATCGCGACCTTGCCGCCCAGCTTAAGGCGCTGCTCGACGGCGAGCGCGATTCGATCGCCAACGCCGCCAACACCGCGGCGCTGATTTTCCAGATGGTGCCGGACCTCAACTGGGCGGGGTTCTATTTCCTGCAATCGGACGAGGAAATGGTGCTCGGGCCGTTCCAGGGCAAGCCGGCTTGCGTGCGCATCGCCGTCGGCAAGGGTGTGTGCGGAACGGCGGTCGAACTCGGCACCTCGATGCTGATCAAGGACGTGCATGATTTCCCCGGCCACATCGCCTGCGACGCCGATTCGCGTTCGGAACTGGTGGTGCTGCTGGAGGACGATGAGGGCGTCTTTGGCGTGCTCGACCTCGACAGCCCGCTGCCGGCCCGCTTCGACAAGGCCGACCAGGCCGGCATTGAGACGCTGGCGGCGATCTATGCAGCGGCGAGTTCGTTCGAGGATTAGGGCATGCTGATATTCAGGTGAGGCCGGGCTGCGAACGGCGGCTTCCTGCGCTTCCGGTGCTCACGTAGTTAAGTACGCTCCGCTCCGGTTCCCGGAAGCCATCGTTCTCGCCCCGGCCTGACCTGAATATCAGCATGCCCTGGCCCGGTCTGGACTAGGCGAATTTCACCAGCATCAGGCTGAAGCAGCCGATGAACAGGAAGGCCGAGAAGGCGAGCGCCAGCGGGCGCAGGCCGCGCGAGCGCAGCTGCGAAATATCTGCCTGCAGGCCCATGGCGGCCAGCCCCATGGTCAGCATGATCGTGGTGGCGAGCGCCATTGCCGACTTCATCTCGGCCGGCATGGTGACCAAACTGTTCAGCGCGACGACGGCGACAAAGGCGGCGACGAACCAAGGCATGGGCGGCTGTGCGGCCGACTGACCGCTGCTTTTGCGGCGGGCCATCAGGCCGAGCGTGATGACCATCGGCGCCAGCATGGCGACGCGGGTCAGCTTGGCGACGGTGGCGATCTCGCCTGACTGGGTGCCGTTCTGGAAGCCGGCGCCGATGACTTGCGCCACCTCATGGATCGAAGCGCCGGCCCATAGGCCGAAAGCGTGCTGGTCAAGGCCGAGCATAGGCGCCATGAGCGGGAAGCCGAGCATTGCGACGGTGCCGAACAAAGTGATCGACGCGACGGCGTAGGTGACGTCCTCGTCGCGCGCATCGGTGACGATGTTGGTGGCGACGATGGCCGAGGCGCCGCAGATCGAAGTGCCGGCGGCGATCAGCTGCGCCAGCTTGGCGTCGACGCCGATCAACCGGCCAAGCGTGATGGTGAAGACGAAGGTGGCGCCGAGCGTAGCCGCCACGATGCCGACGCCGTAGGCGCCAATCGATACCATCTGGCCAAGCGTCAGCTGAAAGCCGAGCAGCACGATGGCAAAGCGCAGCAGCCGGCGCTGCGAAAACGCGATGCCGGCTTTGGCGTGGGCGGGCGTGCCGAGCACGTTGGAATAGATCATGCCGGCGACGACGGCGGTTATCATCGGGCTGAACAAAGCGAAACCTGAGACATTGCGGGCCGAGAAGGCGACCCCGGTGATCATCGCGACCAAGACGATGCCTGGCACGATGCCGCTCCATTTGAGAGATTTTTGTCCCCGGGGAAGATCGGCAGAAATCAGGCTTTTCGGAATATCGTTCGCAATGTGGGTAAAGGAAGGCAATGCAATGCTCCGGGCTGGTATCGCGGAGGAATGCCATTCCAGAACCAATCTTTCCAACGAATTATTTTCGTTAGAACGATCGATTTTTACGAACGTTTGTCAGACTAAAGCTGCGCTTCGATGGCCGCCTTGTCGATCACCGACCAGACGTGCCTGATCCTGTCGTCGAGAAATTCGTAGAAGACGTTCTCGCTGAAGGAGACCTTCCTGCCGTTGACGGGCAGGCCGAGGAAGTCTCCGATCGGCGTGCAGTTGAATTGGAGCCGGCTGGCTATGAAGGGCGTATCCGAAATCAGCAGCTGGATGTCGAAATAGAGGTCCGGAATCTCGGATAAATCCCGCTCCAGCTTTTTGCGGTAACCCGCCAGCCCGACCCGGTCGCCATTATAGTGCACCTCGTCATGGACGAACCGATGCAGGTTGCGCCAATCCTGATTGTTGAGGCAAGCGATGTAGCCTCGATAGTTGTCAGCCAGCTCTGTGTCGGTCACGGCAACGCTCCGGCGCTTGCGTCTTGGAAGAGGTGACGCTCGAGCAAGAAGATAGAGCGACGGCAGGTTCAATCCAGATGGATTGTGCTGTTGGAAGAGGTCGGCATCAACGAGATCCGTGTTGACCGACGGCGTATCGAGGACGCGAGGCTTGCGCCCGGATCGGGCGGGAACATCTCAGTTTGAAATTTGGCCTTGTGCGAACTCGCGTCTTGCGGCCGTGAAGACCTCGCGGGCCGCATCCGCGTATCGATCAATTGCCGTTGCCGCTAGACCTGCAGCGAATCCATGACGTGAGACATTACCGATTGAGCAGCCGTCTTGACAGCGCCACGCTTCATGCCCCAGCGTGACGGCATGTTCGTCTTTGCGCCCATCAACACCAAGCGACGCCGCCCCTGCTCAGTGCGGAGCGGCAAGCTGATTGCGCGACGACGAAGGCCGGCACGATAGCCCGGTTCGTTCGTTTCCAGCCCCGTCCGCCTCAAGCAGGCCGGCGGGGTTTTCATATTCTGGAGCATTTTCATGACCATCGTCTCTTCCATCCGGCTTCGGCCAGCCGTGCCGGCGGACGCCGCCGCGATCAGGGATATCGTTCGGGCCGCCTATGCCAAATGGGTGCCGGTGATCGGCCGCGAGCCGCTGCCGATGCGCACCGACTACGACAAGGCCGTTGCCGAGCATTCGTTCGATCTTGCCGTCGAAGGTGGCCGTATAGTGGGGATGATCGAAACCATCCCGGCCGACGATCATCTCTGGATCGAGAACGTCTGCGTCGCACCGGATGCGCAGGGCAGGGGGATCGGCCGACTGTTGCTGGAGCGGGCTGAGCAACAGGCAATAGAAGCGGGCCGCGTCGAGCTTCGCCTGCTGACCAATGGCGCCTTCGAGGCCAATGTGTCGCTCTACAGGAGGCACGGCTATGTCGTGGACCGGGAAGAGCCGTTCATGAATGGCGTGACGGTCTATATGAGCAAGAGACTGACGGGCTGATATGGGCGGGCGGGTATATCCTGGCCGTTGCGCCTTTTCAGTACGAATCGGCGGAGTAGACTCGGCCCGGCGAGCAAGCGGTATGGAGTCGCTTGCCAATTGGCAGATACATGCTATATATCTGCCAATAGCGAGGGAGCAAAATGCAGCTTCAGTCCATAGTCACCACGCCGGCCGCAGCGGGAAGTGTCATATCAGACGACGAGGCGGGCGCGCTCGCGCGCACAACCGTCAACCTGTTCAAGGCCTGGAATCTCACCGACCTCGAAGCCTGTATCCTGCTCGGCGGCATGTCGGCCCGCACTTGGGCACGTTGGAAGACTGGGGCACGCTGGAAGGAGGGCGGCATCGGCAGGATCGACCGCGACCTGCGCACCCGCATGGCGCACCTGATGGGCATCCACAAGGGCCTGCGCTACCTGTTCACGGAGCCGGCACGCGGCTATGCCTGGATCCGCAAGCCCAATGCCACTTTCGGCGGCCAGTCGGCCCTCGACCTGATGCTGCGCGGCGAAATTTCCGATCTTGCCGCGATGCGCGAATGGCTCGATGCGGAGCGTGGTGCATGGTGAGTGGGCTTGCGGTCCGTCGCCGCGTCGACTGGCACCAGACCTTCCGCATCATCCGCTCCATCCATCCGCCGATAGACCTTTTCGAGGACATCGCAGACCCGCGCGACTGGGAGGCGCTGGCCTCGGTCGAGGCGAAGACCAACCCGCGCATAAGGTTCGAGATCGGCGACCTCGGCAAGGTGGCCGCCGCAAGACGGGTTTCCGGGCCCGGCGCCAGCTTCGTGATGGCGCCCTTCGTGCATTGTTCGACGCTGCGGCCCGGACGCTTCTCGGACGGCAGCTACGGCATCTACTATGCCGGTGACAGCGAGGACGTGGCGCTGGCCGAGACCATCCATCACCACCAGAAATTCATGCGAGCCACCCATGAGGATCCAGGCTGGACGGCGGATTTCCGCGTGCTGATCGGCAGCGTCGACCGCGACCTCGATGACGTCAACGCGGTACCTGATGTGCTCGACCCCGACGACTATTCCGCCTCGCAGGCGGAAGGGCGTGCGCTGCGGGCGGCAGGCAGCGACGGGCTGGTGTGGAACAGCGTGCGCATGCCGGGCGGCGGCTGCATCGGCATCTTCTGGCCAGACGTCATCACCATTCCGGTGCAGGGCCGACATTACAGCTATCACTGGGACGGTGCCCGCGTGGACTTCGTGCGCCAGCACGATACAGGAAAGGTGCTGGCGGTCACCTGACGGCGTGCAAACACGCTTTACAGATCGCGGCGAACCCGATATCCGGAAATCCATAAATCCAAGGATTCGGATATATGGATAAGAAAGGCACTTTGAACGCGCTGGCCGCACTTGGCCAGGAGACGCGGCTGGATGTCTTCCGGCTGCTCGTGCGCGCCGGGCCGCAAGGCATTCCGGCGGGCGAGATCGCGGCAAGGCTGGACACGGTCCAGAACACCATGTCGGCGCACCTGAAGGTGCTCGCCCATGCCGGGCTGATCCGTCCCGAACGCAACGGCCGGATCGTGCGCTACGTCGCCGACATGACCGGCTTGCGCGACCTTCTGGCCTATCTGATGGAAGATTGCTGCAACGGCGCGCCGGAACTCTGTCGACCTGTCATCAATGCCGTGACCTGTGACTGCTAGGGGGCAACCACCGATGAGCGATCCAGAAGCGCGTGGACGAGTTCGGCCGCAACCTGCCGAAGGTGACTTGCCACGCCGCATCGTCGCGGAAGCCTTGGGAACCGCGCTGCTCGTCGCGACTGTGGTCGGCTCCGGCATCATGGCCGCCCGGCTGACCCACGACGTCGCCGTTTCACTGCTGGGCAACACCTTGCCGACGGGAGCGATCCTCGTCGTGCTGATCACGATACTGGGACCGATCTCGGGGGCGCACTTCAATCCCGTCGTCACGCTGGTATTCGCGCTTCGCCGCGAGATCGAGGCGAACGCAGCGCTTGCCTATATCATCGCCCAGGTCGCGGGCGGCATCGCCGGGACGTTTCTGGCGCACGCCATGTTCGAACTGCCGATCCTGCAGGCCTCCGAGACGGTGCGGACCGGAGCCGGGCAATGGCTCGCGGAGGCAGTCGCCGCCTTCGGTCTCGTTTTCACCATCCTGACAGGCCTGCGCTTCCGCTCCGACGCGATCCCTTGGCTGGTCGGGCTCTACATAACGGCTGCCTACTGGTTCACCGCTTCGACCTCCTTCGCCAACCCGGCCGTCGCTATCGCCCGCGCTTTTTCCGACACTTTTTCTGGCATCCGTCCGGTCGACCTGCCAGGCTTCATAGCCGCCGAATTGCTGGGTGCGCTGCTGGCCATGGCCCTGGCGGGCTGGCTGCTCGCCGAACCGAAACCGATCAAACAGATGAAGGCCGCGCAATGACCGTCACCATCTATCACAACCCGGCCTGCGGCACGTCGCGCAACACGCTGGCCATCATCCGGCAATCGGGCGAGGAGCCGGAGGTGATCGAATATCTGAAGACGCCGCCGTCGCGCGAAAGGCTGGTCGAACTGATCGCGGCGATGGGCATGACACCGCGCGACCTGCTGCGCGAGAAGGACACGCCCTATGCCGAACTCGGCCTTGCCGACCCGGAATGGACCGACGAAGAGATCCTCGATCTCATGCTCGAGCATCCGATCCTGATCAACCGGCCGATCGTGGTCAGTCCGCTCGGCGTCGTCCTGGCGCGGCCGTCGGAAAAGGTGCTGGACATCCTGCCCAACCCGGAGATCGGCGCGTTCACCAAGGAGGACGGCGAGGTGATCATCGACGCCTCAGGCAAGCGTGTCGTCTGACACTATTTCTATATTTTTCGAAATTGGGTTGACGGCGCGAAAAGTGTCGCATAGCTTATTTCCATGAAACTCGAAAAAGCAGCCGCCCAGCTCGAAGCGCTCGGCAACCCGACACGGCTTCAGCTCTATCGCATCCTGGTGCGCGCCGGAGAGGAGGGGCTTGCCGTCGGCAGGGTCCAGGGCAGGCTCGACATTCCGTCCTCGACGCTGTCGCACCACCTCAAGCGGCTGGTCGACACCGGCCTTGTCACGCAGGAGCGGCACGCGACGACGCTGATCTGCCGCGCCAACTATCCCGGCATGAACGCACTGATCGGCTATCTCGCCGACGAGTGCTGCGCCGACGCCACCTGCGCGCCTGCCGCCAGCAAGGCGCTGGCCTGATTTTTTTGGACGTATAATTCGAAGATACCGGAAGGATCGAACCGATGGACATGATGGCAGATCTTCCCGTCGCGGTTATCGGCGCCGGCCCGGTCGGCCTCGCTGCCGCGGCGCACCTGGTCGAGCGCGGCATCCGCCCGCTGATCCTGGAGCGCGGCGAGAGTGTCGGTGCTGCACTGCTCGAATGGGGTCACGTGCGGGTTTTTTCGCCGTGGAGATACAACATCGACGCGGCGGCGCGGGCGCTGCTCGACCGCTCCGGCTGGACGGCGCCCGACACCCAAGCCCTGCCAACCGGCGGCGAGATCGTACGCGACTATCTGGCGCCGCTTGGCCGGCTTCCCGCGATCGCCGCCAATCTGAAGCTCGGCGCCGAGGTCACCGCGATCACCCGTCAGGGGCATGACAAGATCGCCAATGAGGGCCGCAAGCAAGCGCCCTTCGTCATCCGCTACCGCGATGCCCGCGGCGAGCACCGCGCCCACGCGCGCGCCGTCATCGACGCGTCCGGAACCTGGTGGCGGCCGAACCCGATCGGTGTCGATGGGCTGCCGGTTCCCGGCGAGGGCGAGGCTCGCGGGCGCATCGGCTATGGCATTCCCGACGTAGTCGGCAAGGCGAGAAAAGACTATGCGGGCAAGCGCGTCCTCGTCATCGGCGGCGGGCACTCGGCCATCAACGTCGCCCTGGCGCTGATGGAACTGCGGGATGCAGCGCCCGGCACCGAGATTTTCTGGGCGCTGCGCCACGCCGGCGTCGAAAGATTGCTCGGCGGCGGGCTGAACGACCAGTTGCCGGAACGCGGCGCACTCGGGCTGGCCGCAAAGCAGGCGATGGCGGATGGCCGGCTGAATATGCTGGCGCCTTTCGCCGTCAACCGCATCGAGGGGCAAGGCGAGGGGCTCGTCGTCGACGCCAGCCTGGCCGGCAAGCCGTTCAACCTGGCCGTCGACCGCATCGTCGTCACCACCGGCTTCCGGCCCGATCTGTCGTTCCTCGGCGAAGTCCGCATCGCACTCGATCCCGCCGTCGAGGCGCCGCCGGCGCTGGCGCCGCTGATCGATCCGAATTTCCACTCATGCGGCACGGTTCCCGCGCATGGCATCGCGGAGCTCGCCCATCCCGAACCGGGCTTTACCATCGTCGGTTCGAAATCCTATGGCCGCGCGCCGACCTTCCTGATGGCGACCGGCTACGAACAGGTCCGCTCGGTGGTCGCCGACATTGCCGGAGACCATGTCGCGGCTCGCGAGGTGCGGCTGGTGTTGCCGGAGACCGGGGTGTGCAGCGCCATCGGTGTCGTGACAGTATCAGAAAGCGCCGGTTGCTGCGGCGGGCCCGCGCCCGCCAATGTCGATGCCTGCTGCGTCAGGGATGCGGACGCCAAGGCAAACGGCGAGTCGGGCTGCGGCTGTGCAACCGCGCCGGCCGGCATCGAGGCGCGAGAGACGATGGCAGCCAGCGATGCCTGACCGATCTGTCCTGCGCAAGGCGATCTGGGCGCTCGGGCTGACCCAGATCATCGGTTACGGCACGCTCTACTACAGCTTCTCGATCCTGGCGCCGGCGATGGCCCGCGAATTCGGCCTCAGCGAAGGCTGGGTGTTCGGCGCCTTGTCCGCCTCGCTGTTCGCCGGCAGCCTGTTCGCGCCGACGGCCGGGCGCTGGGCCGACCGCTTCGGCGCTGGGCGCATCATGACCATGGGTTCGGTCGCGGCAGCCTTGGCGCTGGCGCTGTGCGCCGTCTCGCCCGGCCGCGTGAGTTTCGTTCTGGCGCTGTTGGCGATGGAGCTGGCCTCCAGCTTCGTCCTCTATAGCGCCGCCTTCGTGGCGATCGTGCAGATCGGGGTTCCCAGTCCGCAACGCAGCATAACCCACCTCACGCTGATCGCCGGGTTCGCTTCGACGCTGTTCTGGCCGCTGACCTCGGCGCTGCATGCCCAGCTGACTTGGCGCGAGGTCTATCTTTTGTTCGCCGCACTCAATCTCGGGCTCTGCCTGCCGATCCACGCCTGGCTGATGCGGCTGTCGCGCCATCACGCGACGGCCGCGAGCCAAGAGCGCGGGCCGGCGCCGGAAGCGGGCGCGCCGCTCGATTCGCGGCGCGGCCGGGCTGCGTTCCTGTTGATGCTGGCGGGGTTCGCGACCGAAGGCTTCGTGCTGTCGGCGATCCTGATCCACATGGTGCCGCTGACAGCGGCTCTTGGGCTTGGCAGCGCCGGCCTCTTCGTCTCGACCCTGTTCGGCCCGTCACAGGTCGCCAGCCGGCTGATCAACATGCTGTTTGGCGGGCGATTGCCGCAAACGCACCTTGCCGTCATCGCAGCTTCGCTGCTCACGGCCGGGCTGTGCGCGTTGCTGTTGACCACACCGTTGCTGCCCGGCGCCTTCCTGTTCGTGTTGCTGTTCGGCCTCGGCTCCGGCCTCACCAGCATCGTCGGCGGCACCTTGCCGCTCGAACTCTTCGGCCGCGAGGGCTATGGCGCGCGGCTCGGATGGGCGAGCGCCGCCCGTCAGTTCACCTCGGCCTTCGCGCCGTTCGCGCTCGCCTTCATGATGGCGCGGACTTCGGTCGCCAATTCGCTGTGGGTGCTGGTGGCCGTCGCCGCGAGCGGCGTCATCGCCTTCCTCGCCATCGCGCTGCTGAGGCGGCGTGGCGGCAAGGTTGCGTTTGTGATGGGCGGGAGTCCGGAAGAGGCGGCTTGAATCACGACATGCGCGATGGCAGGGCGACTTGGCATCTTGCCCCCTCTGAGGTCAGAATTATGGACATATACCAATTTTTGGTATATGTTGGCATCGCCACCTTAGGATGGAGCTCATGCCCCGAAATACCTCTGTTTCCCTTGGCGACCATTTCGCTGGCTTCATCGATACGCAGGTTCAGACAGGCCGTTACGGTTCGGCAAGTGATGTCGTGCGTGCCGGCCTGCGGTTGCTCGAAGAGCATGAGGCCAAGGTCCGTGCCTTGCAGAACGCCCTCATCGCCGGCGAGGAATCTGGCGCACCCGTTGCCTTCGACAGCACCGCATTCCTGAGCAAGATGCGCGCCAAGCATGCCAAATGAGTGCCGCCAATATCGACTCTCACCTCTCGCCGAAACTGATCTGGAAGATATCTGGCTCTACACGTTCAAGCACTGGTCGCTTGAACAAGCGGATCGGTATCACCACGATTTGATCGGCGCTATCGAGGCCTTGGCCAGCGGGCTCAAAACCGGCCGCCGCACCGAAGTGCGCGAGTACTATTTCAAGTATCCCGTCGGGCAACACTTCGTTTTCTTCCGTCAATCCGAAACGACCTTAGATGTCATCCGCATCCTACATCAACGAATGGACGTTGAACGACATCTATGACGGGGGAAGTGTGCTCGCTGCCAAGGGACGCGTAAATTGACCGGCGTGTCAGTGCGCCGTTAGTGCCTGAGGATTTTGCCGAGGAAGGCCCGGCTGCGGTCGGTCTTGGGGTGGGAGAAGAACTCGTCGGGCGTGCCGCTTTCGACGATGGCGCCGGCGTCCATGAACACCACGCGCTGGGCGACCTTGCGGGCAAAGCCCATTTCGTGCGTCACCACCATCATCGTCATGCCTTCCTCGGCGACCGCCACCATGACGTCGAGCACTTCGGAAATCATCTCGGGGTCGAGCGCCGAGGTCGGCTCGTCGAACAGCATGATCTTGGGCCGCATGCCGAGGCAACGCGCGATCGCCACGCGCTGCTGCTGGCCGCCGGAGAGCTGTGCGGGATAGGCGTTGACTTTGTCGGCCAGCCCGACCTTGGCCAGCAATTCGCGCCCGGCCTTTTCGGCCTCGGCGCGCGGGATCTTGCGGACATGGATGGGGGCGAGCGTCACGTTTTCGAGCGCGGTCTTGTGCGGGTAGAGGTTGAACGACTGGAAGACGAAGCCGATCTCGGTGCGCAGCTGCGTCATGTTGGTGGCGGGGTCGCCGAGGCGCTGGCCGTCGACGGTGAGGTCGCCGTCCTTGATCGCCTCCAGGCCGTTGACGCAGCGGATCAGGGTGCTCTTGCCGGAGCCGCTCGGGCCACAGACGACGACTACTTCGCGAGGCTCGACGCTGAGCGTGATATCCCTGAGCACGTTGAGCGAGCCGAACCATTTGTTGACGCCGCGAAAGTCGATCATGCCCGTTTTGGTCATATCTTTTGGGCCCTTCGGGTTCGATGTCACAGCTGCACCTCGCCATGCGCCGCACCCATGCGACGCTCTAGCTGGCGGGCGAGCATGATCAGGGGATAGCAGACGATGAAATAGCCGACGCCGACCAGGAAGAAGACCAGGAGGCCGTTCGGCACACGCTGCACCACCAGCCAGCCGACGCGGGTGAGATCGGTCAGACCTATGGCAGAGACGACGGAAGAATCCTTGATCAACAGCACATACTGCCCGACCAGCGGCGGCAGCACGATGCGCATCGCCTGCGGCAGCACCACCTGGCCCATGCGCTGCCAGCGCGACAGGCCGGACGCGAGCGCTGCCTCGACCTGGCCTGTCGGCACCGAGCGGATGCCGGCGGCGACGATCTCGCAGATGAAGCAGGCCGCCAGATTGGTCAGCGCGATGATGCCGGCGGTGAAGGCGTCGAGCTCAATGCCCAACTCCGGCAGGATAAAGAAGATCAGGAAGATCTGCACCAGGAACGGCGTGCCGCGGATCAGGTCGACCCAGGCGCCGATGACGGCTGATATCAGCCGATTGCTGCCGGTGCGCAGGATGCCGAGACCGAAGCCGAGCGAGGTGCCGAGCACCAGGCTGATCAGCGACAGCACCACGGTCATGCCGAGGCCGCGCAGGGCCAGCGGATAGGAGCCGGCGAGGCTTTGCAGCTGTTGCCAGATCATGTGCGGGCCCCCGCTGCGCCGAGCCAGCGGCTGGACAGGCCAGCCAGTCCCTTCAGTCCGTAATAGAGCAGCAGATAGAAGGCGGCGATGGTGAGGAAGCCTTCGGCCGGCATGAAGCGGTCGGAGGCGAGCAACTGGCCGGCGCGCGTCAGTTCGGAAACCGAGATCAGCGACAGCAGTGCGGAATCCTTGACCAGCACGATCGCCTGGCCGAGCAGCGGCGGGATCGTCACCTTGAAGGCTTGCGGCAGGACGACCAGGCGCATGCGCTGGACATAGGTCATGCCCGAGGCGACACTGGCTTCGACCTGGCCGCGCGGGATCGACAGGATGCCGGCGCGAATGATTTCAGCGATATAGGCGCCGCTGTTGAGCGATAGCGCAAGGATGCCGACGACCAGCTCGGGCAGCACGAAGCCGAGCCTGGGCAAACCGAAATAGAGGAAATAGAGCTGCGCCAGCAGGGGCGTGGCGCGCACGGCGTCTATATAGGCCTTGGCCGTTGTGCGGAACAGCCAGCCGCGCTGCAGGTTCGCCGCGCACAGCACTATGCCGACGACGAGCGCACCGACAAAGGACAGCGCCGACAGCCAGACGGTCGTGATCAGGCCGTGCCCGAACAGGGGCAGATATTCGACGATTGTGCGGAAGCTGAAATTCTCGAGCATGGGCGCGCGGCGGTGAAGAGGGAAGGGTGACTAGCGAATAGCGAATAGCGAGTAGCGAGTAGCGAGTAGCAAGTAGGGAAGTAGGGAAGTAGGGAAGTAGGGAGCAGCAAAGCGTGGCCGGAACGGCCGTTCACCACTCCCTATTCGCTACTCGCTACTTCCTAATTCCTCAGTGGTCTTTCTTCCAGGCGTCGGAATTGACCCAGTAGTCGAGGTTCTTCTGCAGGCGGCCGTCGATGCTGACCTGGTTGAGGAACAGGTTCATCCAGACCAGCAGGTCCGGCTCGTCATAGCGGGTGGCGAAGGCAAGCGGTTCCTTCGACAAAAGGTCCGGCATGATGGTGAAGGAGCCGGCCGGATAAGCGGTCGACTGGCCCTTGACCGCCGAGATGTCGTTGACGCCGCAATCGGCCTGGCCGTTGTTGACGGCATCGAGCAGCAGCGGACCACCGCCCTTGTAGCTCTTGATGTCGGCATCGGGGAAGGCGGTCTTGGCTTCCTTCTCGCCGGTGGCGCCCAGCAGCACGGCGATCTTGGTGCCCTTGGCCTTGCAATCCTCGGTGGTCTTGAACTTGCTGTCGGCCTTGGTGAAGACGGTGCTGCCCGTATACATGTAAGGCGTGGTGAAGGCGACCTTCATGCCGCGCGCCAATGTCGGCGTCATGTCTGCGACCAGAAGGTCGGCCTTGCCGGACAAGAGCGCCGGGATCAGGCCGTCCCAGTCGAAGTCGAGGAAGGTGATTTTCACACCCATTTCCTTGGCCATCAGTTCGGCCAGTTCAACCGAACTGCCGGTGCGTTCGCCATTGGCGCCGACCAGCGAGAAGGGGGGTCCCTGGGTCTGCACGGCGACGCGCAGTTCGCCGCGCTTGGTGATGTCGTCCAGTGTTCCGGCTGTGGCCGCAGTGGTGAGCCCGGCGAGCGCAAGTCCGGCGATGAAAAGTCTGGCAATCTTCATTTCGGTAGTCCTCCCTGTTGTCGTTGATATCTGCCCGCGGATTTCCTCGGGCCTTTTTTTGAGCGGCGACACCGTTGCCGGCGGCGGCCACCGTTCGAAAATCCTCAGTCCCAGGCCACCGTTTCAGTGACCTTGATGCCGCGTCCGGCCAGCGCGTCGAAGAAGGGCTCGTCAGGCACATCGAGCAGTGGGTTGAGCAGGCCGGGTTTGCTGATCTCGCCGCGTGCCAGCATCTGCGCCACGATGCTGGCGGGGTAGCCGACGCCGAGGCTCATGCCGAACAGGCCGGAGACGAGGTCCCGCTCGATGATCAGGTCCGATGTCACCGTCTTGGCGCGGCCGCCTTCGAGGCCGGAAAAGACATTGCGCATCACGCAAAGATCCTTTTCGCCGGGGCCATATTGCAATTGGGGCCCGAGCAGCCGGCCGAGGAATTCGCGCGGGCTGTTGGAGGTGCCGGGCACCTTGTCTTCGG
Organism: Mesorhizobium sp. M0047; assembly: GCF_040323315.1. NCBI lineage: Bacteria > Pseudomonadati > Pseudomonadota > Alphaproteobacteria > Hyphomicrobiales > Phyllobacteriaceae > Mesorhizobium > Mesorhizobium sp. M0047. The sequence goes on along the minus strand of NZ_JAMYUW010000056.1, from coordinate 14,989 downwards.
AGAGGAAGCCGAGCTCCTTCAGCGGCGCCCAGAAGGCCGACCATCCCGGCCAACGCAGCGTGTAGCGGCCGGAGCGGCGCAGCCCCCTGGCGGCGTCCAGCATCTCGACATAATGCAGCGCATCGCCATTGGGGAAGGCTTCGAGCTTGCCCAAGCCTGCGACCTCGATCTCATGGATGAAAGGGTTGGCGTGCTGCCGACCAGCCAGGACAGCGACGCGTTTTCCGTCCTCGATCATCACACTGTCGCGGTTCTGGCTGACCAGAACCATGTCGAAATTCCAGCTCACCTTGTAGCAAAGCGGCTTGGCCATCGCCTTCGGCTCGGGGATGCCGCCGCAGTAGGAATCGATTGCCGTGATGGAGTCGAACTGCTTTGCGGCACGGGCGTAGAGCACGAGGTCGATGCCGGGGTCGAGCCCGCATTCGGTCATGATCGGGACGCCGGCCTGTTCGGCCGCCGGCGCCAGGTCGGCGATCGACTTGGCGTAATTGGTGGTGACCAGCGGCGTCCGCGTGGCGATGGCGACCTGCACCGCTTCGCGCATCAGCGGCTGCGGCAACAGATCTATGACGGCGTCGACATCATCGAGCACATTGGCCAGCGCCGGGCCGATGGCGCCATCGGGCACGACGAAGCGCACGCGGGCGAGGTCGGTCAGGCCGGCAAGCCGTGCAGGACCGTCCGCTGCGGTGTCGACGCAGACAATTTCCTCAACGCCGGCGCTGGCGACGAGGTCGGCGATGGCCGCGCGGCCTTGCAGGCCGAGCCCACCGAGAACCGCGATCTTCATGCCGGCTCCTTGCGGTCGTCCGACCAGCAGCCTTCGGGCAGGCTGACCCATTTGTTGCACGACGCCATGACGACGAAGGTCTCGCTGCGCACCACTTCTCCTGGCTCGCCTGCGCCCGGGATCAGCTCGCTGGTGACGCGGTAGAGATCGGCGACATCACCGGCCACCGTCACGTCGACGATGATGTCGAAGCGCCCGGTTACCACCGAAGCCGAGTTCACGAAGGGCAGTTCGGAAATGCGCTGCGCCAGCTCGCGGGCCCGGCCGCGTCCTTGGGCGTTGATGCCGACAATCGCCGAGATCAGTTCGGGGCGCTCGGTCAGGTTCAGCAGCCCGACGATCTTGAGCAGGTTGCGGTCGAGCAGGTTGCGCAGCCGCGAGCGCACCGTCGGCACCGAAACCGCCAAGATCTCGGCGATACGGTTGATGCCCGGTTGGGCGTCCTGCGACAGCTGTTTGACCAGCCGCCGATCGGTCAGATCGAGATGTTCCCGCAAGTCCCCGTCTTTCACAAAAGGAAAAAACTTCGGCAATTTCTTTGCCAATGTGTAAACAAGCTATGTCACGGATTTTTGAAATGCAAGGCGTTGTTTTCGCATTGACGGGGACAATGGTCGCCGGCGGGGATGCAGCCGCTTGCTGTTCGGCTGTGGAATTCAGACCAGCGCGGCGGCCAGCAGCTTCGCCTGCGGCGTCAACTCGTCGAAGCGGCGGGCACAGAGGTGGAGCTGGCGCGTCGCCCAGTCGTCGGTCAGCCGCAGGCTACGCACTGAGCGTGCCGAGCGGCGCGCGACACTTTCCGGCACGACGGCGAGGCCGCCGCCTTGTGCGACCAGCCGGCAGACATTGTCGAGGCCAGGCACGCGGTGCCCTATCTGCAATCGCTGCGGCTGGAGAAAGAAGACCTGATCCAGGCGCTCGGCCTTTCCTTCACCGTGTCGACGGCAGCGCTCGCTATCGGGCTGTTCAGGACCGGCGCTCTCAAGTCGCCGACGGCGCAACTGGCGGGTTCGGTCCTGGCCCTGGCGCCGGCTCTGGCCGGCATGTTCGCCGGCCAGGCGCTGCGCCAGAAGATGAGCGTCGAGACCTTCCGCATGGTGTTCTTCGTCGGGTTGCTAGCGCTGGGGGTCTATCTTGCGGGCGAGGTGTTGTTGTAGACCTATCCCTTGGATCAACTACGGCCCTACCGACCGTACAAGAGCAGACTGACGAAATGAGCCTTCATGTGCTGAAATTGGTGGCATGCGCGGACGGGCACGACCAATATATTGATGGCGAGCGCTACGCGCTCTTGGTTTTTGCCAATGCCAATAGTCTGGAGTCGGCCCTATCCGCAACGCCGGCGTATCTTATGACCTGCGGCTGGCAGCGTGCCGAGATGCGGGATGCTAAGGAATTAGCGGTTGGAGTTTCTTCAATAAGCGATGACGTTTTGCGAAATGCCGCGGAGGCAGCCCTTCGGGATGGATACGCGATCGTCGTCTATGCGACGCCTATCGCGGACCCTAGCTCATAAATTCAACCAACCCACCCACCCGTGGAGGTAACTGCAGCTGAGGTGCAATTGCGGCACAACCGGGCCTCGGCGAGCGGAACCGGAGCCGACGCGTCACGCGGAGTCCCATGGAGCCTTTGTCGTCATGGTGCGGTGCAATCGATCGTTCGGTTGCGGCGGTGTGTCAAGACGTGCCAGAAACACAGCGTAGACATCCGGCTCGACGGTAAACACGAGACGACCAAGCAACGCGTCCTCAGCGGCGCGCTGCGACGCTTCAAGCACAAAGTCCGCACGATTCTTGCCGAGCAGTTCCGCTGCCCGGTCGATCAGATTGCGAACTTCCGGCCTAACGCGGATATTGATCGGAACGCTCTTCGGCAACAGACCACGTGACGGTGGCATCGGTAGCTCCCTTCATCGCCCAGGCACAGCAGATCGTTACGACAATGTCACTACGGTGAAGCGAGGACGGCACAATGGCTCGATGGAACTCGTGATCCGCAGCAGACCCTACCGCACCACCAGCACCGGGATTTCGGTGTAGGACAGCACTTCCGCCGTCTGGCTTCCCAGAAGCAGCTTGCCCAGTCCGCGACGCCCGTGCGAGGCCATCACGATCAAGTCGCAGCCTTGAGCCTGCGACAGCTCCAGGATTGCCTCGGCCGGCCTTTTGTCCTCGACATGGACGACCTCCGCGGAGACGCCGGCCGCATTCGCCGATGCCTTGCACTTGTCGAGAACCTTCTTGCCATATTTGCGCGCTTCTTCCTGGTAGGCGGCCAGTTCATCGCCAGCGGCAAAGCCGGCCATGGCGCCGCCCCAGGCGAAGATCGGGAATTGTTCGGAGACGGTGATGAAAGTGACGGCGGCACCAATGCCGCTGGCCAGCGCCAGACCGTGGGCAACGCCCCTGTCGGCCAGTTCCGATCCGTCCGTGGCAATGAGCAGATGTTTGTACATGATGATCTCGACCTATTGTGCAAGGGCCGATGCCCTTGTGGTGGCGGGAGCCTTGGGAGGCTATCCTTGATATAGTCGCGCCATCGGGCTGATCACAGGGCCAACTCGATGCGGATCAGGGCCAGGCTGCACACACGTTTGCGTCAGCAGGATTCCCCTTTGCGGCATCGTCCCCTAAGGTGCGGGCGACATCGAAAGGCATCCAATGAGCAGCGCGTTTCCGCAGATACATCTGGTCCGGCATGGCGAGACGGCGTGGAGCTTTTCGGGGCAGCACACCGGCCGCACCGACATGCCGTTGACGCTGGCCGGCGAGGTCGCGGCGCGGGGTGTCGCGGCACGACTCAAAGGCCTGTCGTTCTCCGCGGTATGGTCGAGCCCTTCGCAGCGCGCCTACAATACCAGCGTGCTGGCCGGCTTCGGTGCCGAAAGCGTCAAGAAGGACGATCTGCAGGAATGGGACTACGGCGCCTATGAGGGGCTGACGACAAGACAGATCCAGGCCGAGCGGCCCGGCTGGACCGTGTTTCGCGATGGTTGCCCGAAGGGCGAGACTGCGGCCGATGTCGGCGCGCGAGCGGACAGGATCATCGCCGAATTGCGCAAGGCCAATGCCGACATATTGGTGTTTTCCAGCGCGCATTTTTTGCGCGTGCTGGGGGCGCGCTGGCTCGGCTTGCCGCCCGAAGATGGTGCGCTGTTCGTGCTCGATACGGCCAGTATCAGCGTGCTCGGCTACGAGCATGATTTGAGCGAGCCGGTCGTGCGCAAGTGGAACCAGAAGTAGGGCGCAAGAGTCCTATCTGTCGAACTTCCTGATCGCCTCGGCGGTCACCGGCGTGAAGAAGTTCACCAGATTGCCGTCCGGGTCGCGGAACAGCATAGACCGGTTGCCCCAGGGCATGGTGGTCGGCTTCTGTACCGTGACGTCCCTTAAGGTGTCCGAGAGCCTGGCGAATTCCGCGTCGACGTCGCCGACGCGGAACTCGAGGATTGCCGTGTGGTTGTCGGCCGGGCGGGCGATGTCGCCGCCGAACAGCATCAAAGTGCGCGTGCTGCCGATCGCCAGCGTGCAGGAAGGTGTTGCGAGTTCGGCGAAGTCTTCCGTGTACATGGTCACCGGCATGCCGGTGATTTCGCCGTAGAAGCGCACGAGGCGCTGGACATCTGACGTGATGATGCGGACAGAGACGAAATTCATCGCATGGCTCCTGGATTGCTGGAGCCGCTGCCGCCCCATGGGCAGATATAGACCAAGTCTCCTGACAGCCCTCCGTCAGGAGAGCGCCGACGCGGTGCGCCGACACCGGCGACACGCCTCACTCAATCCACCAGCAGAGCCAGTTCTTCCGGTGTCAGATGCCGCGCGGTGCCCTTGGCGAGGTCGCCAAGCTGCAGGCGGCCGATGGCGATGCGGATCAGGCGCAGCACTTCGATGCCATGCGCCGCGAGCAGGCGGCGGATGTGGCGGTTGCGGCCTTCGTCGAGCACGATCTCCAGCCAGGCTGTGCGGCCTCCGCTGCGCAAGAGGTGGATCGAGCTGGCGGTCAGGGTCTCGCCGTCGACGATGACGCCCGCGCGGAATTTGTCTAGCATCGTCTCATCCGGCACCGTGCCGATCTGCACATGGTAGGTCTTGGGCAAATGCGAGGCGGGGTCCATCAGCCGGTTGGCAAAGCGGGTGTCGTTGGTCATCAACAGCAGGCCTTCGCTCGCCTTGTCGAGGCGGCCGACCGGCGAGACGAAGGGCAAATCGAGCCCCTCGAGGCAGGCATAGACGGTGTCGCGCTGTTGCGGGTCGTCGCGGGTGGTGACCAGCCCGCGCGGCTTGTTGAGCATGACATAGACCTTGCGCTCGGCAACGACCTGATCACCGTCAACGACGATGCGGTCGCGGTTGAGGTCGACGCGCAGCGCTGCATCACGCACCACCTTGCCGCCGACGCGCACGCGGCCTTCCGCGATCAGCACCTCGGCCTGCGTACGCGAGCACAGGCCAAGCTTCGACAGCGCCCGGTTCAGGCTGACGCCGGGCGCCGCCTGCCTGCCGCTTTGTCGTGTCTGCCGTGGTGTCATGGTGCCATTTGGTTGGTGAAGCCGACAGATGCCATGGGCCGCGATGGCTTCGCAAGCCGTGTTGCTGCCTTGTATGCAGGGCATGGGGCAATGGCGGCATCCGCGCCGTCCGCCGTCGCCGCAGATATCAGCCTTGGTCCAACCCTTGCCTTGAGGGATGCCGAGCGAGGGCGCGGATACGGTCGGCGACCGTACTGTCGATCGGGTTGTAGACGATCATGCTCAAGTCCGGGCGTCCATCGACCGAGAATGCCGAGTATTCCAGCTCGATGTCGCCGAGCTGCGGGTGCTTCAGGCGCTTTGTCCCGTCACCGTGGCTGAGCACGTCGTTTTCCTGCCACAAGGCGGCAAACTCGGGGCTGACGCTGCAAAGTTCGTCGACCAGTTGGGCGACCTCGGACACCGCGCCGGCGCGTGCCGCATCGGCCCGGAACGCTCCCACCACGAACCGGGCGAGGCTTTCCCAATCGTGCTGCTTGGCGCGGATGACAGGGCTGCGGAACATGAAGCGCAGGATATTGCGCTGGCCGGCGGGCAGGGCGCTGTAGTCGGTCAGCACGATTTGCGCGGCGCGGTTCCAGGCAACGACGTCCCAGGTGGCGGTCTTGATCAGGGCTGGGCTGGCATCGAGTGTGTCGAGCAGTCGCTGGAGCCGCGGATTGACCCCCTCGACGCCCTTGTAGCGAACTTCGGGCGGTCGACCCAGCCCGAGCATGAAAAGATGTTCGCGCTCCGGCTCGGTCAGCATCAGCCCCTTGGCGATGCGGTTCAGCACGTCAGCCGAGGGCGCGCCGCCGCGGCCCTGTTCCAGCCAGGTGTACCAGGTCGGGCTTATGTTGGCGCGCTGGGCGACTTCTTCGCGGCGCAATCCCGGAGTCCGCCTGCGCCCCGAGAAGCCGAAGGAAGCCGGATCGAGGCGGGTGCGCCGGTCCTTGAGGAACGCTGCCAGTGAGCCGGCCGAATTGATGGGCATCCTGTTAGTCATTATACCATGATAAGATCACTACTTTAATGGAATAATAGACCAGCAATATTACGCAGGCAACTGTGCAGGAGATTTTGCATGCGTATCTTTCTCACCGGCGCGACCGGTTTCATTGGTTCGGCGCTGGTTACCGAACTGATCAAGGCGGGCCACCAGGTGGTCGGCGTCACCCGCTCCGACGCCGGCGCCGAGGCGCTTGCCGCCGTTGGCGCCGAAGTACATCGGGGAACGCTTGAAGAGCCCGACGGCCTGCGCGATGGCGCGGCCAAGGCGGAAGCCGTGATCCACACTGCGTTCGACCATGACTTCTCTCGATTTGTCGAGAATTGCGAAAAGGACAAGCGTGTCATCGCGGCCCTCGGCCAGGCATTGGCGGGGTCCGACCGGCCGCTGGTGATCACCTCCGGCGTTGGCGCGGGCAGCCCCGGCCATGGCCAACCGGCAGTCGAGGACATCTTCAACCCCAGCCATCCCAATCCGCGCATTGCCTCGGAACTCGCCGGCAATGCGTTGCTGGAGGCCGGCATCAACCTGTCGGTGGTGCGCCTGCCGCAGGTTCACAATCCGGTCAAGCAGGGGCTCATCACGCTTTTCATCGAAATCGCGCGCCAGAAAGGCGTCTCGGCCTATATCGGCGAGGGCCGCAACCGCTTCTCCGCGGGCCATCTCCTCGACGCGGCGCGCCTTTACCGGCTCGCCGTGGAAAAGCGGCAGCCGGGCGCGCGCTATCACGCGGTCGGCGAAGAGGGTGTCGAAGCGCGCGCAATCGCCGAGGCGCTTGGCCGGAGTTTGAAATTGCCGGTCGTTTCGCTACCGCCGGAAAGGGCGGAGGAGCATTTCGGCAGGATGGCGATGTTCGCGCCGATGGATCTGCCGGCCTCCAGCGCGCTGACCCAGGCACGGCTGGGCTGGCATCCGACCGGCCCGACGCTGATCGCCGATCTTGATGCCATGCAATACGCCGACTGACGGCTGAAGCCTCGGCGCCAGAGTGGACGAGATAGGGCCGGTAATCTCAGTCAGATTACCGGCCATTTTGTACGAGAGCGCATCCATTCAGGGCGCGACGGCGTAGCGCAGATGAACGAGCCCATGCGCGAGCGCTTCGCAGCTCGTCAGGGACAACTGCATCTTGCCCGCCAGGCCGCTCTCGCCGAACTCGACGAAACCCTGGTTTGCCGCCCGCCCGTCGAGCGCCGGCGCGACGAGAAGGCTCAGCTCATCGACGAGCCCTGCCGCGAGGAAAGAACCGTTGATGCCGGCGCCGCCCTCGAGCAGTAGCCTGCGTATGCCGAATTCGCGGCCGAGTACCTCGACCATCGACGCGAGATCGATGTCGGCGGTTTCCGCGACGATATAGGACACGCCGTCGGCGGCAAGTTCGGCGAGATGGCTGTCGGCAACGTCACGCCCAAGCAGCACCACGACATGATCGCCGCCGATGTCGGGTTTGGAAAAGTGAAGCCTGCCCGAGGGATCGAGCGCCACGGCATAAATGCCCGCACCGGCCTGCGCGAAATGATAGGGCCGGTCGACCTTGCCGGCATTGGCCGGCGGATGCGCGACGGCTTTGCTCATCTCGGCCATGGTGACGCGGCCGACGATCCAGGCATCGCCCGCGAGGTCATTGTGGATATGCTCATAGAGGCTGGACCATTCGGCCAGGGTGCCGTCGGGGCTCTTGGTGTAGCGGCTCGGGTGGAGGCCGCCGTCAAGGGATGCCAGCATATGGCAGATGATTTGCGGCTTCATGCAATTCTCCAAATCGTGGGCTTCGAAAATTCAGGTCTTGTTGTCGTGCATATCGTTCTCCCAAAACCGGTGCCACTTTTGACGATCTGCATTGTCCCAAAGTAGTGCCGGACCAAGGGAATGGAAGTCAGGCGCCCCGACCACGCGAGACGGCCGCACGTGTCGGAGCAGCGCTTTCGCTTCCTGGCCCAGAAAAAGAACGGACTGCAAGGCCCGGCCGACCCGAGCCGATCGCCAAAGGGCAGGAAGCCGCAATCCAAAAATCCGACAATTCCGATAAGTTGCGCGGTAGCTCCGTTATATCGATGTTGCACAAATGGTTGACCCCGGGCTAGCATCCCCGCGCAGGCGTCGATGGGAGGCTCTTTTTTACAGCGGCGGCCGGCTGGAGCGGCATGCGTTTTCGGGCGCAGGGAGGATGCTCCAACACTTTGAACCGACGCATGATACTTCCTGAAACCGATCCCGGTTTCTCGGGGTCGTGCGTCCTTGTGGAGGAGGATCTCATGAACAGACGCGAATTCCTGCTGTCGTCCGCGGCCTTTGGCGCCATGATGCTTGCCGCACCCTCGGCCTTTGCGCAGAACAAGCTCACCATCCTGGGCTCCGTGCCCAATCTCGGCTTTCCGTTCTTCGTGCACATGCTGAACGAGATCAAGGCGGAAGCCGCCGCGCAGGGCGTCAATCTGACCGAAAGCGACGGCCAGAACTCGGCCACCAAACAGACCGCCGACATCGAGGCGGCCCTGGTGCAGAAGGTCAACGCCATCGTCATCTCGCCGCTCGACGTCAACGCGCTGGCGCCGGCCATCGAGGAAGCGGTCAAGGCCGGCGTTCCCGTGGTGACGATCGACCGCCGCGTCGACGGCGTCGAGGGTATTCTGGCCCATGTCGGCGCCGACAACGTCAAGGGCGGCGAGGCCGAAGCCCAGGCGATGGTTGCGGCGTTCCCCAACGGCGCCAAGCTCTTCCATCTGCAGGGCCAGCCAGGCGCCGGCCCGGCGATCGACCGCAACAAGGGCGTGCACAATGTGCTCGATCCCCTGAAGGACAAGTACCAGATCGTCTTCGAGCAGACCGCCAACTTCGCCCGCGCCGAGGCGCTGTCGGTGACCGAGGCCGGCCTTGCCGCCAACGGCAAGCCGGACGCCATCGTCTGCGCCAATGACGACATGGCGCTCGGCGCCATGGAAGCCTGCGCGGCGCGCAACTTCACCGACGTCAAGATCTACGGCTTCGACGCGCTTCCCGAAGCGCTGGTCGCGGTGCGCGACGGCAAGCTTGCCGGCACCGTCGAGCAGTTCCCCGGCGAGCAGTCGCGCACGGCGGTCCGCATCGCGGTGGCGTTTGCCAAGGACAAGACCGAGCCGAAGGAGAAGCTGGTGCTGCTGACGCCGATCGTGATCGGCAAGGACAATCTCGACAAGGCGGAGCGGATCGGCGAGACGAAGTAGGGGTGATTGGAAGCCGGCGGGACAGCACCCCCTCTGTCCTGCCGGACATCTCCCCCCGCAAGGGGGGAGATCGGCAGTGTCATTGGCGGCGCTTTTTCCTGCTAAGTTGGAGATTGGCGAAAGCAGAACGGGCAGCCAATCTCCCCCCTTGCGGGGGAGATGTCCGGCAGGACAGAGGGGGGTGCTCAAGCGCTGATGGAGCCGTGATGAACTGCATCGAGGAAGCAACCATTGTCGCCTGCTGAAGCCGCATCGCCCGAACCTATCCTGCTTGCCGTCGAGGGCATTACCAAGCATTTCTCCGGCGTCACCGCGCTCAGCGATGTCTCGCTCGACATCCGCCCTGGCGAAATCCTCGGCCTGCTTGGCGAAAACGGCGCCGGCAAGTCGACACTGCTGAAAATCCTGTCGGGCGTCATGCCGCCGTCGGGCGGCCGCATCATTTTCGACGGCGCCGACTATCAGCCATCGAGCCCCCAGGATGCCAAGCGGCTCGGCATCGTCACCATCTATCAGGAGCTCAGCCTGATCCCGACGCTGACTGTGGCGGAGAATATTTTTATCGGCCGCGCGCCAGTTGGTCCGCTCGGGCTGGTCAGCTGGCGGCGCATGGAGCAGGACTCCCGTGACATCATCGCCCGCGTCGGCCTCTCCATCGATCCGACGACGCCGGTGTCGGCTCTGTCGGTGGCCGAACAGCAGCTGGTCGAGATAGCGCGCGCGCTGTCGCTGAAAAGCCGGCTGATCATCATGGACGAACCGACCTCGGCGCTGACCGAGACCGAGGTGCAGCGGCTGCTGTCGATCATGGACCGGCTGCGCAAGGACAACGTCGCCATCATGTTCGTAACCCACCGGCTGGAGGAGGCGTCGGCCATCTGCGACCGCATGACGGTGCTGCGCGACGGCAGGCTGGCCGGGCATCTCGACCGCGAAGGCGGACCGATCGCGCTGCCCAGGATCATCGAGAAGATGGTCGGCCGGGCGGCGTCGGAACTTTATGCGCGGCCGGCGCAGCGCGCGGTTGCCGGCGATGTCGTGCTGTCGGTGCGCGGACTGCGCACCGTGCGCGATCCCGAGGCGCCGCACGCCATCGTGCTCGACGGCGTCGACATCGATCTCAAGGCCGGCGAGATCCTCGGCGTCGCCGGTCTCGTCGGCTCGGGCCGCACCGAACTGGCGCGCGCCATTTTCGGCGCCGACCGCATCGCGGCCGGCACCATCACACTCGATGGCAAGCAAATCACCCCGGCGTCACCGGCCGATGCGATTGCGCTCGGCATCGGACTGGTGCCGGAGGACCGCAAGCACCAGGCGATCTTTGCCGCACTGGGCATCCTGCCGAATTTCTCCGTCGCATCGCTGGGCAGCTTCAGCAACGGCTTCGGCTTCATGGCAGAGCGGCGCGAGCGCGATGCGCTTGCCGGCTTCAGGAAGATGCTGTCGATCCGCATGGCCTCGCCCGAGCAGGCGATTGAGGGCCTATCAGGCGGCAATCAGCAGAAGGTGGTCCTGGCGCGCTGGCTGGCGCGCGATCCGAAGGTGCTGATCGTCGACGAACCGACGCGCGGCGTCGACGTCGGCGCCAAGACGGAAGTGCACCAGATCCTGGTGCAGCTTGCGGCGCGCGGCATCGCGGTGATGATGATCTCGTCCGAATTGCCCGAGGTGCTGGCCGTGTCGGACCGCATCGTCACCATGCGCCGGGGACGCATCACCGGCGAGATGCCGGGCGTCGAGGCAAACGAGGAAAGACTGATGGAACTGATGGCTCTCGATCGAAAGGAGACACCATGAGCGTGGCGGAGGAACAGCGCGGCGGCATCAATTTCGCGCGCCTGCTGATGAGCTTCGGGCCGCTGCTGTTCCTGTTGGCGCTGATCGTGGTCTTCACAATGCTGAAGCCGAGCTTCATGGACCCGATCAACCTGTTCAACATCACGCGGCAGATCTCGATCACCGGGTTGATCGCGCTCGGCATGACCTTCGTCATCCTCACCGCCGGCATCGACCTGTCGGTCGGCTCGCTGCTCGCCTTCTGCGGCATGGTCGCCGCCGTGGTCGCCAAGGGCGGCACCGCCAACACGCTGTCGCTGTCGACCTCCGGCACGCAAGGTTTTGGGTGGTTCGCGGCTCTGCTCGCCGCCGTAATTGTGGGGGCGGCGGCCGGTGGTGTGCAGGGGCTTGTCATCACCCGGCTGAAAGTGCCGCCCTTCGTCGTCACGCTGGGCGGGCTGACGGTGTTTCGCGGGCTGACGCTGACCATCTCCAACGGCGGCCCGATATCGGGCTTCGACGCCTCGATGCGCTGGTTCGGCACCGGGCTGATCGGCCCCGTGCCGGTGCCGGCGCTCATCTTCGCTGCGGCCGCAATCCTGTGCCACATAGTGCTGCGCTACACGCGCTATGGCCGCGCCGTCTATGCCGTCGGCGGCAATGCCGAGGCGGCAAGGCTGTCCGGCCTGCGCGTCGACCGCATCCTGGTCTCGGTCTATGTCATCGTCGGCTTCTTCGCCGGGCTCGCCGCCTTCGTGCTGTCGGCGCGGTTGAATTCATCGGAGGCGGTAGCCGGCATCGGGTACGAGTTGACGGTCATCTCGGCCGTCGTCATCGGCGGCACCTCGCTGTTCGGCGGCATCGGCTCGGTCGGCGGCACGGTGGTCGGCGCGGCCCTGATCGGCGTGCTGCAGAACGGGCTGCAGTTCAACAACGTGTCATCTTACACGCAAAGCATCGTCATCGGCCTGATCCTGATCTTGGCGGTGGCGTTCGACCGGTGGCTGAAGTCGCGGGTGCGACGGTAAGGGCAACGAGGAGCGCTTAGCGCCCGTCCACCCCCTCTGTCCTGCCGGACATCTCCTCTCGCTATGCGAACCGCTTCTCAGCCTCGCACGCCCACAGAAGACGGCCGTAACGGCGGAAGTAGCGCGCCACCAGGCGCTGCTGTTTGGCTCTGATGAGGTCAGGCAGGCGCCGCTCCTGGCGCCAGCGCGGCAGGTTGCGCCAGCAGGCGATGAGGCGAACGGCATCGGCGATGGCTTCTTCAGCCGACAGTGCCGGGCCGAGCGCGGCCAGGAACAAGGTTTCCGAGTGTTTCAACTCGTCAATGACGGCCTTGCGCCTGATGTGATCCTGGCGAGCGTGGGCGATGCCGCTGCGGCGGATCGCCTCGAAAGCTTCGAGCAGAGCTGGGCTGTCGCCGGCATAACCGCAGGCGCGGGCGAAATCGGCGGCCCTCCCAGGCCTAATGTGGCGGTGGGTTCGTGTCCCGACTCACATTTGCAAGATACATAAGCATAACTCAAAAAATTATAGAAGAAAAACTTTTATGGCTGTTCGAAAACTGCGACTCGACTCCCGGCGTAAAACACAGGAATATGCGAACAAATCAGGAACAAAGGGTGAGGAGGGGCGATGGCATTGCCTGGCAGGGAACCAGTGATCGCGCATGTCGCCTCGATCTCGGTCGAGTGCGCCGATTGCGGCCGCAACAGATGGTGGCGGCCCGATCAGTTGAAGCGGTTCGGGGTGACAGGGAATACGCCGCTGTCCGCATTGTCGGGCCGCATCGTCTGCTCGGCCTGCCGTGCCGACGGGCTGCCGGGGGCAACCGTCACGATCCAAGCGGCGTTCATCGACGAGCGCCAGCGGGTGCGTAGCGAAGCGCGGATGCTGAATGAGCGCGAGGTGCCGCTGGAGGGGTCGAGACGGGCATGATGAGGTGGCCGTCAGAAGACGTCGTCGTCGGAGAGGATGACCTCTCGCCCGCCGTGAAAGATTCGAACGATCGTCACGGTCTTGTCTTTGATGGTGAATGCGATCGTCGCCCGCCTGCGATAGCCCACGGTGCGGAGGCCTGGCCTGACATCATCATGGCGCGTCCCGCGTTCGGGAAAGTATCAAAGTCCGAACAGTAACCGATGAGGCGATCGACATAGGCTCGCGCAATTCGTTCGCCAGCTTGTGGAACCAGATAGATCAGCAAATCCAGCAGGTCTTTTTTGCGGCCTCACTGAAGACGACCCTGTGCGTCATGCTTGGCGTGAACGCTTGCCCGCCAGTGCATCAATGCGGTTGTGAAGTCGCTTGCGTACTTCCTCGAGAGGTGAGACGAGCGAAGGATCCTTCTGAAGCGCATCCATTGTTGGCGCAACCTCTTCCCGCAGCCAGCGATCGACCGCTGCGTCGCGTGCGGCAAGAGTTCTCAAGCCATCGCGGATGACTTCGCTTTCGGTGGCGTACTCGCCGGATGAAACCTTGTCCTTCACCATCTGCGCCATCTCAAGCGGCAAGGTAATGGTCAGTGGCTGGGTGGTGCGCATTGTCATTGCCCTGGGCAAGTGGGATGTGTATGACTTAATCATACGCTGTTGCGCAAGCCGCGACCAGTGGAATGATGGCACTTGGGCGCGATGAATCCTCAATACCCCAGCAATTCCTTCAGCGGAATCACGCGCCAGACGTGTTTTATGGCGTAGCGGTCGAAGGTTAGCGTCTTCGGCGGATTGTATTGCTCGACGACCAACTCGGCTGCGGTGCGCTTGACAAGCTTCTTGATGAAGGCCTTGCCGTTGCGTTCGTTTTCTTCTGGAAACGTCTCGATCACGACATGGTCGCCCGGCACGGCGTCGCGGCCGCCGCAATAGATCAGGTCGCCGGGCTCGTAGCGCGGCACCATGGAATCGCTCAGCACGTGCAGCGCGAACACTTTTGGCACGTTGCGGACGCCCGGCGGGCGCTGGACATAGCCCGCCGGCTCGCCGTTGAAGGTGAAATCGCCATCGTCGCCGCCAACGGCCGCGCCCAGCACCTCGATATCCATCGACCCGGCGGGCAGGGGGGCGGCATCGGTGACGATCTCGGCGTCGGCGACCGGACCGGCATCGTCGAGGAAGACGACCTGCCCTTGGCCCAGTGCCACCGGGTCTACGCGCAGGAAGGCGGCGGTCTTCAAGAGGTTCTCGGTCTTGGGCAGGTTGCGGCCGGTTTCCCAGTTGCCGACGGCGGCGACATCGGTGTCGTTGTGCTCGGCGATGTGGCGCATGACCAGGCCGCGCTGCTTGCGCGCCTTGCGGATAGCCGCCCCGACCTTGATCGACAATTCCGTTTTAGCCATGACACCCATGTGAGCAATGAAAGCGGCTCTCGTCTATGAAAGAATGGCTTGCATTGTGTTTTGAGTTATGCTTATATCTGGTCATGCAAAACCTGTCCAGCTTTCATGGCGCCGAGGCGCCTGCCTCACATGAAGCGCATCCGGCGACTGTCGCCGGCACCCTTCCGCCCCGGCCGTCCTCCTCCCCGGCCGGGGCGAAGCCCGAGGTCCGGTGCTCCAAGGCACCAGCCCCGGTCCGGTCGGCCCGTCAACGGCGACCGGAACGGCCCCCGCCCCCCCGGGCCCGCGGAGCGGGCCCCCAAAAAACCGGCCAGTGCCCCGCCCCCAGGACTAAGGGGCGAAGAGGCGCGGACGC
>NZ_JAMYUW010000055.1:0-34679 GCF_040323315.1 Mesorhizobium sp. M0047 | reverse complement strand
GGCAAGGGTCAAGGTAGCGCTGCCGTTGTCGCCAGGATCGGATCGGTGCAGATCAGCGCATCTGCCGGCGACGTATCCTTTCGCTCAGTTCGTCCGTCTTAGCTGTTGTTGGGCGCGGTTATCCTGAACGTCGCCCTCCACAACGAATTGGAGCGTGACAATGAACAGTAAGCAGAGCTTAGCGAACAAGATACACTATGAAACGCTCGCCGAGGCTTGGCGCAGCGGTCGGGAATTGCCGCCGGAAGTCTCCGAGTGGTCTGTCTTGACGGCAGAACCGGGCGACGTCGATTACATCGAGACCAAACTCGGCGACAAGACCGCTCTGTGGGTTCAGCCAAAAGCGGCGGCCAAAGACCGGGTCATGCTTTACCTGCACGGCGGTGGCTATGTCGGCGGATCGATCTGGACCCATCGCAAGATGGTCGGACACCTCGCCAAGGCGATCGGCTGTTACGCTCTGCTCGCCACTTACGACTTCGTTTTCCAGAGCAAGTTTCCGCGCCAAATCGAGCAGGCCGTGACCGCGTTCGAGTGGCTCGCCGAGCAAGGTATCGCGCCGAAGCACACCATAGCTGCAGGCGATTCCGCTGGCGCTGGCCTGATCGTTGCGGCCGCGATGAAACTCCGCGATGCGGGACGTCCGCTGCCCGCAGCTATCCTCAGCATCTCTGGCTGGCTCGATTTTTCGGCGAGCGGGCTCTCTTATGAAGCCAATCGCGAGAAGGACGCCTTCTTCCAGAAGGCGGCCGTGGATATGCTGGCATCGCAAGTCCTTGCAGGGACCGATCCCAGGAATCCACTCGCCAGCCCGATCTTTGCCGATCTTAGTGGCCTGCCGCCGATCTATCTGCAAGTGGGTGGAGACGAAACCCTGCTCGACGACAGCCGAGTGCTTGCCGACCGCGCAAAGGCCGCTGGCGTCGAGGTGCGCTTAGACGTATTTCCGGGGATGCTGCACTCGTTCCAGATGATGGCTGGGCGTGCTCCCGAAGCCGACGACGCGATCGCGCGGTTGGCACAATGGATTCGCCCCAGGCTCGGTCTGACCGGAACCGCGGCAACACGCGGTGAAAGTCGGGAGGTCGCATGACCCGCAAATTGAAAGTGGGCAGCTTCGTCTCGCTCGACGGCGTGAGCGAGAACCCGATCAAGATCGCGGGATCGTTCTTCGATGAAGAGGCAAAGGAATATTCGTTCGAAGCTTTGGCCGATGTCGAGTTCCTACTGCTCGGTCGCGTTACTTACGAGATGTTTGCCTCGCGTCCGGAAACGAAAGGTGACAAATACGCAGATCGCCTCAACGGCATGAAGAAGCTCGTCGCCTCCCGGACCCTCAAGAAGACGGCGTGGAACGCCTCGTTGATAGAGGGCGACGTGGCTGCCGAGCTTGCGAGGATCAAGCAACAGCCGGGCGGCAACATCGTGAAATACGGGATCACCAGCCTCGATCGGACCCTGCTCGCCGCGGGCCTTGTCGATGAGTATCAGATTTGGGTGATCCCCAAGGTGGTCGGCGAGGGCAAGCGCGCATTTGAAGACGTTGACAACGATCTCGTCCGCCTGAAGCTTGTCGATACGCATCGCTTCAAGAACGGGGTCATGGTTCTCACCTATGTTCCTCAATGACGCTAATATGTGGCAGGTGAAGGACATGCCTGGGCGACCGATCGGCCTATTCGACGCGCAGTATCGAGCCTTCCTCGAGATAGTGTCGGGCGTCCGTCGCGCAACTGCATCGCTACTGCGCCCGCATGACGGGCTCACGCCTCGACGCTGAGGATCTCATGCAGGAGACGCTGTTCGAGGCCTACACGAAGATCGAGACCCTCGATGATCCCCGCAGGCTAAAACCCTGGCTGTTTCGCATCGCTCACAATCGCTGCATTGACCTTGTGAGGCGGCGCCATGCGCGCGAGCGAGCGGAAAGCGCCTATTCGGACGACATCGGCGTCATCGCTGCAGAGCCAGCGACCACTGATGCCCATCGCGCCGTCGAACGGCTGGTCGGCCACCTGCCGCCCAAGGAGCGCGCCTGCGTGCTCTTGAAGGATGTGTTCGACTACTCGCTGGAAGAGACCGCAGAACTCGTGGGCTCGACGGTCGGCGGCGTCAAATCCGCGCTCTCCCGTGGACGTGCGAAGCTCGCCGGCTTGCCCGCTGAACCTGCCGGTGAACCGAGCCGCCCGCTGGATCCCGACACCGCGCGGCTCTTGCAGCGCTATGTGGACCTCTTCAACCGCCATGACTGGGATGGCGTGCGGGGCCTGACCAGCGCCGATGCCCGGTTGCGGGTCGCCGATTGCTATGACGGCCTGCTCAGAAGCTCTCCCTATTTCATCGAATACGAGCGAAACCCGGAGACGTGGACCATGGAGTTGGGGACGATCGACGGAGAACCCGTCCTCCTCGTGCTTTTCCAGCGAGGCGACCAGTGGCAGGTCGCGTGGCCGGTTCGTGTCCATGTCGCCGGTCGCGTCATCGACCGCATCGAAGACTATTATGCCTGCCCGTGGGTCGTTGGAAACGCCTCGGCGTCCGCCTTGACGCTCACGCCTGGGCCAGCCGTTTTGGGAAGAGCATAAGGCGACGATTCCTCACTCTGGCTTGGCCGAGTCACGATGGTGAATTCTCAACGAAATATCGTGGCGTGCCTCGGATCGAGCAGCACGGCGGGCAAGGGCCAGGCATTCGATTGGATCGCAGAGCTCCGCCGGCGGCCGGGCAATGGGCAATTGAGTTCCGGAATTTCGGCGTCGGCGGCGACCTGGCCTATAACGCGCTGCAGCGGCTGCCGGACGTGCTCGCCTGTCGCCCCGGCAAGGTCCGTCTGGGTCGGCGGGAACGACGTTCTCGCGCTCGTGTCCCGCAAAGTGCGGCGGTTCTTTACGTTATGGAAGCGCCTTCCTCGCAGGCCGTCGTCTGATTGGTTCCGCGAGAATCTGGCCGAGACGGCACACAGGCTGAAGCGAGGGACGGCGGCGGACATCGGCCTTTGCTCGCTCCCTCCGATAGGAGAAGCACCGGATTCGGACGACCGGTTCCAGAGCGAGCTCAACTGGCGGATCGAGGAATATTCTGCGATCGGGGCGGCCGTCGCGCACGAGGAACGCTGCGGCTACGTCCCGCTCCATGAGGCGATCACCGAGGCGGTTCGCGCTTCGCCTGGCCGAGCCTTTACAGCGTTCAACTTCCTTCCATTCTACCGCGATGCCTTTCGCGTGCTGGTGCTGCGGCAGAGCCCGGACGATGTCGCCCGCCGAAATGGCTGGCTGTTTCACACCGACGGCGTGCACTTGAACAGCCGGGCAGGGCTGATCGTGGCGGATCGCATACAGAAGTTCGTTGAGGCCTGAGCCTGAGCGGCAAGGCCGTATCCGATGGACCGAGATGCAATGGGGAGAAATTGACAATGCACATCCAGTTCGCGGAGCTTCCGGTGTTCGACCAGGAACGCGCCAAGGCGTTCTACATCGATCACCTGAACTGCCGCGTCGTCGCCGATCAGCCAATGGGCAATGATGGGTGGCGATGGATCGAAATCGGATTTCCAGGTGCCGAAACCACCCTCCACTTCCTAAGGCGCAAGGACGAAACATCATCTGAGGGCCCCGTCCTCGTGCTGGTTGACAACGAAATCGAAGTCACCGTCCAGAGACTCAAATCGCGAGGCGCCGAGATCATAACAGAACCGCGCCCCGCGCCATGGCAACCGGGGCGCATGATCGCGGAGTTTCGGGACAGCGAGGGCAATCGCATGATGATCACCAGCAGATGAAGCACTCACCTATCATGACCGCAACTTGCTCTTGCGGTGGCGTCGAACTCAAAGCCTTTGGCAGGCCGATCGTGAGCAGTGCCTGCTACTGCGACGACTGCCGGAAGGGAGCTGATCAGATCGAAGCTTTGCCAGGTGCTGGCGCCATACGCGATCCCGATGGCGGCACCGCATACATCCTCTATCGAAAGGACCGCATCGAGTGCTCCAAGGGGGCCGAATTGCTGAGGGGTTATAAGCTTAAGGAAACTTCAGCCACGAATAGGGTCATCGCCATGTGCTGCAATTCCGCGATGTTCATGAACTTCGATAGAGGTCCGCATTGGGTCTCGGCATACAGAGCGCGGTTTCACGGAGAACTCCCGCCACTGCAGCTGCGGATTTGCACGAAGTTCAAACCGCATGGCGTTGTCCTTCCCGACGACGTGCCGAGCCACCGGGGTTATCCTCTAGGGTTCGTCGTTAAACTTTTGGCATCGCGCGTGGCGATATTGCTAGGTCGATAAACCGGCCGCCAGCCTGCGCGATAAGACGAAAAATCAAACTAGACGGCACAGGAATTCTGGGCCATCAAGGCCGCCCCCACACCGACGACGCCGATAACAAGCAAGGAGACTTGCGCCGCACGGCTCCCCCTGGCGGCGTGGTAGATCAGGGCCACGAGTGCTGCGATCAATAAGCCCAGAAAAAGAGCTGATTTGCCGCTGCGTTTCGAAGAATAGGACATGCCCGAACCGGGAAGACCAACAGTGCTCTGAATGCCGCCAGGGCCCATGTTCAATGTGGAGCCGGACTTGCCAAAAGAGGCACTGCTGAGCCCCTTCCCGGTGACGTTCAGGCGAACGCCGGCAATAAGCCTCAATGACTTTCTGTATCTAAACCCCACTGCGCCCCCGCGCGTATTTTGAAGCGAACATTAGCGTTGGGGCACTTGCGAAGCAACTTCCGTTTCATAGAACTCGAGGCCAAGTAGTCTATCGATTTGAAAGTTCCGTTCGCGCTTACCGGCTTCGCCGCAACGGCCTCCACTTTGGCCGAGCCTTGATCTTAAGGTGTCCCGACATCGATCTGCAGCACCGGAAGCGCTATCTCCTGTTGCGCAAGATATGATTTGAGGGTCTCCTGGAACGCTCAATGTCTGGCAATACCTTGCGGCCCACACGGATGATTTCATCACCCTTTGGCTCTTTCTCGAATACAACGTTGATCTGAAGATCGGCCAGCGACGGGTTCAACACGAGAAACCGATCGAGGCTGCTGTTCAGAGCGGTGCGCTCCTCGGACAGCAATTGATCCAGAAACTCATAGCCCTTCATCCGCGGTCAGCACTTTTGCTCCCCTCCCCGCCACGGTTCGGTCGAAGAGGTGACCAAGCAGGTACCCTCTCCGGGGGATAACTGGCAAGTTCACTCTTTGTTCTATTCGGCCGCCCTGCAATCCTGTATACTTTGAGGCGTTCTTTTGCAGCACGTTCCCTTGCGAGGATCTGCCTGATGACTGTCCAGCCCAGGACTCTCAATGAGCCGACAATCAGCTGCCCGAGCTGCAAGACCGACATCAAGCTCAATGAGTCGCTCGCGGCGCCGCTGATTGCGGCCACGCGCGAGGAATATGAACGGCGACTGGCGCAGAGCAACGCCGCCATGACGGCCAGGGAGGAGGAGGTTCAACGCAAGCAGGCGGCTATCGACGCCGCCCGGGATGACATCGACAGCCAGGTCGCCGAAAAACTCAAGCTCGAACGTGCCGCCATCGCCGCCGAAGAGGCCCGCAAGGCAAAACTTCTCGTCTCGACCGACCTTGAGGACAAGGACAGGAGGCTGGGCGAGATGGAGACGACGCTGAGGGCGCGGGACGAAAAGCTCGCTGCGGCGCAGTTGCAGCAGGCCGAATTTATGAAGCAGCAGCGGGCGCTCGACGATGAAAAGCGCGAAATGGCGCTGACCATCGAAAAGAGGATCCAGGAAGGGTTGGACGCCGTCCGCGTCAAGGCCAGGACCGAAGCCGAAGACGGCCTCAAGATGAAGGTGGCCGAGAAAGAGGAACAGATTGCCGGCATGCAGCGCCAGATCGAGGAGCTGAAGCGCCGCGCCGAGCAAGGATCTCAGCAGCTTCAGGGCGAGGTCCTTGAGCTCGAGCTGGAGTCGCTGATCGCCAGCCGGTTCCCGATGGACATCATCGAACCGGTCGCCAAGGGTGAGTTTGGTGGTGACGTGCTGCAACGCGTGGTGGGACCGGCCGGCCAGCCGTGCGGCGCGATCCTGTGGGAATCAAAACGCACCAAGAACTGGAGCCAGGGCTGGCTGGGCAAGCTGCGGACAGACCAGCGCGCCGCTAAAGCAGACATCGCGTTGATGATCTCCGAGGCGCTGCCTGCGGGAGTCGAAACGTTCGATCTGGTGGATGGCGTCTACATCGCCCATCCCAAATGCGCGATTCCGATCGCGATCATGCTCCGGCAGTCCCTCATCGAGCTCGCCAACTCCCGCCTCGCCCAGGACGGCCAGGCCACCAAGATGGAGCAGGTCTACGGCTATCTGACTGGCCCCAGGTTTCGCCACCGGGTCGAGGCGATCGTCGAGAAATTCTCCGATATGCAGGACGACCTTGCCAGGGAAAGGAAAGCCACAATCCGCCTGTGGGCCAAACGGGAGGCTCAGATCCAGGGTGTCATCGAGTCGACCGTCGGAATGTACGGCGATCTGCAGGGCATCGCCGGCAAGGTGATGCAGGAGATCGCGGGCTTGGAGGTCTTGGCCATAGAAGCATCCGCGTCCCCCCCCGATTGAGAAGGCGAATCTAAACTGGATATCGGATTTCAGAACGAGGGCAAGCTGCTCCTTGGTACGGATGGTCCGTCAAAAGCGGAACGCAATGTCAAGAAGCCGCCGCGCTGAACCCCCTCGCCCGGCCGGTCATCAGATTGCTATGCAGCCTGCGGTTTTTGCGCCAAGCTGTGCGGACAATGAAAGCCTGCCCGTGGCGGACCGTGAAATCCACCTTTACCTCGATGATAGCGGCAGCCGCGAGCCAGACCGACAACCAAAGGAGAAGCGGCGGGACGAGATGGATTATTTCGCCCTCGGCGGCATCCTCATCAACGAGGAAGACGTCGACGAGCTCTACGCGCGCCATAAGGCCTTCTGCCAGAAGCACGGCATCACCTACCCGCTGCACTCCTGGGCGATCCGGGGCGGCCGTGGCGACTTCGGCTGGCTGAAGAAGCCCGAGGCTGCTTTTGAGTTCCTGGGAGATTTGCAGGGGATGCTGCTTGCACTGCCCGTGATCGGCATCGCCGCGGTGATTGATCGGCCGGGCTATGTTGCCCGCTACCGGGACCGGTATCAGGACCAGTTGTGGTTCATGTGCAAGACCGCCTACTGCATCCTGATTGAGCGCGCCGCCAAATACGCCCGCAGCCAGGATCGCAAGCTGCGCGTGTTCTTCGAGCGGGCAGGCAAAGCCGAGGACCGCGACCTGATAGCCTACACGCGGATCCTGAAGACGCAGGGGATGCCGTTCGACGGCGCCAACTCCGCCATCTACGGGTCGTTAAGCGCCGAGGAGTTCAAAGACATCGTGCGCGGAGAGCCGCGCGGCAGAACCAAAGCCACGCCGATGCTGCAGATCGCCGATCTCTACCTCTATCCGATGGCCAAGGGCGGATATGACCCGTCCTACCGGCCCTACAAGGCCCTGATGGACAACAAGCGTCTGATCGACGCGCACCTGCCGCAGGAGGACCTGGCATCCTGCGGCATCAAATACAGCTGTTTTGACAGGATAAAAAACAAAGACCCGGACTAGCCGGGCCCTCGTTTTGAAAAGTTCGGCTGGCGCCTGGCGCCAACCCCGGAGCGATGCTCACGTCCAAAGTATGGGTATTGACGCTCTCTTTGTCAACACTCCGGGTGAACCTCTGGTCGGGGGGTCCCTATCTTATCGCTTGCATATAGCACGCTTGGTCTAATCGACACTTCATATTATCAAGTCATCTTCTTTGGGTGCAGCGCGGTTCCCCGGCCCCTGAATCCGGGGGCATACTCCGGGCGAACCTTGAAACACCCTCCCCCCGAATACGGAATCGCCCCCAATGCCCTTGCGTCATTACGGGAAACCACCATATCTGGATGCAGTTCACACAGGGAGCCTCATATGGCCCAGCCAGAATCCGCCAAAGCAGACGTCGACAAGCTTCGCACCAACGAGAAGAAATGGACCAAGGCGCTCATGGCCACTGGCTGGAGCGCTTTCCCCAACATCATCATCGAAAAGCAGCAGGCTCTCGGCCTCGATGCGCTCGATATGAACATCATCATCCACCTGGTCCAGTACTGGTGGCTGCCCGACAACCTGCCCCACCCCTCGGTGGAGACGATCGCCAAGGCGATCGGGGTGACACCCCGCACCATTCAGAAACGCATTGCCGCCCTCGAGGCCCTTAAACTTCTTGGCCGGGAAGAACGGCGCAACACGCCCAATGGCAGCATGACGAACCGCTATCATTTCGATGGCCTGATCGAGGCCGCCAGGCCGTTTGCGTTGGAAAAGGCCGCCGAGATCAAGAAGGCGGCCGAGGAAAGGTCAGACCGGTTGAAGCGCAAGAAGCCGCAACTAGTCGTCGACAACGATGCATAGGCAGATGGTGGCGTAGCTCAGAGGATAGAGCGCCTCGCTTTCGACCTGGGTGGTGCGTGACACCGCTATCTAGGGGCGAGGAGGTCGCAGGTTCAAGTCCTGCCGTCACGCCCATCCTTGTTCACCAACACCTGGCCCCTTGCCTATGCGACTGGAAAGGTCGAGAGATTGCCAGCGTGAGATCGCATCTCCAAACGCCGATCCTGGTATTTTCCGCGGTAATTGAACAGCGCCAGAAGCTGCATTTCAAGAAGCCATTGTGAGGCGTCCCAAGCGTGGAAAATGTCCATGTCGTAATTGAAGGGCGACGAATGCGTGACGCCGTTTCGGAATTCGGTCAGCAACGAGAATCCGTCGCGAGCCGGCTGCCCCTTCTTAGCTTTCAAGCGTTTGCGAAGCAGATCGGATTTATCGGCCGGATCGCCTTCGATTTTGAGCAGGCGGGTACAGGCTCTGATTTGTTCCGCAAGACTGACATTGCGCAACATCGAGACGCTCCACCCGCCCCGTGTCCCCAGAACATAGGCTGCGAGGGTTTCCAGGCCGGCTGCCGACATGATGACCGCCGTCTCCACCGAATCGTAGCGGGAGAGGTTCGCTATCTTATAATAGGCCAACGCCCGCCCGACGCCGCGCTTGGCCTCCGGGGTCTGAAAGACCGTCATGTAACTGGCAAACAGCGCCGGCAACCCGTCGGCCAACGACCAATGAAACCAGTTTCTCGGCGCCTCCAGCTTGTCGGCCCGGGTGAATCCCAGAGATCGGAACCCGTTATGAGCAGCATTGCGGACCTCACCGTATCCAACCCTCGTCCCTTTTATGAAGCCAAGGAAGGAGCAAATCTGGTCGAGGAATTCATACAGTTTGGCGGCCTTCAGGGGTTTGCCATCCAAGGATCGAACCAGCGCCCGATGTGAAATCGTAGGTACCAGCGGAAGCCGGACACCCCCGCCGCCCAAGGCCAGGAAGTGATCGAATGGCTGTACGGTTATCGCCAGATTGCCAAACTCCAGTGCGATCCCGACCTTCTTTGGATGGATTGCGGGACCGCACAAAATGACGGCTTCCGCCAATCCCTTGGATTTCCCGGCGAGATCCAAAGGCGAGAATCGCGACGTCGCCGAGAATTCTTCGTGCCCGACAAAGTGATATTTATGGGAAAGCATCAGGAACTCGGCCGTCGTCCCACCCTCGAAGGTGACCTTGAGATCCTGATCAATCTTAACAACCCCCGGCCTGAGAGGTCCTGTCCATCTCAGCTGGAGGTCAAGGTGGTCATCCAGCCGCAGCGAAACATCCCTGAACTCACAAGGCTTGCCTTCAATATGGATAGCAACAACCGTGTCGGCGAGCTCAATGGAGCCATGCGCCTTGCCCTCAAAGAAGGAGACGACCGAATGCTCTGCGCTCAAACCAGCCCCCTGCCCCGTCCTCACCGGTCGGAAAACAGCCGGCGTTTCAGCCGTTCTGCCGACGTCATTTCGGCTTCCTCGTCAACATCTTCCTCATGGGCGGCGACTGCGTCCCGCGACAACATGATGATCGCATAACCTTGCCGTTGCAGAAGGACCTGCTCATAGAGCGGCGCGGGTTGGCGGCCCCTTTCGACAGGGAGCCACACGCCGGCGTCAGTCTCGTCGATTTCACTGGGCACGCCCATCTCATGCTTCCGGCGATGCAGCAGCGAGTGTGCGGGAACCATGGCTCCGGTCGGGATTGCAGGTCGGGGAAACTTGAGCGTGTCGCGATAGTCGCGCAACACCTTGCCGTTCTGTGTCACCACGATGGCGACAGGTTCCTCGCGAAATCTGACGTAAGCGCGGCCGGCCGCCTCCTTGCTAACGTCGTACTTCTTGGCGATTGACGACAGTTGGCGGATGTCAGGGTCTTTGCCGACCGCGACATCCACCCGGAACTTCGGGGGCGGCATCAGGAGCTGCGAGGCAAAGCGATTGGCCTCGACCTCCATTTTCAGGCGCCGGTCCGACTCCCCGCCCTTCAGCTCGCGCATGTCCTGCAACTTACACAAGAAGTGGCCTTCCGCCGAGGGTACATGCGACGGAATGAGAAAATGCCCAAGCTCGTGCGCGATGGTGAAGCGCCGCCGCTCCGGTGGGCTTGCCTCGTTGAAAAGAATCGATCCGTTGAACTTATCGGGCGTGGTGATGAGCCCGCCTTCATAGCCTTGCGTCGTGAGCGGCACGATTTCGTGGATGTCCAGTCTCAGGCACAATTCCTCGATCGGCACCGGAATCGGCAGCTGCGGCTCGAGCTTCAGGATCTCGAGAACGAGGCGCTCGGGGCTGCCCGCGTCGGCAAGGTCCATCCGCGTGATGTTCATGATTTTCGGCTCGCTTTCAGCCGCTCGGCAATGAGCGCTATGGTCTCGCGGTCCTCAGGCTTCAGTTCGCTGAGGTTGCGATAAAGGGCAATCAGGTCAGGCTCTTCCTCTGGAGCCGTCGGATCTTCACCCACCAATTCAGCCACGCCAATCTTGTAGTAGTCGGCAAGACCTTTCAGCAGGACCAGCGACGGGTTCTTGCTCGCGCCGCGCTCGAGGTCCCAGATATGCGCCTTGGAAGCCCCCACCGCATCAGCGACCTCCTGCAATGATTTCGCGTTCCTCACGCGCAGCTGCTTCAGTTTGACGGCCAATTCTACCATTCAGTCCTTCTCCACGAGTCATAGCGGCGCGCACGCTTGGCCGGCACGCCGTCTGATAAGGCATTACAACATCATACCGTGGGCATTGACGCAAGCCTTGCCGTAAGATATAGTTGTACGAGTTTGTAGTAAACAGGCTTTAACGGAGACTTTCATGGGCAAGAATCAGCATGTGGTACCTCGTGACGGACAATGGGCGGTGCTCGGCGCCGGCAACAGCCGTGCAACTTCCCTTCACCCCTCTCAGGCCGACGCCATCTCTTCGGCCCGGGACATCGCGATCAATCAACACAGCGAAGTCGTGATCCACCGCCCCAATGGCCAGATCCGCGACTCAAACTCGTACGGCAACGACCCCTACCCTCCCAAGGGCTAACAAAAGGAAGCACGCAATGACTGACACCGCCGACAAGAAGGGCGATCACGACAAGACCATCACCGTCGTAGTGAACGGCACCGCGCACCAGGTGCCGAAGAACCACGACCTTACCTACGCGGAGGTAGTGACGTATTTCGACCCGACCTACCCGCAGCATCCGCAGACGGTCTACTCTGTGACCTACACCCGCGGCGAAAAGCCCAAGGAAGGCACTTTGGCGCCAGGCGGCTCGGTCAAGGCGAAGGACGAGATGGAGTTCCATGTTATTCCAACTAGCGAGTCATAATGCCGACATCCAAAAGCTGATCGACCGGGGCTACGCGCTCCGGCTCGACAGCGATACTTTGTCGTCAGGGACATCCCGTACCTCGACGCCGAGGGAAATCTATCCTGGGGCGCGATTGTCAGCGTCATCAAAGACATTGACGGCACGCGGGTTCGGCCGTCTGGGCATTCCATTCATCGATGTCGGAATGGGGCTGGTCCGTCAAAACGGTGCACTTGCCGGCATGGTCCGCACGACCACGTTCCTGCCTGAAAACGCCGCCGAAGTCCGCGGCAAGGGGCTGGTGCCCCTCACCGACCCGCCGGGCGACGAGTATCGGCTCAACATCCAGATCGCCGAACTCAACGCGCTCAACGCCAGCATCGCCATGTTGCGCTACAAGCAGCACTGCGGGTTTTTTACGCGCACGGGGTGCCGGCCTATAATTTGCTGATGAACACCGTCATCCCGCGCCTGTTTGCGGAGCCCGTCGAGTGACGGAACTCCGCCTCGCGAAGGTTCGCTACGTTCCCGCGCAGCTGGAGCCCGGTGTATTGTACGTCTCCGACGAGTACAAGATCGCCGTCCACCTTTGCGCCTGTGGTTGTGGCAGCAAGGTCCCCATTTCTCTCGGTCCGGCCGGGTGGAGTGTCAGGGAGCGCAATGGAAAGCCTACCGTCTGGCCGTCAATCGGCAACGGACAGCTGCCCTGCCGGCCGCATTACCTCATCACCGATGGAAAGGTTCATTGGGCGCCTTCCATGAGCTCTGCCCAGGCTGTCACTGCCTTGCAATACGACCATCGCCGGCGCGAAGCCCACTATCGCGACGTTAGGCCGAGGTGGTGGATTCGTGTGTGGAAGACGATTCTCGGGTGGATTGGGCTCGGCTAGCCGTTGTCGGAAAAGTCAGGAAATGTTTCCGCGGCGCCATGGATTATGACAGTCATGGCCATGAAGAAGAACTCCTCCCCTTCCCGCGCCGTGAAGTCCCGGTCAGTTTGTCCTCTCGAGCAAGCGCGGAGAGCGCATCAGCGTGGTCGAAGGCATGCACCTGACCCCGCGCATGCGAGACGTTGTCGCAACGACCGCCGGTCGCGGGATGAGCGGAGATGAACGGCGTACCTCATCGAGGAACATATCCGCAAAAAGTAGCCGGAATTGGTTTACGCCGCCGAGACCGATCCGCTATGCTACCCTGGCACCACAGTCCTGCGCAAGATTGGTCGCGCCGTTGAGGCGCGAGGGATAAATGATCCCGTCGGGCCGAGATGGATGTTCATGAAACGCCAGTGACCACCGCCGGTGCCGGGTTCTGGCGCTGTGCCCGAACGACATCGGTCGGCACACCGATCCGAACGGCATTGTCGCCTCTGAGGTTGACCAGGCGAAGGTCCACCGTGGTCGTGATCTCCGCATAGCGCCGCTGGGTCAGTTCCACCTCCTCTATCGGAAGTTCGTCTAGAAGCCCTTCGCGGCGCTCGCGGAGCACGGTCTCGAGGAAGCACACCTTCAGGGAATCACCGAGGTAAAGAAGGCCAAACCGGTTGGCGTCAACGCGGCGTCGAGGATCGCTGAATCGGCTCGGCGACTTCCCGTAACCCAACGGATCGGGATAGGTGCTCCAGTAGATCCGACCGAATGTCCGACCCCGCGGTATGGTCTCGATTTCGAGGTTTGCACGCCCGAAATCGGGTGGAGGTGGAACGCCCGGCATTCAGTCGAAATCGCCCCTGGCCATGCCTTCCGCCGCGGCCAAAACCGAGGCGTCATCGCCTTGTTGAAGGGCTCGAAGGCCGGTCCGGCCATCGAGGGCGCCATGGCGCGACACCAGAAACCGATAGACGGCCCAGGCACTATTGCCCAACATGGCATGGAGCGCCGGCAACGCGCCGAAGGGACGACCGTCCTTGTCGAGTTGCCACACAGGAAAGCGAAAGCCGCGCTTGGCGCCATCGATCCCGAGCACCTGCCCACTCTGCCGCTTGGCGTTGACCGTCACCCGCGACGTGCCGAGCAGCTTGGCAAAGGCATCCGCGCTCAGCATGTCCTCGCCGGCGACAATTTCGGCGACACGCTTGCGGCCACGCGCGCGCGCTCCGGCAAGAGCCGCCTCGAGATCGGCATCCATGCCCGTGTCCTCGACGGGAAAGATGTCGTCTGAGGCGATCGGTTGCTCTTCGACCGGCGTGATCGTCTGCGCATCAGCCGCCGCATCGACCTCTACCCGAAACGATACGCGATGGCCGATCTTGCGGCTGCGAGCGAGCGCTTCCTGATAGCGTTCGAGCACTACCTTCTTGAAGACTGCCTGTGCCGGCAGCTTCGCGGTGAAACTCAAGGCGGCGACTCCCGCGTGCGACGCGGACCCGCTCTGATTGCTGCGCTTTGGAGCGGCCATGATGAGAACCTCCTGCTGTCCATATGGTTACAGAGCGCAAGTTCGTCAAGTTGGATAACTTCGTAAAGCTATTAGAATAGCTGCGGACTAAACAATTCCCCAGGCGCGAAACCTCCCCCTGCCCGTCATCTCGCGCAGCCCGAGCTCGCCGATCAGGTTGAGCGCCCCCTGTTTTGTCACTTTTAGCCGCTCCTGGATCATGCCGGTGGAGACGAGCGGCCGCGAGAGTACCAGCTCGACCAGGTCGGGCAGTTTCGAGCTGGCGCGCCGTTGTTTGAGCCGCCGCTCCATCTGGCTTTTTGCCAGCACCAGCCGATCGTGTTCCTTCAGGCCAGCCACTGCCGCAACGTGGATTCCATCGAGCAAGGCGAGCAGCCGATCGCCGCGATTGCGCGCCCGCCTCCGCTCGCGCGGAATGTTTTTCGCGCCGAGATGAATGCAAGCGAGATGGTGGGCGGCGAGTCCTTCCTGTCGCAGCAGTGCAGCCACGAGCAACGGCCCGAGCCACGTGGCATGCTGCAGCACCTCGATGTCCGACCAGGCTTCGAGCAGGACCGCCCCGCGCAGCACGACCGGGAATTCCCGCGTTTCCCCGAGGATGGCGTGCCATTCGGCCAGCCGTTCCTCCTCATTCCAGTCAAGATCGTAAATCAGGTCCGGCCGATCGTCCGGGCGCGCCGCTTTCGCCGGCACGTGGGCGCCGCTGAGAAGCTTTGACGAGCGCGCCAGGACGGCATCGATCTCGGCAAATTCTTCGGCCAGCAGATCGGCCTCAGCGTCATCGCGATCGTCGGCTTCCACAGAGGCAGTTCCAGCCCCCTCCCCGTCCCGGCTTTTTTGGCCTGCCACCGGCATGGCGCCGCCGCGACCGGTCAGCGCCAAAAAACCGTCGCGGCTGAGCGCCCAGTCCGGCTTTTGCGCAAAAATCCGCCGGCGGGTTCGCAGCACCGCGTGCGCCCGGGTGAGTTCGTGGGTCGGGGTGCGGATGTCCATGTGGGCGTCGTGCAGCACGAGGTCCTCGAGGTGGACGAGTTCGCCCTCGAGCCAGAGCGCGGAAGCCGCGTCGGCAAAATGCTGGCGCTCGACAAAGCCGTCGCGGACGGGAGAGCGGGCGACCCGCTCGTCGAGGCGGACCAAAACCTCGGTCGCGCGGGCAACCGGCCCGATCAGGGTTTCCAGGGGCAGTTTGTCGAGCGTGTAAGCCATTGTTTTCATGATGGCTGATTCGCGTTGGTCAAGCTAGTGAGGGTATCACTGGACTTACGTCGTGTTTCTTCAGGGACAAACCTCACTATCGATAATGATCTCTTATCGATAGTGACAAGACCAAGTCTTGACCAACCCCCGAAAATCGCGCTAGCGTCGTCCAAATTGCCGATCGTCGTACCGTTCCACGCTCCGCTCGACGAGAGCGCTATGCCCTCAGGAGAAACCATGACCATCACCGTCAAGGTCGGAGAGGCCAAGACGCACCTGTCCGACCTGCTGGCCAAGGTCGAAGCCGGCGAGGAGGTCATCATTTCGCGCGGCAACGATCCGATCGCCAAACTGAGCCGAATCCCCAAGACCAACGACCTTGGCGCCCTGATCGAGGAAGTCCGCGCCGCACGGGCCCGGGCCAAGCCGGTCACCACCGAGGAGATTCTGGCCTGGAAGCATGAAGGCCATCGCTTCTGATGGTGTTCGTCCTTGACGCGTCCGTCGCCGCCACCTGGCTGCTTCCGGAGGAGCACAGCGAGGCGGCCGAAGCGCTGATTGGCGCACTGACCGCACAAGGCCCGGTGCCGTCGCTGTTCTGGCATGAGGCGCGCAGCATCGTCCTGATGGCCGAACGCCGCGGCCGCATTGCCGCGGGCGAGGCGATCGCGGCGATGGGCCGGCTGCGGCGCCTGCCGCTCGAGGACGCGGGAACGGGCGGGGACGGGCCTGTCTTGGCGCTGGCGGCACGCCATGGGCTGAGCGCGTACGATGCCGCCTATCTGTCACTGGCGCTGGAGCGGACGCTTCCGCTCGCCACACTGGACCGCAAGCTGGTCGCGGCGGCACGGGCCGAAGGCGTCGAGATCCTCGGGCCTCTCGCCAATGGCTGAAGCCGCGGCCCCACCCTTCGGCGTAGCGAAGCCCGCCGGCGTCGGGCGGCGGGCCGAAGCGCTCGACGCGCTGGACTCGGTCCTGCCCTTCGACCGCCGCGATGTTCTGGCCGGACTGCTGACCGACGACGACGTCGCAACCCTGCGTCACCTGGCCAAGCAAGGCATCGGCGCAAATTCCTTGCGCGCGCTCGCCTCCGACCTCGGCTATCTCGAGGCTTGGTCGCTCGCCGCCACCGGACTATCGCTGCCCTGGCCGGCGCCCGAGGCGCTGCTGATCAAATTCGTGGCGCATCATCTGTGGGATCCCGCAAAGCGCGAAACCGACCCAACACACGGCATGCCCGAGGACGTAGCCACCGCGCTGAAGTCGGCCGAGCTGCTGCGCGTCGACGCTCCGCACGCCCCCAGCACCGTGCGCCGGCGGCTGTCGAGCTGGTCGACGCTGACCAAATGGCGCGGTATGAGGGGAAAGTTCAATGGGCCGGGGCTGCAGAGCGCCATCAAACTGGCGGTGCGCGCCAGCGCCCGCCCGCGCGGCCGCAAGAGCAAGAAGGCTGTGACTGCCGACATTTTGGCCGCCCTCCTGAAGGCTTGCGCCGGCGACCGGCTCGTCGACTTGCGCGACCGCGCCCTTCTCATCACCGCCTTTGCCTCCGGCGGCCGCCGTCGCAGCGAGATTGCTGCTCTGCGCGTCGAACAGCTGGTCGAGGAAGATCCGGTGCCGGCCGACCCCAAGGATCCCGACGCCGAAACGCTCCCGTGCCTGTCGATCCGGCTTGGCCGGACGAAGACGACACAAGCCGACAGCGACGCTTACGTGCTGCTGGTTGGCCGGCCGGTAACGGTGCTGCGGTCGTGGATGGAGCGCGCCGGCATCACTGAAGGCGCCGTGTTTCGCGGCATCGACCGTTGGGGCAACCTCGATAAGCGGGCGTTGACGCCGCAGGCGGTCAATCTGATCCTGAAGCGCCGCGTCGCCGAGGCCGAGCTTGATCCGCAAGCCTTCTCCGCCCACGGCCTGCGCTCCGGCTATCTCACCGAAACCGCCCGCCGCGGCATTCCGCTGCCTGAAGCCATGCAGCAGTCGCAGCATCGCTCGGTGCAGCAGGCGTCGAACTATTACAACGATGCCGAACGCACGCTCGGGCGGGCAGCGCGGATAATCGTCTGAGGCCTCGTTCTTAAAGAAACTCGGGCCAGGGCAAGCGCCAGGTGTTGCCGAGCACATCATTTTCGATATCGACCAGCGGCCAGCGCGGGCCGGGGCCGGTTGCCTCGTCTCTTCGACCAAGCTCTCGCAGCACCTGACCTGCCGTCACTCACCACGCCAGCCAGTCATGGCGATCCTGGGCGATCCGTTCGATGTGCGCGCGACAAAGCTGCGGAAGTCCTCCGGTGAAGTCGATGTTCTGCGTCAAAGCGGCATCGTCGCAAACACCTTGCCGGGCCATGGATTCCTGATCTCCGGCTCGAAGAGGTTGGGCGGAACGCGAACGATCCTGGGCGCCGTCCAGGAGAAGGGTTCCAGAAGAACGACACAGCTGCCGTTGATTTCCTGGCCTGACGGCATGATCTGGTCGCCCTCGGTGCGTCCCCGGCCTTGGATTGGCGCTGACGATTGAAGCCGAAAAACGCCCCTGCCTTGCGCGAGTGCTTCATCGCCAGGACAGCTGGTCCTTCGGCAGCCGGCCGCGGCTATCTTGTGCGGAAGATGCGGACCCCAGTGCCAAAGCACCAGGTTGCGATCTTCCATCTCGGCACCGGAAGCAAAGCTCGACACCAGCCACGATGAAGTCAATCTCGCCCAGGCCCTCGAACGCGAATTTCTGAAACTCCTCCCGTCGCCGTCATATGCGGCAGGACCCGTGCTGAAGCTCAGTTGGCTCTTGGATACGAAGCTGCAGCGCGAGATCGGCGGTGGCGCGATCGGTTCCGCGTCGACCTCACCAAAGGCTCTGAAGATCCCTCCCCGCGAAACCCGCCTGGAAGACGCCTTGATGGAGACTGCCCCTGCCCTGACGCCGCCCGGCATGCCGCACCGCCAGCCGGAGTTACGCCGTGCGCGGCGTGCTCGTGTGCGCCCGGCCTGTCGCAATGGCGGCAAACTGGCGCTTGACCGCGGCAAACAACGCTGGCGGCAGCGGCCCGTAATAGCCGCTCTCTGTCTCCAGCGGCCGGATGTCAGGCCCCGGCCAGGCGAACCGGTTGCTTTCCGTCAAAACGATCCACGACCGCTCGCCATCAAGCCGCAAGCGCAGCTTGACCGCAGCCGGAATCTCAATGGCATCATCGGGATCGGACGGCGGCGTGTGGGTGATCGGCAGGACCCGCACGACCGGCGAGCCGTCCTCCTGCATGGCGACCAGCGCCAGCACCAGGCAGGGCCGGTCCTTGTCGCCTTCTTCACGGCCCTCGCGGTGTTGCCAATGCCAGAGGTAGGAATAACGGAAGACGTGGCCGATCTTGATTTCAGCCGGCAGCATCTTTTGCCGTCAGGCCCTTTGACCCGGAGAGCTCGTCGTTGAGATGGTCAAGATCCGGCTCCATTTCCGAGGCTTCGACCGCGGCGACTTCGTCCGCGCTGAGCTCCGCTGTCAGCTCGACCCGGCGGTCGCGCTTCAACAGCCGGACAAAATCCTCGTAGGCCAGCAGCACAGTGCGCGGGCGGCCGTTCTTGGTGATGATGACCGGGTCGCGGACGGCGGCATCCTGATAGGCGCCAAAATTTTTCGAGACGGCGGCGGCGGTGACGGTGGTGGTCATTGGCGAAACTCCTTCTTCCGGAATATACGGGGTTTGCGGGCTTTCCGCAAGTTCGGGGCGCCAACGCCAGACGGAAACGAGCCCGTGAAAGAGCAGCTTCCCAAGACCAAGACGTGCCGAGGGGCTCGATGCGCTTGAGACGGTGCTGCCGTTCGATCGGCGCCAGTTTTTGGCCGGTCTGCTGACCGACGAACGACGATACGCGACCTGGCGAGGGAAGGGATACCCTCGATGCGTCGCCCCGGCCTTGGATTGGCGCTGACGATCGAAGCCGAAAAACGCCCCTGCCTTGCGCGAGTGCTTCATCGCCAGGACAGCTGGTCCTTCGGCAGCCGGCCGCTTGGGTCAAACACAGCTATCTTGTGCGGAAGGTGCGGATCCCAGTGCCAAAGCACCAGGTTGCGATCTTCCGTCTCGGCACCGGAAGCAAAACTCGGCACCAGAATGCCGGCAATGCCTTGCGGCCGCAGGCAGTCATGGATGGACCATGACGCCGGGCGATCGCCATCGCCGAGAGCCGTCGCCCAGGCGCAGGCCATGTCCTCGCGCGTGACGGAGAATTCTTCCCTCGCCTGCCCTGTCGTCACGTCCGCAATGTCGTCGCAATCGACTTCGTAGGAGCACAGCACGCATGGATCGATCCGATGCGCGAAACCCTGGTTGGCTTCCTTGACCGCTGTCATGACGGTCAGCGCCAGATAAAGCGCCGGCACACCCTTGGGATTGAATCGGGCACCCCGGATCGCCGCTCCATCACCGGAAGTCGGCTTGAATGCCCAACGTGGATCGTGCGCTCTGTAGCAGGTTCCGGCAAACCTCACGCAAAGCCGCCAACGGCCATGTGATCGAGGTAGTCACGCACCGCAGCGGCCTTTCCATCCTTCACGAGCGCTTCGGCCGTGCGTCCGCCGAATGCCGGAAGCGGCTGGGCCCGATACCAGGCCATCGCCTGTTCCTTGCCGCCCGCCCAATCCATCACGCGGCTGATAATCTCGAGCATTTCCCGCAGACGTCCCTGTGTCCTTACCGTCCGGCTGCGCTCCGACCGATAGAGGGTCTCGCGAGCAAGACCGGCGGTCTGAGCCAGCTGGCCCTTGGACATGCCAAAACCGTCCGCGACCTGCTCGATCGCGATCTTCCCGTTGCGGTCCATATAGGACAAGACGAGAGGTTCATTCTGCACGGGTAACTTCGGTGCCTGGCCCATAGCAGCTCATTCACCACATAAATCGTCACATTTTATGTGCAGAAGATATGGCATTTCTCGATCGCTTTCAAGTCCGGAGCCGAACCAGCTTGAGCGCCTGCATGAGTGGACACCAAGGGGAGGAGCTCAACGGACGGAGTCGTAGTCGGGAAACGGCTCAAGCCCGAAGGCCTGGCCTCGTCGCAGAACCAGTCATTGTGACCTGGATCCGAGAAACTTCGTCGCTGCTGCGGGGACCCTCGTCAGTTCAAAGTCCGCGACTGACGCTCGACATCTGCGAGCCGCTTATACGCCATCCATGCATCGGCGGCGACGGCGCTGCCGGCTCGCGCCAGCCAAGCCGCGCGATCGGCCTCATCAAGTGAGTTCCACCACACCATCCCGGCGGTTTCATCGGATGTCGGCTCTCGGTCGTCTTCGTTCTTCATGTCCTCGATCCTCGCATACGGTGTTCTTGCCGACAAGCGCTGCAGCCACAGGTCCATCACCCTATCCGCGGATTAAAGCCTGAGCCTCCTCCGCAAATCCCGGTACCCACACACTCATCCGGTCATCCTCACTGTCGCGCCATTAGCCTTCAGCGCCGCCATCAGCATGGGCGGTATGGAAATTCCCTGCTGTTGCCTTTTTTGGCCAGCACACGCAGATAGCCGCCGGCAATGCTGATCTGGATCCCCTGCGATGGCCATGAAGGCCTTGGTTGTAGTCGACACAAAGCCCCTCCCCGTCACGACCCAAACAGCCGCCGGTCCCAATAGACGGGTTGGTGCAGACTTGTCTGGATCCTCGAAAACTCCGGATGCGCCGGATTGATCAGCACATTGCAATCGAGACGCGCTACAACACTCGGCACCAGCAGGATGACGCTGCGCCGTTCTAAACACCAGGTTTCGCCAAATCCCTTGCTCACCGTCGCCGGCATCGTGTCCCAGCCGGGCAGTGACGGCTGCGAAAAGACCTCGTAGCTTAGCCCGCGCGGGATTGTGATTTCGATGTAATGCTGGTTGGGCGGCAGTCGGCCGCTGCCATGCACCAGCTTTTCCAACAAGGCCGTCGAATAATGCTCGCTGGTGTAGATGATAGGGCTTCCAGGCGTGCTCCATCGCCCTGGCGCGATTGTCGAGCCGGTCGCGTCGAAGATCGGGTAGGTGCCGGCCGGATCGCCGATGCGAAAGGACGATAGCGTGCGATCGAGAGTCTGCGCCGTCACGCAGCACTGCCGTACTTCAGACCTGCGAGGATCTCGACCACCATTTCGGCGCCGAACTCGCTCAGGATAACGAAGTCGATCGGTCGCTTGTCCTCAATCATCGGGTGCGGCCGAAACACGAAATCGCGCGCTTCCTCTTCGTTCTGCCAGACATCGACAGCAAGACCCCAGACCCGCGCCACGCGGGCCAATCGTGTGCCCTCGTCCGGCGAGAGACGATGTACCGCCTTGCGCCGCTCGTAGGTCGCCTTTGGGACCAGCCGGTATTTGAACTGAGCATCGCCAGGCGCCAGAAGATGCGCAACGCGCTCGAGCGCGCCGATGGGAAGTCCATTCTCGATCCGGGAAATCAGCCCGAAAAGCGACCGCGACGCCACCTCCTTAACGGGTAGCCCCAACACGTCGGCGACGTTTCCGAACGCCAGCATTCTCACTCTCCATTCCATGTGAGGCAAAACATAGCCTCACATGATGCGCCATGCCAGCCCCGCATCAGCGCGAACCGATCCGCCAACGGTTACCCGGTCATTTTTGCTGTCATGCCGTTCGCCTTCAACGCCGCCATCAGCATGGGCCCCACCGAAAACTCCCCTGCCCTCGCCTTTTCGGTTAGAACCCGCAGATAACCGCCGGCCGAGTTGATGTGCTGCGCCCTTTGCAAGATGCAGGCAATCACGATGGCGGCGGTCTCCTGGCCCATCACATGGCAAGCCTCCTCGTATGCTGAGGGCGAAATGCCAAGGTAACCTCGCACCTGGACGGCGGTGATCATCAGATCGCGCCAGTTTCCGATGCCGTGCACGGCATAGTCTGAAATTTCTGGGCAGGCTTTCAGCACAAGTCCTATCGGATAGCTTTTCGGTTTCTCGGCGGCAGCCTGCCTTGGCTCGACCGCCGCCCTGCTTTTCTCGAAAGCCGGTTCAAATACAAAAATGGAGTCTGTGTTTGAATCAGATTGCTGCCGCTCATTTTGGGACTCATTGGCGCCAGGATTCGTGGCATTCATGAAGTTTTCCAGCATCATGTCCACTTCGTCGTGAAGTCTGGTCAGTTCGGCAACGATCGCCTCCAGCTCGCACAGCCCTGCCCGGCGCGGGATTGCATCCACAATGGCTCTGAACCGTCTCCAGACGGCTCCCCAGTCGCCAGGAACGCCCTCCTCGATCGCGACCTCGACAAGTTTATGGATATCGCGACGATGGAGCGTAATCCGCTCCCTCATTAACCGGAGCGCCTGGCTGTCGGCGCGCACCTGTTCGGCAGCGTGCTGAAACTCAGCCGCCCGCGTCAGCAGCGGCGCCAGCGAGAACCCGAACGCCTCCTCAATGGCGCCACCCTTCCCTTTCCGGGCGAATCTTTTGCCGTTAGGGCTGTCGCGGCGGATGATCAGGCCGCAACTCACCAGCTCGCTCAGATGTCGCCGCAATGTGGAACTGGGCATGCCGTGAGTGCGCAGCGACAACTGTGCGTTCGAGGGGAAGACCATCAGGCCGTTTTCCTCGCTGATCTGGTCGTCCGGATAGAAGGACAAAAGCCCGCTCAGCACGGCGAGCGCGCGATCTCCCACACCTACGACGGTCTTGCCCTCACACAACCAACGATAAACCTGCCACTTCTCGACGAGCGCCCCGTCAGGAATCTCGCGCGATGCCGCGTTCGCTTGCACCAGCGCGAGCGTCATCGGCCGCCGCCCAAAGGGCGTCGTTGCATACCCACTCTCCATTTCCCTCACCTTTCAAAAAGGCAAAAGAAATCCGCTCGCCGAAACGACGCCACGACTCTTGACAGTGATTCGGGGAAATGCGATTCTCAGCTTGCTACAGACTTGAGAAGGGCTTCCGCGACGGTGACGTTCGGGGGCCTTTTTCTTTTGCGG
This sequence comes from Mesorhizobium sp. M0047, assembly GCF_040323315.1. Lineage (NCBI taxonomy): Bacteria > Pseudomonadati > Pseudomonadota > Alphaproteobacteria > Hyphomicrobiales > Phyllobacteriaceae > Mesorhizobium > Mesorhizobium sp. M0047. The sequence goes on along the minus strand of NZ_JAMYUW010000055.1, from coordinate 11,406 downwards.
TCTTAGTCTCCTGTTTTCTTCGCCATTTCCGATTCCCGAAAAGCCTCGAAAAGCTCATCGAGTTTGCCGGCAATGAATGCGCCGAAGGGCGACGCTTCCTTGGACTTCAAGGCAAGCGTAAACACTTTTCCCGTGTCGGTGATCTTGGCTCGAACTGATTTGTCCTGGGGTACCCAGGCTCGCTCCTGGGGCTTCGACGGCGCCCGCGGGCGCTTCGCCGGGGCGCTCACGAACTCGAACAGACGGGCAAAGCGGGCCTCACTGCCTGGCTGCGCGAAATCGGCGATTGCCACGCACTCCTCTGCCCTCGCAGCCGCACCAGGATGCTCCATGAGCTTGGCAAGCTGCCACCAGCGGTCTCGGCCAATGCCCTTGGCCGCGCCCACCGCAACAATCACCTGCTCTGGAATGTTGCCGATCACAGAACGCATCTTCGAGAAGGTCGTATCGTCGAGCGCAAGAGCTGATTTCACCGTCTCAGGCGAATGGCCTCGCTTGAGAACGCGGTCTGCAAAAAGCGTCCGCTCGATGAAGGACAAATCGGCTCTGGCGGCGTTCTCCTGGCCTTGGGCGATCACATGGTCCCTATCGTCCATCTTCTTGACGACAGCGCGTACAGGCCTTTGCAACTGCCGGGCAACCCTGACGCGCCTGTGGCCAAAGACGGTCTGAAAGCGTCCCGAAGTCTCGGGGTGAGGTCGGACCAAGATCGGCGAATCCTGCCCTCGTTCACGAATTGCCGTCAGCAACTCCTGAAACGCAGCATCGTCATCGTCCATACGGTCCGAGACGAATGACGTGTCGACCAAAGCCGGATCGAGATCGACGACTGAACTCTTCGAGAGCTCCTCGAATGACTGTATGATCGACCGTGATGCGCCACGAACGGCGTAGCTCGAGACGTCCTGGCCATCGGCAATTGCCGTTGCGGGTCCCATGACGCTGCCGAAAATGTCCTTGCGTGCCATTCAATCGCTCCGATTTGCGGTTAGTCGACTGATTTCACGAGCGAAATTTCCACTTTTTACTGCCGTAAACTTCGCTGTCATGACCGCCCCCAAGCGCGATGGACAAGAGCGGTGATCTCCGAGTTCACCGCATCCAGCGATTCTACCGCCCGGTCATAGGTAGAGCGGGTAAAGGACGATCTCTCGACTTCGTAGAGCGTCTGTTTCGTCAGACCTGCGTCCGAAATCGCCGTCGACTTGAGCATGGGATTCTCGAGGATCTGGCCGGCAAGCATGGATTGCATGAAGCCCACCATCTGCGCTTGCGGAATGTCCGTCGGTTCGTAGCGCGTGATCAGGTAGCGAAACCACTCGAGCTCGATCGCCGCGCCGGCGGCTTTGATGGTCTTCAAAATTCCGCCGAGCATCAACAGGAACTGGCTCATCGACATCAGGTCGAGCATCTGAGGATGAACGGTGATGAGAACGGATGTCGCCGCCGACATTGCCGTCAAGGTCAGATAGCCGAGTTGGGGCGGGCAATCGACAACAACGACGTCATAGCGGTCGTCCACTTCCGACAGCGCCTTTGCGATCCTGGTGAAGAATTGCCGGCCAGCACTGGACGATTTGTCCTGCATGGCGAGCGGCGTGTCGTACTCGTATTCCTGCAGCTCGAGATTGGCCGGAATGATGTCCAGCCCAGGAAAATTGGTCGGCACGATCACATCGGAGATCGGCCGGCGCTCGTCATCGTAACGGATCGCCTCATACAGCGAGAGATTGCGATCGAGCTCCGGCTGGAAGCCATGCAGGGCGGAGAGCGAAGCTTGCGGATCGAGATCGATTGCAAGGACACGGTGGCCGGTCAGCGCCAAATGCTGGGCGAGGTGGGCGGCAGTCGTTGTCTTGCCGCTACCGCCCTTGAAGTTGACGACAGCAACGACCTGGAGCTTGTCGCCAAGCTTGCGATGCGGAACATACTTCTTGACTTCGGTCCTGCCATGCTGGTCCAGGAAGTGGCGAAGTTCGAGCATCTGTGCGGCCGTGTAGGAGCGTCGGCCGGAAGGGACTTGGTCAGGCAAAGGTCCCTTGCCTTCGAGGTGAAGCCGCTTCAGATTGTTTTGCGATACACCAAGATAGTGCGCGACTTCTGCCATCGAAAATGGACGCAGCGTCTTCGTCGCATTGGGTGGAAATTTCTCCATGCGAAGCTGGTTGAGGCGTCGCGAAATCTCAGCACCCTGCTCGAGAATCTTATCGTCGAACTCGAACCGTGGTAGCCGCATGGCGATATTCATTCTCGTCGAAACCTGAATTGGCGCTTTTTGCGATGAAACTATTCAACAAGCGCCATTAAGCTCCGATTCGGAAAGCCCGGCAAGAAGTTTTAGGTTAACAGAAGCTTAACGCCACCAGCCGGCATTCTGACTGGCGAAGACCAATACCATTGCGATAGCGGCTGCCCGTCCTTCGAAGCAAGAACTCTCCCGCCCAGCTCGGCTAAATGCATGTTTTTTCTGCCACAAAGACCATTCTTTACGGCAGTAAAATCGCGTTCGTCAGCAGGCAAAAAGGTTGCAACTGCCGACGGGCGCAGGCAAGGCGCAGCCCGCTGTTGGCGCGCAACGCCGAATTTGGGAATGGCAGGGGAGGGGACTTCGTCCTCTATCATCCTGACGACGGTGGCGATATGCCGTTACGGTCGAGCGGAGGACCGCGTTGCGTATAGTTCCAGGTCCGGGACGACAAATGGTCGACACAGACTTTTGTCCCTTGCCGATCCCGAGGCCTGGGCCGTGATGTAGAGGCCGACAACTTGCGGATCTGGCGGCAGGGGGTCAAACGCCTGGCGCCGGCACCAGGCGGAAAAAATGCTTCCAGTCCGCGGCATAGCGCGACGGGTGTTTGCCGAACTCCCCGCCTCGACGTAATCGCGCGCGGGGTCGGCAAGCTTTTCGAGATGCCCAGGCAGTGATGCTTGTCGCGAGTCGAGGACTGGCGGGAAGGGAGCTTTATCCGGGCGCCCATCTCCATGACGAGTCGACAATGTCAGGCAGGTCCTCGGTGTCGACCGCGTCGAGGGGCGTCATGAAATTACGGGGACTGCCCATCGGAACTCTCGTTCATTGAATGCCGCGGTGGTGCGATTCCGAGGGCCCAACGTGCGACCAAAGCGCCGAATTGTCCACCGCGAGGTGCTTGACTAATAGCTCCGAGATTTGCGACCGGTCGCGTGCGACAACCGGTTGGGTCCGGTTATCGCATCACTGGGCGACGTGCCATGTCCGATCCAGTGACGCCCCTCTCAGGGCCTTCTTTCTCGGAGCCGATCCTTCCTTTCATGTTCAACGTCCTTTATGTTTCGTTCAACAGTGGACAATCCAAGATGAGCAGACGTGGCGCAACGGCAGCCGAAAGCGAGGAGCGGATCGCCCGCACCCGGAACCGTCTGGTGCTTGAGCAGGCGAGGGCGGTCGGCCTTCTCGGCGCGGCCAAGAACACACGCCTTTCCGGCAGGGTGCCGTCGGAATTGATCGAGGCGGCAAAGAAGCGCGCGCATGTGACCTCCGACACCGAGCTGCTGGAGCTCGCCCTGTCGCGGCTGGCCCTCGAGGACGATTTTGGTGCCCGGCTCGTCGGCCGCAAGGGCAGCATCTCCGCGGACATTGATTTTGGCGTTTGATCTCGGGAGCGCACTGCGTTCCCTCAAACCACAGCGGCGTGGCGGAGGGCTGGAACGGCGGCTGGATTCCGCTCTGTGCTGGGCAGGTGATCAGCCGCCTGTCGGCGGTGCATTGCTTCTCGACACGAGCGTCTATCTGGATGTCCTGCAGGGGCGCACGCCTGAAGTGGTCGATGACCTTTTGACCTATCGGCTCTGTCAGCACTCGGCCGTCTGCCTTGCCAAACTCAGCCATGTATTCGGCCGGCTCGATCCGGGGCATGCCACGACGAAGTCCGTCCTGAAAGTGGTTGCGACACGATCGAAGATATTCCAGCGCACCGGCTGCACGCACCCGACGCCACCGCCTGGGGACGCGCCGGCATGCTTGCCGGCCTGCTGTTCCGGCTGAGCCGCCCGCCGAAAGGGGAGGGGCATGAACGCCGCTTCCTCAACGATGCGCTGATCTTTCACCAGGCCGGTCTGCTGGGCAGACAGTTTTGACCGGCAATGTTCGGGATTTCGATTACCTCAACCAACTTGTTCCGTCGGTACGTGTAATCTTCTACCGGCCGGTGACAGGCTCGCGCCCGCAGGGTTGAAAGCGCCTGTGGGAGACACGCCATCATCATCTTACCTGAACGTTGTTGGCGGCTGACCATATTTCTGCTTGAAAGCGGTTGCGAGGTGGGCCGAATCCGAAAAGCCAGTCTCAAATGCGATTTCGGTGATGGGCATGGCGCTGTTTTCGACGAGGAAACGCGCATAGCGCAGGCGGGTCTCCAGAATGAACCGTTTCGGCGAGACGCCAATGTGCTGCTGAAAGAGTCGGGCGAACTGGCGTGGTGAAAGGCTGGCCGCGCGCGCAGCCTGTTGGGGGCAAACGTCCCGCCCCTTTCTGCTTTCGATCAGGACCACGGCGCGTTGTATGCGCGTGTCATCGACATGACGGAAAACCGAAGCGCGGCCCTGATCGAAGGCACTCATTGTCTTGTGCTCGGTCAGGGAAAGCTGGTGTACGGCTTTGGCCGCCCTGTCGGGTCCGCAATGCTGGCGGATGAGTTCCGTCATCAGCGACAGGATCGAAACACCGCCGGGCACGGTGATCCGGCCGTTGTCGATGAGGAAATCGTCGCGGGTCGAAAAGGCGATGCGTGGAAAAGCGATACGGAAATCCTCGGCATGAAACGGATGGACCGATGCCTTTCGGCCTTCGAGCAATCCTTCCTGCGCCAGAACGAAGACACCAGTACAAGCGCCAACAATGGGAACGCTTGCCGCGGCTGCCACGCGCAAATAGTCGCGATGCTGGCTGGAGGCTGCCCGCAGGTGCGGAAGAAGCCCGCCGATCACGGCAATATAGTCGAAATCGGTCGGATTGATATAGGGCGAGTCCGCATGCACGCGAATGCCGCAGCTCGCTACGGCTGCGTGGCCGGGACCACCCATAATCGACCAGCGGCAGTGGAGTGGGCGGGAATTATCGGCGAAGTCGGCAGCGTGCCGCAGAGGCTCGACGATGCCGGTGAGCGACATCATGGGGAAGGTCGGCCAAAGCACGATACCGACCGAGAGATCCGGTTTGCGATCACGTGCCGCTAGCAGGCGTTGAGACCAGAGCCCATCGAGCCATTCCACATAGCCGGTCTCAGCTGGTGCCGGTGAAGAATGCGAATCAGTGAGGTTCATGCCGGCTTCCCATGGTCAAAACTGGATCGCGCGTCGTATTTTCAAAGAGAATGTCTGATTTTTAAAATTCAAGCAACGGGATGACTGTCAGATTTGCAGTCGTCAGATGAGACGTCCGGAGAAGGAAAATCGCCGGATTGGGGAACTCAACAGAAAAAAGGATCAAATCGATGACACTTTCTCTTTCGAGAAGGCTGATGGCGTGCGCGCTTTTGGCAGCCGCAAGCTTTCCGGCATTCGCGCCCGCAGCAAAGGCATTCGAACTGGCGCAGGAGCGCAAGTTGACTGTCGCCTTCACCGGCGACATGCCCGGCTCTGGCTGGCAGGACGGCAAGCTGATCGGCTACGACGGCGAAATCATGCAGAAGATCGCTGACAAACTGGGCCTGAAAATCCAGCCGGCGCTGATGGAATGGTCCGGCACCATCGCCTCTGTCGAGGCCGGCCGCGTCGACGTCATGCTCGGCACCATGGGCTGGACGGAAAAGCGCACGAAGATCATGACGCTGTCGGAGCCGATCCACTACTTCAAGAACGGCATCATGCAATCGACCAAAACGAATTGGGACAAGCTGTCGGATCTCGAAGGCAAGAAAGTTGGCACCATCACGGGCTTTTCGTTCGTGCCAGAGCTGAAGAAAATCAAGGGCCTCGAACTGTCGCTATATGACACCTCGGACGCTGCGGTGCGCGATCTGATCGCTGGTCGCATCGAAGCCGTGATCGGCGATCCGCCGGTTGTCTCCTATGCCATCAAGCAGAATCCTGGTTGGAACATGCAGTTCCTCGCGTTTACCGACCAGAATGCGGACTTTCCGCTTCTGACCGGCCTTGGACAGGTCGTCTACGGGGTCAACAAAAAGAACGATGATCTGCGCCAGAAGATGGACGCGATCATCGCCGAGATGTGGAAAAGTTGCGAGATGAAGGCGATCGGCGCCCGCTATGGCCTGTCTGCCGATGTCTGGTACACGCCCTCCGGCGAGAATTTCCGCGCCGGCGTTGATCGCCCGGCCGACTACAAGCTGCCATCCTGCGCTGTCGGCGGCTGATCGGACACCTCGGGGGCCGCAAGACCAGCGGCCTCCCTTTTGTCGGGCGACAGCAGGAGGAACGGCGATGATGGCATTGTTGAGTGTGACGGGACTGCGCAAGAGCTACGGACCGGTGGAGGTGCTGAAGGGCATCGATTTCTCGGTGAAGGCGGGTGAGAAGATTGCTCTGATCGGCCCCTCGGGTTCGGGCAAATCCACCTGCTTGCGCTGCATGAATTTTCTCGAAAATCCCTCGGCGGGCGACATCCGGCTCGATGGCGAGCGGGTGGGCGTACGACCTGGCGGGCGAGGTGGTAGCGAGCGGATCATGAGCGACCGGCAACTTGCACCGCAGCGGGCGCAGATGGGCATGGTGTTCCAACTGTTTCATCTCTGGCCGCATCTCTCGGTCCTGGAAAATGTTGCGATTGCGGCCCGCAAGGTGCGGCGGCTTCCCGCCGTGGAGGCACGCGACGTCGCCATGGAGATGCTCGCCAAGGTGCATATGGCGCATCGCGCCAGCGCGTCGCCGCTCGAACTGTCCGGCGGTCAGCAGCAGCGCGTCGCCATTGCCCGTGCGCTGGCACAGAAACCCAAGCTGATGCTGTTCGATGAACCGACCTCGGCGCTTGATCCGGAACTGGTACACGAGGTGCTGAAGGTCATCGAGGAACTAGCGGCCGAAGGCCGCACCATGCTGCTCGTCACCCACGAGATCGCTTTTGCCCGCGACGTCGCAGACCGGGTGATGTTCCTCGATGGCGGCGTGATCATCGAGGAGGGGCTGGCGCGCGACGTGATCGTCACGCCGCGAGAGCCGCGCACCCAGGCCTTCCTGAAGCTGATCCGGCATTGAGGGAGCTGCAATGAACAGCCTGGACCCATTCCTCATCATCCTTCAGGGCCTCCTGCAAGGGGCCGGCATCACCTCTGTCGTAACCCTCTCCGCCCTGGCTCTCGGCCTTGCTCTAGGCTTCGCCCTTTCGCTTGTCCGACAGTTTTCCCGCTCAAAGCTGCTGCACGGCCTTGTCGACGTCTATGTCGAGTTTTTCCGCAACATTCCGGCGCTGTCGCACCTATTCATCCTGTATTTCGGGCTGGCCAGCCTCGGCTTCCGCCTTTCGTCCATGGGAGCGGCGATACTCGGGCTGGGGTTGATCGGCGCTGCGGTCACTTGTGACATTTTCCGCTCGGGGTTCAAGTCGCTTTCGCCGGGACAGGCGGAGGCGGCGCTCGCTACCGGCTTTACCCCGCTGCAGACGATATTCAACATCTTGACGCCACAGGCGATGCGCATCGCGCTGCCGTCGCTTGGCAATTTCGCGGTGCAGCTTCTGAAAGATACCTCTGTGGTCTCCGCCATCGCAGCACCCGAGATCATGTTCTATGCCCGCTCCATGGTCACCTCGTCTTTCCAGACGACGCTTATCTACGCCACGGCCGCCGGTCTCTACCTCGTCATGAGCCTGCCCCTCATGCAGGCGGTGAGGGTGCTTGAAATCCGGTACGGCAGGGTGAAATGACCAGCTTCTTCCAACCTTACGCCGAATATGGCGGCGAATGGCTGCCGGTTCTCCTCGATGCCATGCTGAAGACCGCGCTCCTGTCGATTTCAGCCTTTGCTTTGGCTTTGGTCTGCGGACTTCTTCTATGGCTTTTCCAGGGATCGAGCGTCCCGGCGCTCCGACGTTTCGCCACCCTCTACGTTACGGTGGTCCGTGGCATACCGCTTCTGGCGGTGCTCTTCCTGCTTTACTTCGGGCTTCCGGGCATCGGTGTGATTTTTGATGCTTTCACTGCCGCCATGCTGGGTCTTGCCCTTTGCTTCGCGGCCCAAGTGGCGGAAGTCCTCCGTGCCGGGATGATGGCGATCCCCAAGGGCCAGCGCGAGGCAGCACTTGCCGTCGGTTTCACGCCCGGCCAATGCTTCGCGTTCATCATCCTGCCCCAGGTTGTGAGGGTGGTGCTATCGCCGATGATCGTCACCTTCGTCTCGCTGCTGAAGGACAGTTCGCTCGCCTCTCTGATCACCGTCGATGAACTGGTGCTGACTGGGCGGGCCATGGCGACGGAATATTTCCTGCCGCTGCAGATCTATATCGCCGTCGGGCTCTGCTATTTCCTCATCGCCTGGCCCTTTTCCCTGCTTTCGCGGCGGCTCGCCGTCCGATAATCGATCCGACAAGGTCGCAAAGATGAACACCCCCAGCAGCGATATCGACCGCGGGCGCTCCGCACGCTCGCAGAACCGTCCCGCCCTTCGTCAGCCCGTAATCTTGATGACCCCGGATATTCAGGAAACCGCAAATGCGGCAACCGAGCGGGAATACGTGGTGCGCGCAAATTATGCGGAAGCCATCGCAGAGGCAGGTGGCATCCCACTGATATTGCCCTATGAGTCAGGCGGAATTTCCGCCGCTCTGGCCATTGCCGACGGTATTCTGATAACCGGCGCGCGGCCCGGGGCGGAAGTCACGCCACACCGTAGCGAATTCGAAAAGGCTCTTATTCGGCGAGCCCTGGATGTTGGCAGGCCATTGCTCGGTATCTGCCATGGCATGCAACTGATCGGCGAGTTCCTGGGCGGAACGTTTGTAACGGATCTACCCGAGATGGCCGATGATCGAACGGCGCATATGCCGCACGACGTTCCAGACCGTCTTGCCCACGAGATCGTCGTCGAACCCGGCAGTTCCTTTGCCGGCTGGCTTGCTGATGCGAAGACCAGTGTCAATAGCCTGCACCGCCATGCGCTTACCGGTTCGGGCCGCTTCCGTGTGGTTGCGCGCGCGCCAGACGGAGTCATCGAAGCCTTCGAGGGTGAGACAGCCGCCTTTAGCCTGGGCGTCCAGTGGCATCCGGAATATCGACTAACAGCCTTCGACAGATACGTACTGAAGACCTTCGTTGACCGGGCTGCATCAGCCTTGAAGGCTGCGACCGAAAGATCGTCTGATGGATCGTCCGTATATGACCGGTTGTCGGATCTCGGGCTGACCTTGCCGGAAGCATCGGTGCCACCGGGCTCCTTTGTGGGAGCGGTGCGGAGCGGCCGTGCCGTGACTGTCTCTGGTCAGGTGCCGTTGAAGCACGGGAGCGTCGTGCAAACAGGGCGCCTGGGGGACACGGTATCGATCGAGGAGGGGCAGGAGTGCGCCCGTTGGGCGCTGCTCAACGCGCTTGCCCAACTGGAGCGGATCGCGGGAGGGCTTGAGCGGGTCGGCGGATTTGTACGGCTTGCGGGTTATGTTGCCGCAAGCTCGGATTTCACCCGGCATGGCGCGGTCATCGACGGAGCCTCCGAACTGCTTCGCGGACTTTTTCCGGACCGTTGGGCTCATGCACGCGTCGCTATCGGCGTCTCGTCCCTGCCGCGTGGTGTTCCGGTGGAAATCGAACTGACCGCCATTCTCACGGATGAGGACTAACATGGCGGCCATTGCCGTGGTAGGCGCCGGTGTCGTCGGCGTAAGCACAGCCTATGTGCTGGCGCGGGCAGGGCATCGCGTCACATTGATCGACGCTGCCGCAGAACCGGGTACGTGCGCCAGCGCCGGCAATGCCGCGCAATTGTCATGGGCCTATGGCGACGCCATGGCATCGCCCGCGCTGATCCGGCATCTGCCGGCCATCGTGCTCGGTCGCGACCCCGCCTTTCGCATAAGCTGGCAGGCCGATCCCGATTTCCTGATCTGGGGCCTGCGCTTTCTCGCCAATGCACCGGCAGCGTGTTGGTGGGCGAACACGCGCGCCATTCTGGATCTTGCGGCCGTCTCCCGTCGGGAACTTGCGGCGCTGCTTGTCGAGACGGGCATTTCCTTCGACTACCGGCCTGCCGGCAAACTGCATCTCTACGGCGATGCCAGCAGTTTTCGGGCAGCTCACGCCACGGTCGACAGGAAGAACGCGCTTGGCCTCGACCAGCGCATGCTGAACCGGCAGGCTGCCGAAGAGGTCGAACCCGCGCTACGCCTTTATCAGGGCGAAATTGCGGGCGCCGTGTATACGCCCGGCGATGCCCTTGGCGACGCGGCCGCCTATTGCCGGGCGCTCACGGCCCATCTCGTGCGCGAGTACGGGATGATTCCGCTCCTGGGTCGCCGCGTCTGCGGCTTTGGCACGGTAAACGGCAGGCTTCGGGCCATCCGCTTTCTCGATCGCGAGGACATCGCGGTCGACCGTGCGGTCCTTGCCACTGGGCCGGGAGCGACGCTCCTCTCTCGCGACGTGCCGGAGGCCCGCGCCATTCGGCCGGTGCGCGGCTATTCCCTGACGATTCCCCTGACATCGGGTGCGCCGCGTGTCAGTCTCACCGATGTCAAGCGCAAGCTGGCATTCGCCGCGATCGGCAACCGGTTCCGCGTCGCCGGGCTCGCCGATATCACCGCCGCAGGTGCGGGCTTCGATGCCGCCCGCTTCGATGCCTTGCGGACGACCGCATCTTCCGTACTTCAGGAGTTTCAAGTCGCTGGCCCCAACGATATCCCTTGGTCGGGAGAACGTCCGACAACCCCCTCCTCGCAGCCGATCATTTGTCCGTCGCGCCGAATTCGCGGATTGTATCTGAACATCGGCCACGGCATGCTCGGCTGGACGCTCGCGCTCGGTTCCGCCCGGCGCGTGGCCGATCTGATTAAAGCATAGTCCGAGCGTATTGCAGTCAGATGTATCCATGCCGAAGCTCAAAGGAATTTATTCCGTAGGGCAATCGGATTTCGATGACCTCGACCTCGACGAACAGCCTATAGCCGTGAGCCCGAACATAGAGGGAGCGTTTGTACTCAAGGCGAAGGAACTCGATATCGACCTCCAGGCTAGGCTTCGTGACCACGCGTTTGTTATGAAGCCCAAGCCGCACAAGATTCGAGAAGCGAAGCAGTCGTGTCGGTCCAGCCCCCTCCTGAAGCCGCACCATGCAAGCTATACGTCTTCGCTGCGACACCTGTCACGTTCTGTCATGTCGACAATGAAAGCGTTCCTGCAAGCCAGCTCGGTCCACCATTGACGAGAGTTGCGACGACACTACGGCTCGACAGAGGCTATGCCTCGACAGCTGGGTCCTGCGGGTCGA
>NZ_JAMYUW010000054.1:0-37349 GCF_040323315.1 Mesorhizobium sp. M0047 | reverse complement strand
CCCCCCCCCCCCCCCGCCCCCCCCCGCCCCCGCCCGCTCCGGGGTTGTGGCCCCCTCTCTCCCTCGGGCGGCTCGGGGGCCCCCCCCCCCCCCCCCCCCGCGTCCGGTCAACGACCAGCACGACCGCGCCTGCGTGCTCGCTGCGCTGGCTTCGGTCGATGCGGTCGTGGTGTTCGAAGAGGATACGCCTTTAGCGCTGATCGAGGCTCTGCTGCCCGACATACTGGTCAAGGGCGCCGATTACACGGTCGACACCGTCGTCGGCGCCGATGTGGTGCAGAAGGCCGGCGGACGCGTCGTGCTGGTCGATCTCGTCGCGGGCAAGAGCACCACCGGCACCATTGGCAAATTGCGTGCCGGCGGCATCACCAACTGAGGTTTTCATGTCTGATCTGAACGACTACCTGATCCGTTCCGCGGCTGCGATCTCCGCTATGGTCGAGCGCGACCTGACCAGCGAGATGGAGAGTGCGGCGAGCGCCGTGGTGACGGCGCTTTCCTCTGGAAAAGCTTTTCTGATTGCCGGCAATGGCGGCTCGGCGAGCGACGCCATCCACATCGCCGGTGAACTGGTCGGCCGCTTTCTCAAGGAGCGCAAGGCCTATAATGTCATCGCACTGCCGGCCAATGCCGCCGTGCTGACCGCCTGGGGCAATGACTATGGCTTCGACACGGTGTTTGCGCGCCAGGTCGAGGCGCATGGCGCGGCCGGCGGTGTGCTTCTGGCAATCTCGACCAGTGGCAACTCGCCGAGCATCCTCGCCGCAGCCGAACAGGCGCGGATGATGGATATGACGGTGATCAGCCTGACCGGCGACACCGGCGGCAAGCTGAAGTCGCTGACGGACATCCTGCTCAACGTGCCGTCGACCTCGACGCCGATCATCCAGCAGGGGCATCTGTGCCTCTATCACCATCTGTGCGAGGTCGTCGAAGCGCGCCTCAGCAATGGCTGACCCCGCGACGTCCGGCCGCTATCCGCTGGCGGAGCCCGGCCTATGGGTCGAGCGGGTCGGATCGAGGGTCTTCTCCGCAGGCACGCCGGCGCTGTTCCTCGACCGCGACGGCACCATCAATCTCGACACCGGTTATCCTGATGATCCGGGCGAAATAGTACTGCGCGAGGATATCGCCGCAGTGATCGCCGCTGCCAACCGGGCCGGCATCCCAGTCGTCATCGTGACCAACCAGTCGGGCATCGCGCGCGGCTATTACGGTTGGGCCGATTTTGCCGCCGTCAATGGCCGCGTGCTCGAACTGCTGGGTGCCGAAAATGCATTCGTGGATATGGTCCTCGCCTGCGCCTATCACGAGGCGGGTTCCGGTCGGCTCGCGATGTCAGATGATCCTATGCGCAAGCCCAATCCGGGCATGCTGCTGGAAGCGGCCAAGCATCTCGGGCTCGATCTGCAACGTTCGCTGATCGTGGGCGATAAGCCGGCCGACATGGAAGCGGGACAGCGCGCCGGGCTGTCGCAGGGCTGGTTGGTCGACGGGCAAGCGGCTGTTCAACCGGATTTCACCGTCAGGTCCTGGCGCGATCATGGGGATTTCGACGGACTGCTCGCCGCGATTGCGGCACTCGGCGCCGTTTCGGGCGAGCCGTGACGGCTCACACCGGATCGTTGTCTCGCGACGCTTCGTAAAGCTTGGCCTCGGTGGCGAACGAATACACCATCACCATCATCGAATAGACGAAGCCGTGCCGGCCGCACAGGAAGTAGCGCTTGGCCAGATAGAACTTCAGGAAGTTGCCGAACGGCGACAGCACAAGTTTCACGAGGCCAGGCTTCTTGCCTTTTTCGATCAGCGTGGCAACCTTGAGGCCGGAATAGGTGTTGGCCCTTGCCAGGTCCTCCGCGACGGTCATTTCGCGGCGATGCAGCAGCACGCCATTTTCAATCGTGCCGGTTTCGCCCGGCACCTCGAACGATTCATGGACCCGCAAGTTGAGGTCCATGGTGGCCTTGTCGCGGCGGAAAAGACGCAGCAGCCTGTTGTGCAGTACCCAGCGGTGCGCGTAGCCATAGCCCTTCAGCTTGTCTCGGCGTCTTATGTACCATCCGTCGAAGGCGTCATTGCGAGGCTGCGTCACGTCGATGATCGACTGCCTGAGCAGGTCGTCGATGGCCTCATCGGCTTCAATCGAAATGCACCATGGCTGCGTGGCCTGATCTAGCGCGAATTGCCGCTGGCGTGGAAAGCCCGGCCAATCATTGTGAAACAGCCTTATAGGGTAGCCCTTGGCGATGAACTCCTGAACAACATCCAGGGTGCTGTCCGTCGAGCCTGAATCGACGACGATGATCTCGGCGCAGAAGTCGACGCTTTCCAGGCACTGGCCGATCATGTCGGCTTCGTTCATGCAGATGATGAGCGCCGAAACGGGGCTAGCAAATCGAGTCATGATCTCACCCCGCGGCACCCTGTTCTCGGAAATTGCGCTGCTTGCGCCATCTCTTTTTTAGCAATCCCGGACGGAAACCGTTACACATTTTTCCCGGAATTGCTCCAGGAAACCCACCAGAGCGGGCACGGCAAAACGATCCGGTTTCTACACGAGAGGCTATCGAACGCCAAAGCGGCCCTGGTGTGGCGAAGCCGAGAATTCGCATCGCCGTTCGACCGACTCAAGGCTGTGCGAACGAGACCAGCCCTTCGTCCTTGACCCGGCGGATGGTGAGCGCGGTGCGCACCGTGTCGACATTGGGGGCAGAGGTCAGCTCCTCGATGACGAAGGTCTGGAAGGCGCCGAGGTCGCTCGCCACGCAATGCAGCAGGAAATCGGATTCGCCCGACACCATCCAGGCGTCGCGCACGATCGGCCAGCCTCGGGTGCGCTCGGCAAAGATGCGCAGCTCGGCGTCGGCCTGATGATGAAGGCCGATCAGGCAAAAGGCGACGACATCGAGACCGAGCGCCGGCGCGTTGAGCAAAGCTCGGTAGCCACGGATGATGCCGGCTTCCTCCAGCCGCTTCACGCGGCGCAGGCATGGCGGTGCCGAAATACCGACGCGGCTCGATAGTTCGACATTGGTCATGCGGCCGTCGCCTTGCAGCTCGCGCAGGATCTTCCAGTCGATGGCGTCGAGGTCGGCCTTGAGCGGCATGAGGGCTCTCGAGAAGTCAGTGGCAAGACGCAAGGATCTTGCGTGATTTCGTAATTAAACGACTTCGCTGTCCATTCCATCCCTTGCCCGGAATATTTCGCAGGTTCAGACGGGGCAAGGGTGCGACAAAGCTTTCCGGGGACGAACGCCAACTTGCCTTGCTGGCGTCGTGGGCAACACTTACATTACGCGCGGTAGCGACGAGTTTTCCATGCCGCAATCGCCGGCAACCCTCCGCAGAGGCTTTGAATGACCACCAAGCACGCGCCTGTTCTCATTATCGGTTCCGGCCCGGCCGGCTATACCGCGGCCGTCTACGCCGCCCGCGCCATGCTGAAGCCGATGCTGGTCGCCGGCCTGCAGCAGGGTGGCCAGCTGATGATCACCACCGATGTCGAGAACTATCCCGGCTTCGCCGACCCGATCCAGGGGCCGTGGCTGATGGAGCAGATGCTGAAGCAGGCCGAGCATGTCGGCACCGACATCATCAACGACATCATCACCGAGGTCGATCTCAACGTGCGGCCGTTCCGTGCCAAGGGCGATTCCGGAACCACCTACACCGCCGACGCGCTGATCATCGCCACCGGCGCGCAGGCCAAATGGCTGGGCATCCCGACCGAACAGACCTTCATGGGTTTTGGCGTCTCGGCCTGCGCCACCTGCGATGGTTTCTTCTATCGCGGCAAAGATGTCGCGGTGATCGGCGGCGGCAATTCGGCGGTGGAAGAGGCGCTCTATCTGTCCAACCTCGCCAAGAGCGTGACGGTCGTCCACAGGCGCAGCGATTTTCGCGCCGAACGCATCCTGCGTGAGCGGCTCTTGAAGAAGGACAATGTCCGCGTCATCTGGGACACGATCGTCGACGAGATCACCGGCCGTCCCGGCAAGACACCGTTGCCGCCCTCGGTCGAAGGGCTGAAGCTCAAGCATACGGTGACCGGCGAGGTGTCGCACCTCAAGGTCGATGGCGTATTCGTGGCCATCGGCCACGCACCGGCAGTAGAACTGTTCGCCGGGAAGCTGAAGCAGAAGCCGAACGGCTATCTGTGGACGGCGCCGGATTCGACCCGCACCGACGTGCCCGGCGTGTTCGCGGCCGGCGATGTGACCGACGATATCTACCGCCAGGCGGTGACGGCGGCGGGACTCGGCTGCATGGCCGCACTCGAGGCGGAGAAATATCTGGCCGGCATTGAGGTGCACCGCGAAGCGGCCGAGTAGAGAGTTCAGATAACGGCTTAGAAATGCCGTGTAAAAGCCTGATTTTTCATTCAGACGCCAAAACAGAACGAGGGGAATCATGGCGTTGGACTGGGACAAGCTACGCGTGTTTCACGCTGCGGCGGAGGCGGGGTCGTTTACCCATGCGGCCGAGACATTGCATCTGTCGCAATCGGCGATCTCGCGGCAGGTCAGCGCGCTCGAGCATGATGTCGGCGTGCCGCTGTTCAACCGCCACGCCCGCGGGCTGGTGCTGACCGAGCAGGGCGAGATGCTGTTCCGCACGGCGCATGACGTGCTGATGAAGCTGGAAACCATCAAGTCACGGCTGACCGAGACCAAGGACCGCCCTTCCGGCGTGCTCAGGGTGACGACGACGGTCGGTCTCGGCGCCGGCTGGCTGACTGAACGGGTGCAGGAGTTCATCGAGCTCTATCCCGAAATCAGCCTGCAGCTGATCCTCGCCAACGAGGAACTCGACCTCACCATGCGCCAGGCCGATTGCGCCATCAGGCTGCGCCAGCCGCAGCAACCGGACCTGATCCAGCGCCGGCTGTTCACCGTGCACTTCCACCTCTACGCGGCGCCTTCCTATGTCGCCAAGTACGGCAAGCCGGCTTCGGTCGCCGAGCTGAAGGCTCATCGCATCGTCACCTTCGGCGTGCCGGTGCCTTCGCATCTGTCGGAGCTGAACTGGCTGGAAACGGTCGGCGATTTCGAAGGCGGACAAAGGGTGCCGACGCTGCAGATCAACGACATATTGTCGATCAAGCGCGCGGTGCAAGGCGGTGCCGGCATTGCGATGCTGCCCGACTACGTGATCAGCAAGGACTCCGACCTGGTGCAGTTGCTGCCGGAAACCGAAGTGCCATCCTTCGACACCTATTTCGCCTATCCGGACGCGATGAAGAACCAGGCCAAGCTGCACGTCTTTCGCGATTTCATCATTGCCAAGGCGCGCAGCTGGTCCTTCTGAGGGGCATATCGATATTCAGGTGATGAGGGCCTGCGAACGAGGGCTTCCTGCGCTTCCGGTACTCACGGATCCAATGTCCGCTCCGTTCCGGTTCTCGGAATCTCACGCTCTCGGCTCGGCCTGACCTGAATCTCAACATACCCCATGTGGCTCTGCTTGACCTAATCTAGCCCCGCCAAGGCGTCAGGCGAGGCAGCCAGCCAGGCACATTGCGACGGTAGGTCTCGTATTCGGCGCCGTAGCGGCGGGCCAATGTCGGCTCCTCGTAGAGCCGCACGAAGGAGCCCATGGCGATCGCGCCGATGACGGCATAGGCGACCAGCGTCCAGCTCGAGAACAGCAGCGCCTGGCCGAGGATGATCGAAAGCACGGCGACATACATCGGGTTGCGGACATGGCGGTAGATGCCGCCGATCACCAGTCTCTCGGTCGGCGCGACCGGAGCGGGCGTGCCCAGCCCTTCGAGCGCAAAGCGGCCGAAGGCATGCAGCAACGCAGCGACCGCAGCGACGATCAAGAGCCCGCCAGCAGGGACAAAGCCCGGCAGGTTCGACCACGGCAAGCCCCAGCGGTCGGTCAACAGCCAAGGCACCAGCCCGGCAATCACGCCCGGGCCTGCAATGAAGAAGGCCGCACTGCCGGCGATCGCCGAAAACGTCCGCATGGCAGCTTTCCTCCCGATTGCCTTAGAAATGAACGCCTGCTGCCCGCTTCCACGTCACTGCGCAGTTTTGGCATTTCGAGCCGAGAACCAGCGACGAGTGGCAAATCTGTAGTGGAAATTGCCCAGTGCAGCGCTCCATTTTGACGATTTTTCTGGTCCTATTGGCTCCTGGAATGGGGTAGACCACAGCCTGCGTCTTTTTGCATGCGAGTGTTGCAAAATAGATGCTTGTTTCTTGGGCATGATGAGCACATATATAGATCATCTCCTGGGCGCGTTCTCCTCCCATTAGCGCCCTCGAGTGTTCCCCTCTGGAGGTTAGCCTTAACAGGCACTTCCAATCAAACTCAGCCGGATCTTCATTGATCCGGCTTTTTTGTTGCCTGTGCCCTGCTGGGCCGGCCAAAAAATCCATCACAATTGCCGCGTAACAGTGACATGTAACCTCTGGTAACATATCGCGGACGCCCGCGGCCTGCTACGCCGACCATAGGACGCGGTGTGGTTCGGACGGGAGATGGGGGCATCACTCGTTCGGCCCGGGCTCAGGCGGCTACCGCGTCCGAACCGTTTCATCCGCCGAAGTTCGGCGGTACACAATGCGGCGGACCTGCCGTTTTACCTCCCAAGGAAACGGTCCGCAAACAAAACGACGCCCGGTCCCCGCCGGGCGTCGTTTCTCTTTTGCCCCTCGAACCGAGGGGCGTTTGACGGTGCTGCGGGTCAGGCAGCCTTGCCGTTGGTGTTCATTGCCTCGTCAGCCAAGCGGCCGGTGAGTTCGGCCATGTGGTCGAAGACGGCACGGTAGCTGGCGACGCCCGAGGTGGCAGAGCGCAGTTCGATGATCAGGTCGCCGATCTCGGCCTGCGGCATGGTTGCCTCGACGACATCCCAACCCGGCCAGCCCGGCCTTGCGTCGTAACCAAGGATCTGGCCGCGCCGCTGCGGGATGAGCGCAATGATCTTCGAGGTGGCATCGGACGGCGTGACGATCTCGACCTTCATCACCGGTTCCAGCAGCACCGGCGAGCAGGCGGCCATGCCTTCCTTCATTGCCAGCCTGGCCGCCATCTGGAAGGCCATGTCGGAGGAATCCACCGCGTGGTACGAGCCGTCCGACAGGTTGACGGCGACATCGACGACGGGAAAGCCGAGCGGTCCGGACTTCAGATAATCGCGCACACCGGTCTCGACCGACTGGATATAGGTCTTCGGCACGACGCCGCCGGTAATGGTGTCGGTGAACTGGAAGCCGGAGCCGCGCGGCAGCGGCTTGATCTCGATCACCACGTCGCCGAACTGGCCATGACCGCCGGACTGTTTCTTGTGACGGCCGCGCTGCTGCGCCGGCTTGCGGATCGTCTCGCGATAGGGCACCGCAGGCGCATGGCCTTCGACCGGTATCTGGTTCTTGCCTTCCAGCCGCTCGCGCACCACGCGCAGATGCATCTCGCCATGGCCGGATAGCACGGTCTCGGCCGAGTCCTGGTTGTGGCGCAAGCTGAGCGAGGGATCTTCCTCGGCCAGCCGCTGGATGGCGGCCGACATCTTCACTTCGTCCTTGCGTTCCTTCGGGCGCAGCGCGAAGGCGAAGACCGGCTGCGGCGGCTCGAGCTCGATCAGCGGCTTGATGCCGCCCTTGACCGAACTCAGCGTCTGGCCAGTCTTGACCTCATCCAGTTTGCCGAGCGCCACCGTGTCGCCGGCCTTGGCGATGGTGAGCTTGGACTGATCCTTGCCAAGCATCCGGTAGATGCCGGAGACCTTGGCCGTATCGCCGCCGGGCAGCCAGAGTTCGGAGCCGTCGACGACCTGGCCGGAGAGGATGCGCGACACCGACAGTTTGCCGCCATGCGGCGTGTGGATGGTCTTGATCACCTGGACCAGGGTGGCGGCGCCATCCGGCGCGCCGAGCCGCTTGCGGGTCGCATCGATGTCGGGTGCGTCGTGGCGGATCGCTTTCAGGAGGCGCAGCACGCCGTTGCCTTTCTCGGCGGTGCCGATCAGCACCGGCGTCACCGCACCATCGCGCAGATCGGCGGCAAGGTCGTCAAAGATGGCGTCCTTGGGCGGCTCGATCTCTTCGAGCAGCTGTTCCATCAACTGGTCATCATGGTCGGCCAGCGTCTCCAGCATCGAGAAGCGTGCCTCGAGCTCGCGCGCCTTTTCGTCGCCCGGTATTTGAGCCACTTCGCTTTCGGCATATTCGCGATAGATGTAGGCGCGCTCCAGCGCCAGGTCGATCGAACCGATGACGACGCCGTCCTTGCGCAACGGTATCTGGCGCAGCAGCAACGGCACCGAGCTTGCCGGCTGCAGCATCTTCAGCGTGTCGCGCACACCGGTGATTGCCTTGTCGACCTTGTTGAGAAACAGGATGCGCGGCACGCCGAGATCGTCGAGCTTGCGCATGATCAGCTGCAGGGCGGGGATCTTCTTTTCGTCGGCCTCGGCAACGACCACGGCAAGGTCGCAGGCTGCCAGCACCGGCTCGGCCTCGAAGGAGAATTCGATGGAGCCGGGACAATCGACGAAGGTGATCTGCTCGCCCATGAATTCGGTGGTGGCGATCGTCGCCTCGACGCTCATGGCATGAGCCCGTGCCTCGGGCGAATAATCTGAAACGGTATTGCCTGATGAAACGGGATTTTGTCGGGGAATTGAGCCGGTACGGGCCAAAATGGCTTCGAGAAGTGTCGTCTTACCGCTTGCGAAGGGACCGACTATGGCAATGCATTTCGGTCCCGTGCGTCGTCCTCCGGCGCGAGTACCCATGACTGACCTCCACTCAGGCGTTTCCCGCAGGACCGACTGGCATGCATGGTTCAGGCGTGGTCAATCGGTCCTGAGCGGCGGCCGGCCTGTTCGACCGTCGCGGGCGGTTCTTTTCGTTTCGCTACCTGCCCGAAGCCATCGTCCCACTTGTTTGCCGGCAGGGCAAGAAAAATAGAAATCCGGCACTCGGCCGCGGACACGCGCTGCTCGGACGCCGGGGCGTCTGGCGGTCGAACACTGTTGCACGTTGTTCCAGATCGGCCGAAACTGGGATAGGCGACCCGTCGCCCTCCGCTTCAAGGAATCATCGATCATGAAGATCATTGCCTGCGGCAGCGTGCCGACCATCATAGCGCCAGACAAGTATTTCACCGGCCGGGTGTTGCAGACGCCGATCATCGAGAAAGAGGCGCCGGCGCGGCTGCGGGCCACGCTGGTCAGCTTCGAGCCGGGCGCGCGCACCCATTGGCACACGCATCCGCTTGGTCAGACACTCTATGTCACCATGGGCGCCGGTCTCGCGCAGACATGGGGCGAACCGGTTCAGGAGATCAGGGCGGGCGACGTCATCTCGTTCGCCCCCGGTGAAAAGCACTGGCATGGCGCGGCGTCGACATCGGAGATGACGCATATCGCCATGCAGGAAGCCCTTGACGGCGTCCATGCCGATTGGCTGGAGGCGGTAACCGCGGAGCAATATGGCGGCTGAGGGGCGAGCCCGGCGGGCTCCACGCCGGGATGCTGACGGCGGCGATTGCCGCATTCCAGGCCATCGCCCTGCTGGTCGCCGAGGCGGCGCCAGCCGAGGCGCGCTCGGCCAAAGAGGGCAAGCAAGAGGTGTCAGGCTGACGGCCAAAATAAAAACCCGGCGGTGAAGCCGGGTTTACTGTTTAAGTGCCGGCCTAGTCAGGTCAGTGATGCCGTGAAACGCTGGATGCGCGTGCAGGCTTCTTCCAGCAGTGTCTCCGAGGTGGCGTAGGAGATGCGGAAGTTGGGGCCAAGTCCGAAAGCCGAGCCGAACACTACGGCGACACCCTCGGCCTCGAGCAGTTCCGAGCAGAAGGTCTCGTCGGTGTCGATCAGCTTGCCGGCTTTTGTCTTCTTGCCGATCAGCTGGGCGCAGGACGGATAGACATAGAAGGCACCCTCCGGAGACGGACAGGTGATGCCGCGCGCCTGGTTGAGCATCGAGACGACGAGATCGCGCCTGCCTTGAAATATCGCCTTGTTCCTGGCGATGAAGTCCTGGGGGCCGTTGAGCGCCTCGACGGAGGCCCATTGCGCGATGGTGCAGGCACCTGATGTCTGCTGGCCCTGGATCATATCCATCGCCTTGATCAACTGGACGGGACCGGCCGCATAGCCGATGCGCCAGCCGGTCATGGCATAGGCTTTCGACACGCCATTCATGGTCAGCGTGCGGTCGTAGAGTTTCGGCTCGACCTCGGCGATGGTCTTGAAGACAAAATCGCCATAGGTCAGGTGCTCGTACATGTCGTCGGTCAGCGTCCAGACATGCGGGTGCTTCAACAGCACGTCGGCAAGCGCGCGCAGTTCAGCCTCGGTGTAGGCGGCGCCCGACGGGTTCGACGGCGAGTTCATCAGCAGCCACTTTGTGCGCGGCGTGATCGCCTTTTCCAGCACAGAAGCGGTCAGCTTGAAGCCGTTGTCGATCGAGGTGTCGGCAAACACCGAGGTGCCGCCGCAGATCGCCACCATCTCGGGATAGCTGACCCAGTAGGGACGCGGAATGATGACCTCGTCGCCTGCGTTCAGGGTCGCCATGAAGGCGTTGAACAGGATCTGCTTGCCGCCGGTGCCGACGATGGTCTGCTCGGGCCTGTAGTCGAGATTGTTCTCGCGCTTGAATTTCTTCGTGATCGCCTCTCGTAGCGGCACGATGCCCGAAACCGGCGGATACTTGGTCTCGCCCCGGCGGATCGCCTCGATCGCCGCATTCTTGATGTTGTCGGGCGTATCGAAATCCGGCTCGCCGGCGCCGAGGCCGATAATGTCACGGCCGGCATTTTTCAGCTCGCGCGCTTTCTGCGTCACCGCGATGGTGGCCGAAGGCTTTACGCGGGAAAGGGTGTCGGCAAGAAAAGCCATGACCTTGAACGTCTCCATGGAAGATCGGTGCGACCAGGAGCGGCCGCGGCGCTTCTCATGTCGCATGATTTCGCGCAGTGCAAGCATTGTCGGCTGATCCAGCCGTCAATGACCCGTGATCGGGACTCGTGATCGGCAACAATAAATTCATTAACGAGCGGTAGAGGCTTGAGTGACAGGATCGCAGACCAATTCCGCCGGTTCGCGGAGCGAGGAACAGTGTCGCGCAGCATCGGGCTTGCCCACATCATCCGTCAGGACGACGGCACCTCCACCGGTGTCTGGGGCATCTACACGCTGCAGAGCGCCTTCCAGCCGATCTTCGCCTTCAACGAAGGCAAACTGTCGGTGGTCGCGTTCGAAGGGCTGATCCGGCCGTTCCGCGACGGCGAGCCGCAATCGCCGATGAATTTCTTCTCGACCTGCCCGGCCGCCGACCGTTTGCATATCGAGGCGCTGACGAGGACGCTGCATCTTCTGAACGCCGGCGCCTGCCTGCCACAAGAGGCGTCGATTTTCATCAATTTCGACCCGTCGGTGTTCACCGAACGCCCCGTTGCCGACGCCGCCTTGCGCGAAATGCGGCTGGTGCTGCATGAGGCCGGCATCGATCCACGCCGGGTCGTCTGCGAAGTGACCGAGCAGCGCTCTGCGTCGCAGGAAACCCTGCACAGTTTCGTCGCGGCACTGAAAGCCAACGGCTTTCGCATTGCCGTCGACGATTATGGCGCCGACGATTCCGACATCAACCGCGTCAGGGAGTTGAAGCCCGATATCGTCAAGTTCGATGCCTATTGGATCACGCAACTGATGGAATCCGGCGCCGGCTTCGCGCTCTTGACCACCATGGTGAGAACCTTCGAGGCGCAAGGCATCCGGACGGTGTTCGAAGGTATCGAGGAGAGCTGGCAATTGGAGCTTGCCGAGAAATCGGGAGCATCGATGGTGCAGGGTTTCGTGCTGGCGCGGCCCGAACTGGCGCCGACCAGCTTTCGCGTCTTCGACAAGAACAGGCAGGCCCCCGCCGCCGCCGACACGCCTGCCGCCGCCCCGGCACCGCATTCGGCGCGGCAGGTGAAGGCGTTTGGACGCAGGGTGGTGCCATGAGGCTTGAGAGGCGTCGCAATATCGGCGATGCGATCTGGGTCGACGAAGTCGGCATCGTATACGGCGTCCATGGCGAGTTCCGGCTGCGCAGCGCCTATCAGCCGATTTTCGCGCCGCGTGGCCGGTTCCTTCACGCGGTCGCGGTCGAAGCCCTGATTGAGCCGCACCGCGGCGGGCGCCCCGGTGCGCCACGGGTTTTCTTCGACAGTATTGCCGCCTCGGATCGCCTGTTTGTGGAGACCATGTGCCGGGCGCTGCACCTCAGGAATTTTTCCAATATCGGCGTCGACGGGCTCGACCTGTTCTTCAACTACAATCCGCTGATCAACGACCATCCCGGGCGGGCGCTGGCCGAGATCCGGCTGATGACCAGGCATCTCAACGAGTTCGGCCTCGCGCCAGCCATGCTGGTCTGCGAGATCACCGAACAGGCGGCCGATGACACGCTTCTTGCCCGGTTGGCGCGCGAAATGCGGCGCGACGGCATCCGCATCGCCATCGACGATTTCGGCACCGGGCACTCGACCGAAGAGCGGGTGAACCTGCTCAAGCCCGACATCGTCAAGATCGACGGCATCTGGTTCGCGGAGTTCTGCCGCCACGCAGCCGCCGAACGCTTTTTCCGCCCGCTGGTTTCCAGCCTGCATGACCGCGGCGCCAAGGTGCTGGTCGAAGGCATCGAGCAACCCACCCATCTTCGCGTCGCGCTCGAAGGCGGCGTCGATCTTCTGCAGGGTTATCTTCTCGCCCGTCCGGCGCTTGCCGGCACGATATTTGATGAAAAGCCGCTGCATATCGATACGCTGCTTGGCAATGTCGGCAATGTCGTGCCGTTGTTTGGCTAGGTCGCCGGTATCCACATCAGCGGCGCCGACCGTCGTATCAAAACAAATCATTGGTTGAGGGCGCCGCCGCTGCGATAATCGCGACAGCAGAGACAGCGCTCCGGGGAACAGCCATGATACTTTACGGCATGATCGACAGCGGCAATTGCTACAAGCCGCGCCTGCTGATGGCCAAGCTTGGCCTTGCTTTCACCAACGTCGAGGTGAGTTCGCACACCGGCGACACCCGGAAAGCAGACTTTGTCGCCAAGAACCCGAACGCCATGGTGCCGCTGCTCGAGCTCGACGACGGCCGTCGCCTGGCCGAATCCAACGCTATCCTGCTCTATCTCGCCGAAGGCACGCGTTTTTTGCCGGTCGACAGATATGAGCGGGGACTCGCCTATCAATGGCTGTTTTTCGAGCAGTACAGCCACGAGCCGTACATCGCCGTGCGCAAGGCGCTGCTGACCTTTCCCGAAAGAGCCGCGGATGCGACGCCGGAGCGGCTGGCGGTGACCCTGGAGCGCGGCAACAAGGCGCTCGGCGTGATGAACAAGCATCTGGAAGACAATGCCTTCTTCGCCGGCCGCGCGATCAGCGTCGCTGATATCGCGCTCTATGCCTATACCCATACGGCGGAGCAGGGCGGCTTCCAGCTCGACGCCTATCCGGCGGTCGCCGCCTGGCTTGCCCGAGTGGAGGCGGATCCGGGGCATGTGCCGATCGAATGGCTGGGGTAGTTTCTGTCCTTACGCCATCGCCATTGCTCCGATTGGGCGCAGAGATAGGCGCGACGCCTGATCGGGCTTGCGGCCTTGGCCAGGAGTATTGGTTACTTCAGGAGATGATCGTAATCAGCATGGGTGCCGATCCAGAACCAGATCACGTCATCATTGATGTGGATGGCAACAGCTCGGTAATTGTCGTCAACTCGCGCCGACCAATATCGTCCAACTTGTTTGAAACGCAGTGATGGATGAAAGGGATCAGAACGCAGGCTTGCAAAATGTCTGTCAGCCTTTGCCCTGATGGACAATGGCAGTTTTTCATAAGCCTCCCAAAACGATGGGGAGGCGACGTGATTCACAGTGGCCGGGTCCGGCCGGCGCGATGGTCAGCCAGTGCCTGTTCGGCAAGCTTGTCCAATCGGCCCGAGTCGGCCTCGATCTGCCGATCCCACATGTCCGCCCGAAGCGCTTCGAACCAGGCGGCAAAGGCCTTCAGTTCCTCGGCGCTCAGTTCGGCGACGGATTTTTCGATTTGCTCAAGCTTGGTCATGGCTGAATAGTACCACAAATTGGGTCAAACGTGTCACCAGAGGTGGGACTATAGCTCCTGGCCGTCGGCGTTAAACCCCAGACAGCAAAAAGGCGGGAAAAATCCCGCCTTCCATGGTAGCCTGATCGGGAGCGTCCGGTCCGGGCTGGCAGCTATCTGCTGATCCAGTTTGTCGGGTCTTTCCGCTCCGGCGCGCTTATCGCGCGACTGTCAGTACATCCGTGACTTGCCGCGCGCCCCGAGCTCTCGCCCGGCGCGCGCACTTCGCAAAATCAGGCTGCCTTGCTCAGAGATCCAGCGGACGACTTGCCAGTGCGGCGGTCCTGCTCGATCTCGAAGTTGATCTTCTGGCCTTCGACCAAGGTCGACAGTCCAGCACGCTCGACAGCGGAGATATGGACGAAAACGTCCGCGCCGCCTGCGTCAGGCTGAATGAAGCCGAAGCCCTTGGTGGCGTTGAACCACTTGACCGTTCCAGTTGCCATTTTTAATAGTCCTTCAACATTTGCTTTAGTTTGACCAGACCGAAGTCCAGCCGGTGTGCATCGAGATTTTGGAGATAGACGTCAGCAAACGCGAAGATCGCGAGGCCCGGATCGATCGGCCGAAATATCAATGGAAGGCATATAGGCTGGTTTCGCATAAAATACAAGACTGCGTGAGAAAGCCGTGATCGAGGGGCTGCCCAACGGCTGCCCCAATCTGCTGAAAACGTTGCGGCAGGTCACGCTGTCCTTGAGCGGCGGACCAGGGGAGAAGACCATGAAAACCATTCTGCTTGCCGCCTGCCTGACGCTGGTGGCGGCCGAGGCGCAGGCGATCTCGCGCTACGATCCGACGCATATGAGCTGCGGCAAGGTTCAGACGACGATAGCCCGGCAAGGCGCCGTCATCCTGCGCTACCAGTCGACGCGGGTGCCGGGATTGCCGCTCTACGACCGCTATGTGCAGAGCCAGCAATTCTGCACCATGGGCGAGGTGAGGACGCGCGCCTACGTGCCGAGCGCCGACACCAAGTCCTGTCCCGTCTATAACTGCAAGCGTCCGGACAATGACCGGCATTTCCGCAGGCGGTTCTTCCACAACAACTAGAACTTGTCCGCGTCAGAACCCGAAGGAAACCTGTGCCGGTGGCGGCGGGCCGACGCGCACGCCTTCCATGGCCAGCATCTTCTCCTTGGTGACCGAACCGCCCGGCGCCGAGAAGCCGCCGATCTTGCCGCCGGCCGCCAGGATGCGGTGGCAAGGAATGACCAACGGCACCGGATTGGCGCCGAGGGCGGCCCCGGTTTCGCGGGCGAGTCCGGCATGGCCGGCCGTCTTGGCCAGCTCGCCATAGGTGGTGGTTTCGCCGAAGGAGAGTTTTCGCGCCGCGTCATAGATGGCGAGGCGGAAATCGTCGACGCCGTCGAGATCGACCGGCACGCCGGAGAAATCGACCTCCTCGCCCGCCGCATAGGCCTTGATCGAGGCGATCAGCTCGACCACCCATGGCGGCTGGGCGGTGGAGGCGGAAACACCGCCATGGCGCAGCAAGCGCCGCTCCACCGCTTCGCGGCTGCGTTCGGGCAGACAGAGCCGGATCAGGCCCTTTTCACTCCAGGCAATGCCCATGAAACCGATCACTGTTTCTAACACCGCGTGGCCGGCCGTGATCGAAGAGGTCGCGTCCATGATGCGTTCCTTTCCGCAAAGTGGCGAAAACCGGGATTCGCCCCGGTACATATCCAGAACAATATGGCATCGGGAGCCAAGTCTTGCCACCCGAAAACCAGCTGATGGCCCCGATTGCCGGTCATGAATCGCTGGTGTAAGGGATTTCTTAACACCCCGACAAATCGGACCCGAGCTCGGCTTGCCAGCAAAATTCAACCTTATCGCGATCGGCGTGATCCTGGCCGCCGCCGGCATCAGCGGTTGCACGTCGACCTCGCAGATGAAGTCCGCGCCGGCTCTTACCGAGACCGCGACCGTCGTCGGCACTGACGCCGGCTTCACCGTGCCGCTGCCGGAGACGGTTTCTGTGCTGCCGGAATCCTCCGGTATTGCGTCCGTTCAGACGGCCGAACTGCCGCTCGATCCCGCAGCGCAACCGGCGGCAGTAACCGCCGCCTTTGCCGGTTCGACGCCGGCGGCACCAGCCGTGCCCGCCGTGATGACCGCCAATGCCTGGCAGGCGCCTGCGCCGGCCAGTGCGGGCGAGCCGATCCGGGCTGCCGAGACCTATACGACCGCGGGGCTGGTGATGCCGGCGACCGCCAAGGGCGACCGGATGCCCGGCGTCCAGCAGGTCGCCTATATCGTGCCGCAGAACCCGGCCGCCCTTGTGCAGGGTCCGGTCGGGCCGATGGAAGAACGCTCGACGGGCGTGCGTGGCGATGTCGAACGGCTGATCGAGAAATATGCCGCCCTCTATCAGGTGCCGGTGGACCTGGTGCGCCATGTCGTCAACCGCGAGAGCACCTTCAACCCGAAAGCCTACAACAATGGCCATTGGGGGCTGATGCAGATCAAGCATGCGACGGCGCGCGGCATGGGCTATGACGGTCCGGCCAAGGGCCTGTTCGACGCCGAGACCAATCTGAAATACGCGGTCAAATATCTGCGCGGCGCCTGGCTGGTGGCCGGCGGCAACGCCAAGAAGGCCGACTGGCTCTATCAGACCGGCTATTATTTCGACGCCAAGCGCAAGGGCCTGCTCGATGCGACCGGCCTTGGTGTCGACCGTCAGCGCCGCCGCCTGCAGCCCGACGCCTGAGCGCGATGCCTGAAACGCGTCCGCCGGCTTTGAACGACATCCGGCTGCGCAAGATCCTCGACGAGACGCTGGTTCCGCCGCACGGCTGAAACCGTTCCAGCCGCGTGATTTGGGAACCCAAAGCGTCGCTCCGCATTCATGGCAGGGTGGGGTCTGACAAGCTGCCGGTGCGTCGGAGGATTTTCCGTCGCCGGCTGCGGAGGGACATCCACCATCATGAAGCTTTTTCACGCATTTCTGGCGCTCGGCGTGGCCGCCATGCTGGTTGGCACGCCCGCGCAGGCCGTCGAGCTGTCGATCGTGTCGGGCGATACGGGCGACGGCATCAAGGTGCTGCGCGAGATCCTCGACCGTTACGAGAAGGACAGCGGCAACAAAGTCGGCATCGTCGTCATGCCGACCTCCGGGACCGACCAGTTCGGCCAATACCGGCTTTGGCTCGCCGCGGGAAACAGCGACATCGACGTCTATCAGACGGACGTGATCTGGGCGCCGCAGCTCGCCAGCCAGCTCGTCGATCTGACCGCCGCGACCAAGGATGTCGTCGGCGCCCATTTCCCGTCGATCATCCAGTCGCAGACGGTCAACGGCAAGCTCGTCGCGCTGCCGATCTTCACCGATGCGCCGGCGCTCTACTACCGCAAGGATCTCCTCGACAAGTACGGCGCCAAGGTGCCGGCGACCTGGAAGGAGCTGGCAGACACCGCCAAGGTGGTCATGGACGGGGAGCGTGCGGCGGGCAATCGGGATATCTGGGGCTTCGTCTTCCAGGGCAACGCCTATGAGGGCCTGACCTGCAATGCGCTCGAATGGGTGATGTCGAGTGGCGGCGGCCAGATCATCGAGCCGGACGGCTCCATCTCCATCAACAACCCAAATGCGGCGGCGGTGCTCGATATGGCCAAGGGCTGGGTCGGGACCATCGCGCCGCCCGGCGTGCTTGCCTACCAGGAAGAGGAATCGCGCGGCGTGTGGCAGACAGGCAACGCGGTGTTCATGCGCAACTGGCCCTATGCCTACGCGCTCGGCAACGGCGGGGGCTCGCCGATCAAGGGCAAATTCGACGTGGCGCCGCTGCCGGCCGGCACGGGCGAAGGCGCCCGGCCGATCGCGACGCTGGGCGGCTGGAACCTCGCCGTCTCCAAATATTCGAAGCATCAGGATGCCGCGATCGAGCTGGTCAAGTTCATCGCCTCGCCCGCGATGCAGAAATACCGCACGCTGAAGACGTCCAACCTGCCGACCATCCAGGCGCTGTATGACGATGCTGACATCGCCCGGCAACAGCCGATCGTTCCGCGCTGGAAGCAGATCTTTCTCAACGCGATGCCGCGCCCCTCGGCCGCGACCAGGATCAAATACAACGAGGCGTCGAGCCAGTTCTGGAACGCCGTTCACAACACGCTCTCGGGCGACGGCACTGCCACCGACAATCTGGCCGACCTCGAAGCGATGCTGACCAAGCTGAAGGGCCGAGGCTGGTGACGCGACGATGCTGGGGCATCCGCCTGGCGGAGCCGCAACGAGCGAGTGCGAGATGATAAGAATGGAACCTGAAACAGCCAGGGCTGCGCACTCGTCGTTGACGGCTCAGCGCGTTCGCTCGGCCTGGCTTTTCCTGGCGCCAATGCTTCTGGTGCTCGCCGCGGCGGCCGGTTGGCCGCTCGTCCGCACGGTCTATTTCAGCTTCACCGACGCCTCGCTGGCCGACCTCGACGCGCGCCGATGGGTCGGCTTCGGCAATTATTTCTCGGTGTTCAGCATGCCGAGCGGGCGGGTCCTCTACGATGGTCTGCTCGTTGATCCGGTCTGGTGGCGTGCCGTCTGGAATACGGTGCGCTTCGCGGTGATCTCGGTTACCTGCGAGACGATCCTCGGCACGATCGTTGCGCTGGTTCTCAATGCCAAATTCCCAGGCCGCGGCATCGTCAGGGCGGCGATCCTGATCCCCTGGGCCATCCCGACGATCGTCTCGGCGAAGATGTGGCAGTGGATGCTCAATGACCAGTTCGGCATCATCAACGTCGTGTTGCTCAACCTCGGCCTGACCAGCGCCAAGATCGCCTGGACGGCCAACGCCGACACGGCGATGGCGGCGATCCTCATCGTCGATATCTGGAAAACGACACCATTCATGGCGTTGCTGATCCTGGCCGCGCTGCAGATGCTGCCGAGGGAGATCATCGAGGTGGCCAGACTCGACGGCGCCAACCCGTGGCAGATCTTCTGGCGGGTGACGTTGCCGCTCATCCGTCCGGCGGTGATGGTGGCCGTGATCTTCCGCGCGCTCGACGCGCTGCGCATCTTCGACCTGATCTATGTGCTGACGCCCAACAATGTGCACACCAAGTCGATGTCGGTGTTTGCCCGCGAGAACCTGTTCGAGTTCGACAAGTTCGCCTATGGCTCCGCCGCCTCGACCTTGCTCTTCCTCATCCTCGCCTTGCTCACCATCGCCTATATCCGGATCGGCCGGATAAGCCTGGACGGAGGCCGCTGACATGTGGATCCTGAAGCGCACGGCCTTCACCCTGCTGGTCGGCGCAATCGTCTTCGTCGCGGTGTTCCCGTTCTACTACGCCATCGTCACCAGCCTGAAATCGGGCACCGATCTGTTCCGAGCCGATCTGTGGCCGACGACGGTCAGTCTTGCCAACTACCGGAATGTGCTGACCGAGGGCAGCTTCGTGCGCAATCTCGTAAATTCGCTGTTCGTCTCAGGCGCGGTCGTCGCGCTGTCGCTGTTGCTCGGCGTCACATCAGCCTATGCGCTGGCACGCATCCGCTTTCGCGGCCGCTCGGCCCTGCTGTTCACCATCCTGTCGGTCTCGATGTTCCCGCAGGTGGCGCTGCTGGCCGGGCTGTTCGAACTGGTCCGCATGTTCGGCCTCTACAATTCGCTGTTCGCGCTGATCTTCTCCTACATGATCTTTACCTTGCCCTTCACCGTCTGGGTGCTCACCACCTTCGTTCGCGACCTGCCGGTCGAGGTCGAGGAGGCGGCGATCCTCGACGGCGCGACGCCGTGGATCATCATCACGCGGGTCTTCCTGCCGCTGATGTGGCCGGCGCTGGCGACCACCGGGCTGCTGGCCTTCATCGGCGCGTGGAACGAGTTCCTGTTTGCCCTGACATTCACCTCCAACAACGCGCAGCGGACCGTGCCGGTGGCGATCGCGCTGCTCTCCGGCAACTCGCAGTTCGAGATCCCGTGGGGCAACATCATGGCCGCATCGGTGATCGTCACGGTGCCGCTGGTGGTGCTGGTCCTGATCTTCCAGCGCAAGATCGTCTCCGGTCTCACCGCCGGTGGCGTCAAGGGGTGAGGCCGCTGTCATCCTGCGGGGCGTCTTGCCGCGCTGCCGCGAGAACCGGGCAAGTAAAGGAACTGTCCACCAACGCGGCAGGCCGCATCTTGCCTGCACTCGGCCGGTTGCTAAGCTTCGCCTTGCGTGGGGCGTTGCTGAACCGGAGGAAACATGATGCGGTTTCTGCTCTCCAGCCTTGCCACCCTGATACTTGCCGTTCCGCCCTATGCCGGCACCGCGCGGGCCGCCGACGACTGCGCCAATGCGCAGGACCAGGCGACCATGAACGCGTGCGCCGGCAAGGCATTCGACGCGGCCGACAAGAAGCTCAACGACGCCTACAGGCAGATCGAGGGCAGGCTGAAGGACAATGCGGCGGCGAAGAGGCTGCTGGTCGATGCGCAGCGCGCCTGGGTCGCTTTCCGTGACGCCGAATGCAATTTCCAGGGCGGTCCGCCTGCCGATGCGGGCAGCATGTATCCGATGGTCGTGGCCTCCTGCCAGGCGTCCCTCACCAACAACAGGCTGAAGGACCTGCAAGGCTACCTCAATTGCAAGGATGCCGA
This sequence comes from Mesorhizobium sp. M0047, assembly GCF_040323315.1. Lineage (NCBI taxonomy): Bacteria > Pseudomonadati > Pseudomonadota > Alphaproteobacteria > Hyphomicrobiales > Phyllobacteriaceae > Mesorhizobium > Mesorhizobium sp. M0047. Next base: position 16,647 of record NZ_JAMYUW010000054.1, on the reverse strand, counting down.
CACCGACTGCCCGGTGCCGGCAGCGCGGTAGCGTCGGTCCAATCTTTTCGGGAAGGCTTCGTCGCCGCGCTCCTGCGCAAATGTCGGCACCGGCCGCCGCGAAACGTCCTTGGGTCGCAGAACAACCGTGCCGGGACGCCGGCGCGACGATCCAAGGAGACGATCATGATCACCTTTCCCAACGAATCCGCCAGATACCGCACCGCGCGTGAAAAACTGCTGCGGAAGGAAATCGTGCTGCGCCGCGCCATGGAGGACGTGGCCGAGGCACGGCGGGCGCTGCCGCCGGGCGGACTGATCCGCCAGGACTATGAGTTCGACGGGCTGGACACCGAAGGCAAGTCCGCAAAGGTGAAACTGTCGGAGCTGTTCGCGCCCGGCAAGGACAGCTTGATCCTCTACAACATGATGTTTCCGCGCCACCCGCAGGAGACGCGGGACGTGGCCGCGAGCGGCGGCACGGCGAAGCTTGCGCGACAGGACCAGCCATGTCCGTCCTGCACGGCGCTGCTCGACCAGTTCGACGGCGCGGTCGGGCATCTCGAGGCGGCCGGCTTCAATTTCGCGGTGGTCGCAAAGACCGCGCTCGAAAACCTGGTCACGCTCGGCCGCGACCGGGGCTGGCGCAACATGCGGCTGGTGTCTTCGGCTTCCAACAGCTTCAAGCGCGACTACAATGCCGAGAATGCCGACGGCGCGCAGATCCCGCTGCTGTCGGTGTTTCATCGCGATGCGGATGGCATCCGCCATTTCTGGTCTTCCGAGCTCGGCTTCGCGGCACCGGAGCCCGGCCAGGACCCACGCGCCATCGGCACCTGCGAGATCCTGTGGAACCTGATGGATTTCACGCCGGAAGGCCGGCCGAACTGGCACGAACAGCTGCAATATGGCGAGGCGTGCTGCCATTGAGGTGCCGTCGTTTGGCGAGAAAAGATGTTCGCGCAACCTCGTCGCTTTTACCGCGTTGGAATGTCCGAGGGATAGTTCAAACCCGGAGACATGCCATGAAGACCCTTCTTGTCCTTACCGCCGCGGCATTGCTGGGCGGCGCGCCCGCCTTTGCCCAGTCGACGCCGCTTGTCGCCACGACCAAGGTCGACACTTCGACCTTCATCAAAATGGTGCCAAGCGCCAATGAGTTCGAGATCCAGTCCAGCAAGCTCGCCGAGCAGCAGGCTACCGACGCCGATGTCAAGGCATTCGCCAAGCAGATGATCGCCGATCACACCAAGGCCGGCGAGGATTTCAAGACGGCTCTCAGCCTCGGCCAGACAACCTCGGCCACGGCACCTTCCGGTCCGGCACTGCAGCCCAAGGAGCAGAAGATGCTCGATGAGCTCAAGGGCGCCAGCGGCGGTCAGTTCCAGGCGAAATACATCGAGATGCAGACCAACGCCCACAAGGAAGCCGTCGCGCTGTTCAGCGCCTATGCAAAGTCGGGCGACGAGCCGGCGATGAAGGAATTCGCCAAGAAGACGCTGCCGACGCTGAAGATGCACGAAAGGCACGTGAAGGAACTGGCGGTCGCGCACCAGGGTTGAAGGCGTTCAAGTCCGCGCTCTACGGCGGAGCCGTAGAGTGCTGCGGTGGATGCCAGCCCGTCTGGCAAAACCAAGCACCACAAGCTGGCCCTGGCGGCACCGGCCTTTCCCGATGTGATTTGACCTTGCCGTGCCGTGTCCTACTCTCGATTGCCTGCTGAATGAACCGAGGAGACCAGCGATGCAGTCACCTTTCAACGCAATTCGCGGCGTCGCGCTGACGGCGACCGTGATCCTCGCCGCCGGCACCGCAGCCTATGCCCATCATGGCTGGTCGTGGACGCAGGATGGGTTTTTCGAACTCAGGGGCAAGATCACGGCCATCTATATCGGCAATCCGCATGCCACGCTGGATGTCGACGCAAAGGGAGAGGCCTGGCGGGTGGAGCTGGCGCCGGCATCCCGCACGATCGCCGCCGGCTTCACGGAGGACGTTGCCAAGGTCGGCGACGAAGTGACCGCGATCGGCAACCGCTCGCTCGAGGGGACCGAAAAGCGCATGAAGGCGGTGCGCATCATCGTCAATGGCGAGACATACGTTGTCCATCCAGAGCGTGTGCCACCGGCCTAGATGGCGGAGTTCCTAGCCGGTATCGAGCAACTTGCCTTCGCGCGCTGGCTGAAGGCCTCCTTCGTTGCCTACCCCGTGGTCAATGCGCTCCACATCATGTCGATCGGCGCGCTGCTGACCAGCGTCGTTCTGATGGACCTCAGGATCTGCGGCGCCTTCCGCTCGCTGCCGCACGCGGCGTTCGTCGCGCTGCTGCGCCGCATTGCATTGGCGGCGTTCGCGGGTGCGCTCGTCACAGGCTCGCTGCTGTTTTCAGTGAGGGCTAGCATCTATGCGGCGATGCCGATCTTCCTGGCCAAGATGACACTCATCCTTGTTGCCGGCGTCAACCTGCTCGCCTTCCTGCGCTTTTGCCGCGCTACAGGCAGCGACGAACCGGCAGGTGGGACCGCTCTGGCCGTGCTTTCGATTCTGCTGTGGACCTCAGTGCTTTTCGCCGGACGGTTCATCGGTTTTCTCTAGCGCCGCATCTTCCTTCTCCCCCAGGGGGAGAAGGGAAGAACGGCGCTGGCGTTCCGCCCGTGCCAGGATAAGCTCCTGCAAACTCAGGGAGGATTGCCATGAAGAAGGAAATCATCGAAGTGCCGGTGCTGTCGGCGGCCGTGCGCAGTCTGGGCGTGCCGCTGTCGCTGGTGACCAGGGCCGCGGGGCTGGTCTTCGTGTCCGGCACGCCGCCGCTCGACATCGCGACCGGCAGGCTGGTCAAGGGCGACATCGAAACCCAGACCGAGGCGTCGCTGAAGGCGCTGAAACACTGCCTGGAAGCGGCGGGCACCTCGCTGGACAATGTGGTGATGGTGCGCATCTACGCCGTCAATTCCGGCTTCTACAACGCCATCAACCGCGTCTATGCCAGGCATTTTCCCGAAAACCCGCCATCGCGGACCTTCGTGCCGGTGGCGTCGTGGCCGATGGAGTTCGATATCGAGATCGAGTGCGTGGCGACGGGTTGAGGCCTGGACCATGCGTCGGCGCTGGCGTTCCGCCAGTGCCGGGACAAGCTCCCTGAAATCAGAGGTTCACGCAAAAGACCCCCTCATCCGACCGCTGCGCGGCCACCTTCTCCCCGCTGGGGAGAAGAGGAAGGCGCCGACGTTGCAAGTCTCCTCTCCCCTCGGGGAGAGGTCAGCCGAGCGAAGCGGAGGCTGGGTGAGGGGGCCTTTGCGCCAACCTGTCCAACAAAGGGGAGGAGAACCACCATGAAGAAAGAAATCATCGAAGTGCCGGTCATGTCGGACAAGGTGCGGGCGCTCGGCCTTCCCTGTTCGACAGCGGTCAAGGCCAACGGCTTCGTGTTCATCTCGGCGACGCCGCCGGTGGACATGGTGACCGGCGAGATGGTGCGCGGCGACATCGAAACGCAGACCGAGGCGTCGCTGAAGGCGCTGAAACATTGCCTGGAAGCGGCCGGCACTTCGCTGGACAACGTGGTGATGGTGCGCATCTACGCCGTCAATTCGGGCTTCTACAACGCCATCAACCGGGTTTACGCGAAGTACTTCACCGTCAACCCGCCGGCGCGCAGCTTCGTGCCGGTGGCGTCTTGGCCGATGGAGTTTGACATCGAGATCGAGTGTGTGGCTGTGGCGTGAGGGGCGTCCTTTTTGCTAACATCTCTTAGATTTGACGTCGTTGATGCATCGCCGTATGGAAAAGACGGGAGGATTAGAACCTCCACCACCTGGGGCGGGCTGCGACCGCTTCGTAAACCTCAGGCGTGCTTCCACTACACTACGTCTCTATATGGCCATACAAGGCGGTGAGGAACCACCGTCTTGTATGGTTGTCTTTCTCACAGTCGTTGGATACTCAGGACGCATCCGGCAGATTTGGGTCGTGCGTCAATATCCAGCGTCCATCCTTTCTGTAGATGATGCCATCACCTTTCAACCGAGATAGCTGTGGGCTAAGACTCGATCTTGGGTAAATTGTTCCAAGTTTATCATTAACAATTTCAAGTATATCTACCGTTGTCATTCCGCCAGTTGCTCCTCTTAGAGCTTCAATTGCGGCATCTTTCATTGTTCTCGGCGCGTTCTCATCTGCCGACGCCGGTGTTATTTTTTTTTGATCTGCCCCTGCGGAGTCGTCAATTTTTATATTTGCTGCTGCTGCCGCTGATTCGATCTGTCTAATTTCATCTTCAATAGAGGCAAGCTGGCGACGTGTTTCCTCCAGCGCTCTTTTGAGCGTTCTATACCGAGGGGAAAGGAATTCGCTTAACGAGACCATGAAGCCAAACTATCAGAAGTCTTGGACTCTTACAAGAGAAAATCGGACTCGAGTCATGGTTAATGAGTCCCCAAGTAATTTACGGAAAATCAGGTTGGCATGAGTGTTGCTACGCGCAGTAGCGCCTTTGGGGCCCAAAAGTGCTACTCGACCGCGTGAGTCATGGTTAACGAGTCCTGACTGGATCAGACAATATTGCGCTGGAATATAACGCGTCCTCGGCCTGCCGCGCTAAGCGCCTGAGTCAATTCGCCACATCGCCTTAAGATTTATTTAACCATATGATTCTGTTATAGTTTCTGCTCTGGCGGAGTCGAATCATATGGACGCGACTTATAACCTCAACGGCGGCTTCAAGCCGACAATGAAGCGGTTTGCTGATCTCGCAGGTCCTGACTACTTCCCAACGCCCGCTTGGGCGACGCATGCCTTGATGGAAAATGAAAAATTCTCTGGCGAGATATGGGAGTGCGCCTGCGGCGACGGCGCAATGTCTCGGGTTCTGGAGAGCCGTGACAATCCAGTTCGAAGTTCCGATCTATTTAATCGTGGCTTCGGTGAAGCTGGGATTGACTTCAACATAGCCCGCACACCGGCAGACAACATCGTGACCAATCCTCCTTACAATAGCGCAGAAAGTTTCGTGCGCTCCGGTGTGAAACTGGCGCGCAATAAGTTCGCACTGCTTTTGAGGCTAGCTTTTCTGGAAGGGGCAAATCGAGCGAACACGATCTTCGCTGAATGCCCGCCCGCGCGCGTCTGGGTGTTTAGCGAGCGCATCACCTTCTATCCAGCAGGCGCTGTTCAAGCTGGTTCCGGAACCACGGCCTACGCTTGGTTCGTCTGGGACAAGAGTGCACCAGTGCAAACTGAATTAAAATGGTTTCAGCCGGGATATAAAGCGAAGTTCTCTAGGGCCGCTTAAACCCTCTATAGATACTCTGTAGATGCCCGTCATAGATGAGGTTTCCAGGTTGGTCCTTGTGCGATTTGATGTTTCGGACGATCTGGGAGAATCGATCGTCTTGTCGACCCTCGAGCTGCTCTTCATCTTCAGCGCTTAGCGGAATGCGGTCCCGAAGCTTCGCAATCAATCCTGTGGTGGAAATCTCCCTATTAGGTTCGGCAGCTATAATCGCCAAGACATCTTTTGAAATATCTGCTTCCCCAATCCTTCCGGATTTCTTAGCCATTCTTCCCCTCCCAAAGTTGACGAAGGAGAATGACTCTAAAGGGGGCTAAGTGCAACGGGCTGTTGTCGATCCGCCACGCCGGCGGGACAGTACCCCCCTCTGGCCTGCCGGCCATCTCCCCCACAAGGAGGGAGATTGGCTAATCCTCAAGCAAAATACTCCTGCAGCGGCCTCACTTCGAGGCTCCCCGCCTTCAGCGCCGCAATCGCCTCAGCCACCGCAGCCGCGCCCGACAGCGTCGTGTAGTACGGCACCTTCTGCATCAGCGTCGCACGCCGCAGCGACTTGGAGTCCGACACCGCTTTCTGGCCGTCCGTCGTGTTGAAGACGATCTGCACCTGGCGGTTGCGGATGGCGTCTTCGATGTGGGGGCGGCCTTCCAGCACTTTGTTTATTTTCTCGGCGACGACGCCGTTTTCGGCGAGGAAGCGGGCAGTGCCGGAGGTCGCCATGACCTTGAAGCCCAGGCCGGCGAGGCGCTTGACCGCCGGCAGGATGCCTTTCTTGTCCTCGTCGCGCACCGAGACGAACAGCGTGCCGGAGCGTGGCAGGTCGACACCGGCGCCCAACTGGCTCTTGGCGAAGGCGAGAGCAAAATCGCGGTCGAGACCCATGACTTCGCCGGTCGAGCGCATTTCCGGGCCGAGCAGGATGTCGACGCCGGGGAAGCGGGCGAAGGGGAAGACGGCTTCCTTGACCGCGATGTGGCCAGGGTTCCTGGGGTCGGGCATGGCGCCGTAATGGGCGAAAGCGTCTTCCAGGCTCTCGCCGGCCATGATGCGGGCAGCGATCTTGGCAATCGGCCGGCCGATGGTCTTGGCGACGAAGGGCACGGTGCGCGACGCACGCGGGTTGACCTCCAGCACATAGACCGTGCCGTCCTTGATCGCGTACTGCACGTTCATCAACCCGCCGACATTGAGCGCACGGGCAAGGGCGGCCGTCTGCCGCTCCAGCTCGTCGACCAGGTCCGAAGGCAGCGAGTGCACCGGCAGCGAGCAGGCACTGTCGCCCGAATGGATGCCGGCTTCCTCGATGTGCTCCAATATGCCGGAGACGAAGGTGTCCTTGCCGTCGCAGAGGCAGTCGACATCGACCTCGATGGCGCCGGAGAGATAGGTGTCGAACAGCAGCGGGTTCTTGCCCAGCAGCGTGTTGATCTGGCCGGTCTTGTCGTTGGGGTATTTCTGCTTGATGTCCTCCGGCACCAGGCCCGGCACTGTGTCGAGCAAATAGCTTTGCAGCATGCCCTCGCTGTGGATGATCTGCATGGCGCGGCCGCCGAGCACATAGGAGGGGCGCACCACCAAGGGGAAGCCGAGCTCGCCGGCGACGAGGCGGGCCTGCTCGACCGAGTAGGCGATGCCGTTCTTCGGCTGGCTGAGGCCGAGCTTGTGCAGCAGCTTCTGGAAGCGGTCGCGGTCTTCGGCGAGGTCGATCATGTCGGGCGAGGTGCCGAGGATCGGGATGCCGGCCTTCTCCAGCGCATCCGCCAGCTTCAGCGGCGTCTGGCCGCCGAACTGGACGATGACGCCGACCAGCTCGCCCGACGCCTGCTCGGCGCGCAGGATCTCCAGCACGTCCTCCGCCGTCAGCGGCTCGAAATAGAGCCGGTCGGAGGTGTCGTAGTCGGTCGAGACCGTCTCCGGGTTGCAGTTGATCATGATCGCTTCATAGCCGGCGTCGCGCAGCGCAAACGCCGCGTGGCAGCAGCAATAGTCGAACTCGATGCCCTGGCCGATGCGGTTGGGTCCGCCACCGAGGATGACGACTTTCTTGCGCGACGAGACCTGCGCCTCGTTGGCGAGCGCGCCGGCAAACGGCACTTCATAGGTCGAGTACATGTAAGCGGTGGGCGAGGCGAACTCGGCCGCGCAGGTGTCGATGCGCTTGTAGACCGGATGAACGTCGAGCTTTTCACGCGCCTTCTCGATCACTTCGATGTCGGTTCGGGTCAGCGACGCCAGGCGGGCGTCCGAAAAACCCATCGCTTTCAGCATACGCAGGTTGACGGCATCCTCGGGGATGCCGTGCTCGCGGATGCGGGCCTCCATGGCCAGGATGCCGGCGATCTGCTCGAGGAACCACGGGTCGATCTTGCACATGGCGTGCACGTCTTCCAGCGAGGTGCCCATGCGGATCGCCTGCGCCACCATGCGCAGCCGGTCGGGCGTCGGCGTGCCGAGTGCTGCGCGGATGGCATTGCGGTCGTCGGCATGGTTGGCGGTCGCGGCACCGTAACCGAGGCCGGGGATCTCGATCTCGTCGAGGCCGGTGAGGCCGGTTTCGAGGCCGCGTAGCGCCTTCTGCAGCGATTCCTGGAAGGTGCGGCCGATGGCCATGACCTCGCCGACCGACTTCATCGCGGTGGTCAGCACCGGCTCGGCGCCGGGGAACTTTTCGAACGCAAAGCGCGGGATTTTCGTCACGACATAGTCGATGCTGGGTTCGAACGAGGCTGGCGTCGCGCCGCCGGTGATGTCGTTCTCCAGCTCGTCCAGCGTGTAGCCGACGGCGAGCTTGGCCGCGATCTTGGCGATCGGGAAACCGGTCGCCTTCGAAGCCAAGGCGGAGCTGCGCGAGACGCGCGGGTTCATCTCGATCACCACCAGCCTTCCGTCCGCAGGATTGACGGCGAACTGCACGTTGGAGCCGCCGGTCTCGACGCCGATCTCGCGCAGCACCGCGATCGAGGCGTTGCGCATCATCTGGTATTCTTTGTCGGTCAAGGTCAGGGCAGGGGCGACGGTGATCGAATCGCCGGTGTGCACGCCCATCGGGTCGATGTTCTCGATCGAGCAGACGATGATGCAATTGTCCGCCTTGTCGCGGACGACCTCCATCTCATACTCCTTCCAGCCGAGCACGCTTTCCTCGATCAGCACTTCGGTGGTCGGCGAGGCATCGAGGCCGGACTGGACGATCTCGTAGAATTCGGCGCGGTTGTAGGCGATGCCGCCGCCGGTGCCGCCCATGGTGAAGGATGGGCGGATGATGGCGGGCAGGCCGACATGGTCGAGCGCCTGGGCTGCAATCGCCATGCCATGACTGATGTAGCGCTGCTTGCGGTCGCCTTCGCCGAGGTTCCAGCGGGTTTCCAGCGCATCGAGCGCGGCGTCGAGATCGGCCGGCTTCTCGGCTTTCAGCGCGGCGCGCTCGGCCTCGTGCGTCTTGCGGTCGGTGTTCTTGACGTCGGTGGCGTTGGCCAGCATCGACTTCGGCGTCTCCAAGCCGATCTTCTTCATCGCCTCGCGAAACAGCGCGCGGTCCTCGGCCTTGTCGATGGCCGTGGCGTCGGCGCCGATCATCTCGACATTGTAGCGCTCCAGCACGCCCATGCGGCGCAGCGACAGAGCGGTGTTGAGCGCGGTCTGGCCGCCCATGGTCGGCAGCAGCGCGTCGGGCCGCTCCTTGGCGATGATCTTGGCCACCACTTCAGGCGTGATTGGCTCGATATAGGTGGCGTCGGCCAATTCCGGGTCGGTCATGATGGTGGCCGGGTTGGAATTGACCAGGATGACGCGGAAGCCCTCTTCCTTGAGCGCCTTGCAGGCCTGGGTGCCTGAATAGTCGAACTCGCAGGCCTGGCCGATGACGATGGGGCCGGCCCCGATGATCAGGATCGACTTGATGTCGGTGCGTCTTGGCATGTCACAGGTCCGTTCGGCGGGCGGCTTGCACAAAAAACCGGGACGGGAAGACCCGGCCGGTTGTGCTCGCGATTCTGGTATCAGGCTAGGAGGGCCTTATAGGGAAGAGTTTTGACTGATGTAACCCCGAAAATGCGAGAGAGCAGGGAGTAGGGATTGGGGAGTAGGCAGTACGGGACGTTCAAGCGCCTAATGCCTATTCCCTACTGCCCAATCCCTGATCCCTAATCCCCCAGCGCCAACTGATCCGTGATCTCGAAGCGTTCCGACACCCCGACGCGGATCATGTTGAGGCTGCCTTCTCGGGTGAAGCGGAAGTCACCGGGCGCGTCGGAGCTGGCCGGCTTGCCGGCGACGAAGGAGATGATGCGCGTGCCGCCATCGGGCCAGGTGACCGTGATGTCGGCCTTGTCGGCGGTGCGCATGGCGCTGACCTTGCAGCGCTGCATCGGCTGGCCGACATAGCGGGCGCAGGGGATCTCGTCGGGGGCAGTAGCGGGCGGCTGTGACGCCGCGGCGTCCTGGACATCTCCTGCCGGCGAGGTTTCGGCCGCCGCCAGTGCCAGGCCATAGGCATCCTGCATCGCGGCGCGGCCGATTTCGGTGGCGGTTTTCGGCATGCTTTCAGTTGCCGGACCGGTGCCCCCCAGCCGCGCCGCCAGGTCGGGCGGCGGCTGGGCCGCAGCCTCAGCGGCGGCTCCGGCCTCCGGCTTGCCCGCCGCGTCGCCAGTGGAAGCGACCACCGGCGCATCCGCCGGTTTTGTCTCGCCTTCGACATAGGGGGCCGGATTGAGGGGGACGAGGTAGCGCGCCGGCGCCCATCCGCTGGCCTTCGGATCGTCGGTTTCAACCTTGCACCACTGATGGCCGTCAATGTCGTTGCAACCGAGATTTTTCACGCGTGCACCACTGGCCAGGCGTGTCTCGGTCTTGCCGACCGGCGATGGCTTGGTGCGGAGATTGAGCAGATCGTCCGGCGCCAGTCCTGTGACGATGGAAAAGACGAGATCCGGCGCTTCTTCGGCCATAGTGGGGGCAAGGACGTGCCATGCCGCCATCAGCAGCGGAGCGACAATCAGCGCATTCAGGGATGTTCGGAGCGTAACTGTGCGCCTCATCGTTTGGCCGTGCGCTGATATCATACCGGGACGTGTCGAACCCGCCGCGTACCCGGCCGGTTTTATAAGGGACGAGGCGCCGCCATGTAAGCCCGAAAATTCGATCGCGTTCTGGCCGTGCTGGCAGAGGTCCAGCCCGACCAGTTCAGCCTGGCGGCATGAACGCAAGTGCGTTCAGCCAGGCATGAACGCAAGTGCATTCAGCCTGAGGCATGAGCTTCGCTCAGCCTGGTGGCATGAACGCAAGTGCGTTCAGCCAGACATGAGCTTCGCTCAGTCTGGCATGAACCCCGTCCTGAGCGCGTGGGCCCATTCCGGCCGGTCGGCCTGTTCGGCTTGGCGCGCCGCTGCCTCATGGTCGTAGCTGACCGCGATGTTTTCGAAACGGTCGGGCTGGCCTGCGTCACCCAAGGTCACGATGCCGTAGCGGGCGTGCGGCGAGCCTTGCTCGGAGACATGCGCCGGCGGTGTCGCATCATCATAGGCGGGGCAGCCGATGCTTCCGGGATTGAAGATGACCGGACCATCGGGGATGCGGATCAGCTCCGCCCGGTGGCTGTGGCCGCACAGTGCGATGCGGCAGCCGGGATCGAGCGGCTTCAGCCGGCGCCGGATCGCCGCCAGCGGAGCGCGCACCAGCTGGCCATTGACGATCGTATCGGCGAGATATTTCTCGTCGTGGTCCGGGCGGGCGTGGAAGGCGATCACGCCGGGCGCGATCTCCAGCGTCAGCGGCTGTTTGAAGAGGACTTCGCGCTGCGCCTGTGTCAGCCGCTGCTGCGCATAGACATCGGAGGCCCACATGGTCTCATCGGCCGGGTCGGCGGCGACGCGGCGATCGTGGTTGCCGCGCACCGTCGGCAGGTTGAGCGCCTCCAGCCGCGCAAACGTCTCGCGCGGCCATAGCGGGCCAGAAACGCTGTCGCCGAGATTGACGGTCAGGTCCGCGCCGCCGCGCTGGCGCAGATCCTCAAGAACGGCGTCCAATGCCAGCACATTGCCATGGATATCGGCGAGGACGGCAATGCGCATTTTTGGCGGCTCCGTGGGTTGACGAGCGGGAAGGCAGGCCTTGCAGACAACCGAGCTTTGGAGGCTTACGCCGGCACGTCGATGTCGTGGGCACCAACCACCGGCAGCGCCGGATCGTCGCCGGCGGCGGCGATGACACTGTCGAGCAGACCGGGGAAGCGGGCGTCGAGATCGGCGCGGCGCAGCGTGATCATGCGGTTGGTGCCAACCACTTCGGCGCGGGTGACGCCGGCCTCGCGCAGTTTGGCGAGGTGGTAGCTCAGATTGGTCTTCGAGCCGAGATCGAGGAACCGGCTGCAGTTCAGCGGCACGCCTTCCTTGCTGGCGAGATAGCGCACAATGGCGAGCCGGGTCGGGTCGCCGAGCACGCCGAGCACGATGGGCAGGCTGATCTGGTCCGTATTGGGGTGTGGCAAGGTCATGGCTGGAAACTAAGCGCAGTTTCGGCCGATTTCAACGCATCCATCCCGCCGTAGCTGTCCACACTGTTGTGCGTAATCCATGCTGACACAGGGCTGTCAGGAGGGGTCAGCTAATTTTCCTTCGCTTCATTGACATCATGCCCTTTCCTGTCCAATTGTTCAATAACTGTTGAACTAAGGACTTCGCCCCATGGACAAGCGCCTCTTCTGGCTTGCACTCGGATCGTTCACCATCTCGACCGAAGGCTTCGTCATCTCCAGCCTTCTGCCCGACATCGCGGCGGATGCCGGCATCTCCATCCCGCTGGCCGGCACGCTGATCACCGCCTTTGCGCTCGCCTATGCGGTCGGCACGCCGATCCTGGCGACGCTGACTGGCGAATGGGACCGGCGCCGCGTCATCCTGTGGACGCTGGTGTTCTTCGTGCTCGGCAACATCGCCGCCGCCTTGAGCTCCTCCTTCGAACTGCTGTTGATCGCGCGTGTCGTAATGGCGCTGTCGTCGGGCCTGTTCGCGGCGACCGCGCAAGGCACGGCGGTGGCGTTGGTCGATGACCATCACCGGGCGCGTGCCATCGCCGTCGTCGTCGGCGGCACCACGGTGGCCGTCGCCGTCGGCGCGCCGCTCGGCGCGCTCGTTGCCACCATTGCCGGCTGGCGCGGCACCTTCTTTGCCATCGCCGGCCTTGGCGCGCTTGCGGGCGCGATTCTGTGGTATCGGCTGCCGCAGGGTATCGTTGGCACCAGGCTGCCCTTGAAGCGCAGGCTGGCTGCCGCGCTGCGTCCCGGCGTGATGCCGATCCTGTTGACGACAGTGCTGGCGCTGATCGGCGCCTTCACCGTCTTTGCCTTTGTCGCGCCGCTCGCCATCGAGGGCGGCGGGCTCAGCCAGATCGCGCTGCCCGGCATGCTGCTCGCCTTCGGCGTCGGCGCCGTCATCGGCAACATTGGCGGCGGCCAGGCAGCCGACCGGTTCGGCGCGACCCGCACCGTCGGTTGGTCGTTGGCGCTGAGTGCCGGCATGCTGGTCCTGCTGTCGGTCATCCCGACCTTCCTGCCGCACCATATTGCCGGGCCGGCGCTGATGGCGATGATGGTGCCGTGGGGCATAGTCGGCTGGGCGTTCCCACCGGCGCAGGCGAGCCGCATCATCAAGCTGGCGCCCGATGCTGCCCCGATCGTGCTGTCGCTTAACGCCTCGTCGCTCTACCTGGGCGTCGCGTTGGGTGCCGTGGTCGGCGGCGTCGTGCTGCGCTACGGCGCGCCGGCCGATCTCGGCCTTGTCGCCGCAGCCTTCCCGATCGTCGGGCTCGGCATCCTGCTGGCCGGCAGCTGGGCGGCCAGGACGGTCGCAATGCCGGCTGAGTAGTACGGCCGGCTCAACTGGCCGGCGGCAGGTCGAAATCGAGCGCGGCGATCTCATCCAGAGCCGCGCGCAGCCTTTCCGCCTTGTCCTTGCCGGCCACGTCCTCGAAACGCTGCTGGGCAATTTGCCACAGCTTCATCGCCTCATCCAGCTTGACTAGGCCTTTTGGCGTCAACCGTACGCGCTTGATGCGGCGGTCCGCCGGGTCGGCGAAGGTCTCGACATAACCGTCGCGGATCAGCGGCTTCAGCGTATGGCCGAGTGCCGACAAGTCCATGATCAGCGAGGCCGCAATAGCGCCCATCGCTGGCTCATCGCCGATATGAATCTGGTAGAGCAGGCCCTGCTGCGTGGCCTTCAGGCCCGAAGGCGCCATCACATCATCATAGAACTGGCCGAGCTTGCGCGCCGCACGGCGCAGCGCGGCGTTGTTGCAGAGCGTCAGGCCGGGCAGGGTATCCTTCGACATACTGTGTCCTTGGCGCCGGCGAATAATGCCCGGCCGCCACGTCTCAAATAATCCCCATTCCGATCATTGACAAGATAGTGGCATATGCCTATTTGCGTGATGGTGGCATATGCCACTAAATGAATCAAATGGCTTTGCCTGCAAGGCGAGGGTGATCTCTCGGGGCCGGCGGCGAGGTCGAAACGAAGCAAAGCAGTTCGAAGAAGGAGCAAGACAGTGAGTGGACAGAGCAACAAGGGCACGGCGGTCGTCACCGGTGCTTCGGCGGGCATCGGCGCGGTCTATGCGGACCGGCTGGCGGGGCAGGGCTATGACTTGGTGCTGGTGGCGCGGCGCGCAGACCGGCTCGAGGACCTGGCGGAGAAGCTACGAAATGCCTATGACCGCAAGGTCAGCGTGATCAGCGCGGATCTGGCCAACGACAATGACCTGCGCCGCGTCGAGCAGGCGATATCAGCCGATGACAGCGTGACGCTGCTGGTCAACAATGCCGGCCTCGGCGGTGCGCAAGTGGTGGCGACGGCGGACGCCGATATCGCCGAGCGCATGATCAAGGTCAATGTCGTCGCCCTGACGCGGCTGACCCGTGCCGTGTTGCCCGGCCTGATCGCACGCAATCGCGGCGCCATCGTCAACATCGCATCGGTGCTGGCCTATGACACCTCGTTCGGCGGCATCTACAGTGGCACCAAGGCGTATGTCGTCAACTTCACCGAGGCCCTGCAGCGTGAGGTCGCTGACACCCAGGTGAAGGTGCAGGTCGTGTTGCCGGGCGCGACCCGGACCGATTTCTGGGAGATTGCCGGCAGCGATATCGACAGCGTCCCGCAAGAGATCGTCATGAGCGCCGACAATCTGGTCGATGCAGCACTTGTCGGCCTGGCCAGGGGCGAAGCCGTCACCGTGCCGGGACTTGCCGATCCGGCCAAGCTGGACACTTTCCTCGGCGCCCGGCAAGTCTTCTTCGGCAGCCTGCACGCCAACAAGCCGGCCGCGCGCTACGCGGCTTGAGCTGGCAAGGCTGGTTCGCTTGCGAACCAGGTCCCCCACCCCGCTGCTCCGCAGCGACCCTCCCCACAAGGGGGAGGGTGAGGAAGCGCCTCGTCCGCCCGTGCGACAATGGTCTTGTGGGGATGCGAAAAAGCTGCGCTCCCTACCTCCCCCTTGTGGGGAGGTCGGACCGTAGGTCCGGGTGGGGGTGCTGGCGCGGATTTTGGCTTGAGCGTTTTACGCCGTCCGCCACATCGGGATGATCGATGCGGCAAGCACCAGCGCCAGCACGATGTTGAGCGCGCGCCATTGCCGCTCGGTCTTGAGCAGCCGGGCAAGCAGCATGCCGGCCACGCACCACAGCGAGAGCGAGGCGGCGGCGGCGAGGCCGAAGGTGACGCCGAGCAGCAGCGCAAGCTGCATCGGCCCGCTGGCCAGCGCCGCGAACGAGGCTGCGGCACCCAATCCCATCGCCCAGCCTTTCGGGTTCATCCATTGAATGCCGGCGCCGCCGAGAAAGCTGTTCGGTCTGGCCATGGTCACATCCAGATTGGGCGGTCCGCTGCGGCCGATCTTGATCGCCAGCCAGACGAGATAAAGCGAGCCGATGACCTTCATCGCCAGTTGCAGCGAGGGCACGGCAAGCAGCAGCCCGGCGAGCCCGGCGGCGGTCGCGCCGGTCACGGTGGCGAGGCCGGCGGCGCTGCCGACCAGCAAAGGCACGGAACGGCGAAAGCCGAACTGCGCGCCGGACGCCGTCGACAAGGTCGTGGCGATGCCGGGCGTTGTGGTGGCAACGATCGCAAACAGGATGAGCGGGATGACGGGCTCGAGCATGTGGTTTCCTCTGAGAGGTAGCGATCGTAGCGGAGAGCTAGCTTCAGTAAATGCAATGTTTGCCATGGTTAGCATTAGCAGCCATAATGCATGCCATGATCCGAAATCTCGACATGGCGCTGATCCGCACCTTCATCACCGTCGCCGACAAGGCCAGCATGACGGCGGCTGCCAACGCACTGCACCTGACGCAAGGTGCCGTCAGCCAGCAGGTCAAGCGGTTGGAGGAGGCGCTCGGCTCAAGCCTGTTCGAGCGCGACAGGCGCGGCTTGCGGCTGACGCGCGCCGGCGAACAGCTGCTCGGCAAGGGCAAGCGCCTGCTTGGCCTCAATGACGAAATCTGGGCCGAAATGGCGGGCACTCCGGTTGCTGGCCAGGTGCGGCTCGGCGTGCCTTACGACCTTGTCGGCACCTTGCTGGCACCGGTGCTGAAGACATATGCCGAGACCTATCCGCAGGTCGAAATATCGCTGGTCTGCGCTTCGTCGCCCGAGTTGGCCGCTGCCCTTGCGGCCGGGACCATCGACCTCGCGGTGATCGAGGAACGCGTCGGCCCGTCGGCGGGCGAATGCCTTGTCATCGACCGGCTGGTCTGGGTCGGCGCCAAGGGCGGTGTTGCCCGTGCCAAGCGGCCGCTGCCGGTCTCGATCGTCGCCGACACCTGCGCCTTCCGTCCGGCGGTGCTGGCGGCGCTCGGCGAGCATGGGCTGGAATGGCGCACCGTGTTCGAAAACGGCAACATCGACGCGACGACGGCGACAGTGCGTTCCGACCTCGCGGTCACTACCTGGCTTGCCTCCACGGTGCCGGCCGATCTCGACATATTGCCATCGGAGTCCGGGCTGCCGCCGCTGCCGAATTTTTCGATCAATCTGCATTTGCCGAGGCATGGGGTAGGGCCGGCGGCGCAGGAATTCGCGCGGTATATCAGGGATGGACTCGCACGGCGGCTGGTGGCGGCTTGAGGCCTGGAAGAACTTGGGTTCCTCGCCCCACGAATGTGGGGAGAGGTGGCTCGGCGAACCCGAGACGGAGAGGGAATTGGCGCCGAAGTGCCAAGTTTTCACAAAGCATCCGCCCTACGAAGCCCCCGCTCCGGCCGCGTCGCCGCCCCCACTCCCCCAAGTCAAGGGGGCGAGGGACCCAGGCCCGGCAATTATAAATCCAGTTCTTGCGCCGCTCGAGTTAGGCTTACCATGGCTGTACCGGGACAAATGAGCCGACCG
>NZ_JAMYUW010000053.1:0-40216 GCF_040323315.1 Mesorhizobium sp. M0047 | reverse complement strand
GCTTGCGTCCATCGCCGGTCTCCTTCCCGGCCAACAGAATCCCGCTTGGTTACCAGAGCGTTAACGATTCATGATTCCGCCCTGTCAATGCCGGGCAGTGCCCTTGCCATCGTCGTCGGCTTTCGCCATGAAGGCCGATGAATTCGCCTCTGCCAGCCAGCGCCCGCCAGCGGCTTGACGACCTGCTCGTCCAGCGCGGGCTGTTTGCCAGCCGCTCGCGTGCCCGCGACGCGGTCGAACGCGGCACGGTGACTGTCGACGGCGTCCTTGCCCGCAAGCCTGGTCAGAGCGTTTCGCCGCAATGTCTCATCGCCATCGACGACCCGGCGCAAGGCTATGTGTCGCGCGCGGCGCTCAAGCTGATCGGCGGGCTCGACCATTTCGGCCTCGATCCCGCCGGCTGTGAGGCACTCGACATCGGCGCCTCGACAGGCGGCTTTACCCAGGTCCTGCTGGAGCGCGGCGCTGCTCATGTCACCGCCATCGATGTCGGGCATGGTCAGGTGCACCCTGATGTCGGGGGAGACCCGCGTGTGACGGTGATCGAAGGCCTGAACGCCCGCGATCTCACCGCCGCCGATCTTGGCGGTCGTATACCGGATTTCATTGTCTCCGATGTCAGCTTCATCTCGCTGAAACTGGCGATGCCGCCGGCGCTTGGCCTTGCGAAGGCTGGCGCCAAGGCCATGTTTCTGGTCAAGCCCCAATTCGAGGCTGGTCGCGAAGCGATCGGCAAGGGTGGTCTGTTGAAAGATCCCTACGACGCCTCCCGTGTCGCCGGCCTGTTGCAGGATTGGCTCGATGCCGTCCCCGGTTGGCGGGCGCTGGGGCTGCATCTGTCACCGATCGAGGGCGGCGACGGCAATCGCGAATTCCTGCTCGGTGGGATCAAGGATCGATGAGCGCGCGCTTCACCATCAGCAAACTTGGCGCGCTGGGGGACGGCATCGCCGAGACCGAGACAGGCGATCTGTTCATCCCCTTCACATTGCCCGGCGAAACGGTCACCGCTTCGCGCGAAAGGGATCGCGCCATGCTGATGGCGGTGCTGGAAGCCTCGCCGTTGCGCATCGATCCCGCCTGCCGCCATTTCACCGAATGCGGCGGCTGCGCCCTCCAGCATTTCGAAGCCGAAGCCTATCGCCAGTGGAAACGCGAAAAGGTGGTGCATGCCTTGAAGGGTAAGGCCATCGATTGCGAGATCGGCGAACTGGTCGCCTGCGCGCCGCACACGCGCCGCCGTGTGGTGCTTGCCGCCCGGCGCACGGACACAGGCATGCTGCTCGGCTTCCATCGCCATCTGTCGCCGGAGATCATCTCCATCGAGGAATGCCCGATCTCGGTGCCGCAGATCGTCGCCGCGCTTGATCGCTTGAAGGCACTCGCCGAATTGGTCTGTGCCACCTCCAAATCGTTCCGCATGACGGTCACCGTGACCGGTTCAGGCCTCGATGTCGCCGTCTATGAATCAGGCAAACTGGGCGAGAACCAGCGTCGGGTCGCTTCCAATTTCGTCATGGCCCAGGGATTTGCGCGGCTTTCGATCGACGACGAGATCATCATAGAGCCGAAAAAACCGACGGTCATGTTCGGCGACGTTGCCGTCGCCATTCCGCCGGGCGCCTTCCTGCAGGCAACCGAAGCCGCAGAGCAGGCGATGGCCGGTATCGTCGGTGGACATCTTAAGCGTGCCAAGAAGGTGGCGGATCTCTTCGCCGGTTGCGGCAGCTTTGCCTTGCGGCTGGCGACCAAATCCGAAGTCCACGCGGTGGAGGGTGATGCGGCAGCCCTTTCGGCGCTCGACCGGGGGTCACGCTTCGCCACCGGCCTGAAGCGGGTGACGGCTGAACGCCGCGACCTGTTCCGCCGGCCGCTGACGTTCAAGGAATTGAATGGTTTCGACGGCCTGGTGTTCGACCCGCCACGCGCCGGCGCCGAGGACCAGTCGAAGCGGATCGCCCGCTCGGATGTTCCGTACGTCGCCGCGGTATCCTGCAATCCGGTGACGCTCGCGCGGGATTTGCGTATCCTCATCGACGGCGGCTACACCTTGAAAAGCGTGACGCCGATCGACCAGTTCCTGTGGTCGCCGCACGTCGAGGCGGTGGCGCTGCTGGAGAAGCCGAAACGGCGACGGTAGATCATTCGCTGGTTCGGCGACGCCTTGCTTCCGCGAGCACGCCCGTTTCCATTTCTCTCAATGTTTTCGGCTTGCCACTGCTGGGCAGCGACCCGAACACATCCTCTGGCCGCGTTGAGGGAAAGACCGGAACAGGCCGTGTGACCTGATCATCGGTTGAACTGGTGGCAACGGACTTTTCTCCAGTGGCCATCGCATCAGACCCGCGTGCCGCCCACCGTCATCTGGTTCATGCGCAAATGCGGCTGGCCGACGCCGACAGGCACGCCCTGTCCGGCCTTGCCGCACATGCCGATGCCGGTGTCGAGCTTCATATCGTTGCCGATCATCGAAACGCGGTGCATGGCATCCGGCCCGTTGCCGATCAGCATCGCGCCCTTGATCGGCTGCGTCACCTTGCCGTTCTCGATCATGTAGGCCTCGGTGCAGCCGAAGACGAATTTTCCCGAGGTGATGTCGACCTGGCCACCGCCGAAGGACACGGCATAGATGCCGTTCTTGACCGAGGCGATGATTTCGTCCGGCTCCATGTCGCCTGCCGTCATATAGGTGTTGGTCATGCGCGGCATCGGCTGGTGCGCGTAGCCTTCGCGCCGGCCGTTACCGGTGGCCTTCATGCCCATCAGCCGGGCGTTCTGACGATCCTGCATGTAGCCGACCAGTTTGCCGTCCTCGATCAGCACATTGCGGGCCGAAGGCGTGCCTTCGTCGTCGACGGTGAGCGAGCCGCGCCGCTCGGGCATGGTGCCGTCATCGACGACGGTCACCCCCTTGGCGGCGACCTGCTGGCCCAGCAGGCCGGCGAAGGCCGAGGTCTTCTTGCGGTTGAAGTCGCCTTCAAGCCCATGACCGACGGCCTCGTGCAGCATGACGCCCGGCCAGCCGCTCGACAGCACGATGTCGAAGGTGCCGGCCGGCGCCGGTATCGCCTCGAGGTTGACCAGGGCCTGCCGGAGCGCCTCCCTGGCGGCGTGCTTCCAGCTGTCTTCGACCAGGAATTCGCCAAAGGCCTTGCGGCCACCCATACCGTAGGAGCCGCTCTCCTGGCGGTCGCCATTGCCGACCACGACAGAGACGTTGATGCGGACCAGCGGGCGGATATCGCGCACCACCTGGCCGTCGGCGCGCACGATCTCGACATGTTGCCAGGAGGCGGCAAGCGAGGCCGAAACCTGGCGCACGCGCGGATCCTCGGCGCGCAGCCAGGCGTCGATCTCCTGCAGCAGCTTTGCCTTGGTCTCGAAGGAAGGCGAGGGGATAGGGTTCTCCTCGCCATAGAGATGGCGGTTGGTGCGGGCGGGTGCGGCGGCAAGCGTGCCGGAATAGCCGCCCTTGACGGTTGAAACGGCGTCGGCCGCGCGCAGCAGCGAGGCCTCGGAAAGATCGCTGGAATGCGCGTAACCGCTGGCTTCGCCGGCGACGGCACGCAGACCAAACCCCTGGTCGGTGTTGAAATTGGCGGTCTTCAGCCGGCCATTGTCGAACATCAGCGCTTCGCTTTCGCTGTATTCGAGAAACAGCTCGCCGTCGTCGGCGCCGTTGATGGTCTCAGCGACGATTTGCTTGATGCGATCGTCTGAAATGTCGAATTGGCCGATCAGGCTGTTCATGGTGCGTCCGTTCACAGGAGGAATGGGTCTTTGCCCCGATGTAGGCGCGAAGGCGCGTCGAGACAATCGTCCCGTCGCATTGCGAAGACAAATGCGCTCGCCGACAGGTCGGTCGACGTCACTTTTGGTGGATGAAGTCCTTGAGGTCGCTGGCCATCGAATTCCAGTTAGAAAGGTTTCCAGCAAGCACCAGCCTGTCAGGGCAGGGCGGCAAAACCGTCGGCGAACCCCTTGAGATCGACCGGGATGCCGATGCCTTCTTCCGGAGTCTGGAAAACGATGAAGGTGGCCGACGTGCCGGTCTTCAGCGTGTCGAGCAGCGGCTTTTCGAGAATGACCTCGGCATAGCAGCCGTCCTGGAAGCAGCGTACGAAATAGGCGCGGCCGATATCCTTGCCGTCGACATTGAGGCCGAGCCCGTTGGGCAAAAGTACGCCGAGCGGTGCCAGCACGCGCAGGATCTCCGCCTTGTTATCGGCGGTGCGCAGCACGACGACCGACAGCCCCATCTCCGGACGATCCTCGGCGACGACGTTCTGCATCATCACGCATTGTTCCGAGGTCGCGCCTGCCGGGGTGTCGCAGATGATCGACCACGCGCCATGCGTCGAGCGCACCGTGCCGCTCGGTTGCGCGGCGTTGGCCGTGCCGGACATGCCGATACCAGACAGGGCGGCGAGAAAGATGACCTTCGCCCAGTTTCTCGAAAACCGAGAGTTTCTCGAAAGCCAAGGGGTCATGACGGCTCCATTGCGAATCACGGCACTTTAAGCCGCGCCAAAGCCAAGTAAAGGACGGGACCGCACCCGGTCTGCCCCGAAAAGGCCAATGCGGCGCTTTTCCCTGCCAATTTCGCCCGAATTGCGACGCCCGGCACGAGCGGTCCGCAGGAATGCTACCGTTGGCCCAACATAGGCGATTCGGCGCCGCCGCCGCCGCCTTCAAAGGCGCATCCGGTCTCGCGCGCAAAAATGCCGCACGGTTTCGCCCGCTCCTTTCTTGCAGAGGGAAAAAGAGTATGGTTTGAACCAGCTTGAGACTGTCGGGATTCCCGTCCCGGCATTGTTCGTTATTCTCGTGGATACCGCCGCGAGAAACTGGGAGACGATGAGGGCGATGAGAAATTTCCTGGCAAGCGCCAAGTTTCTAGCAGGTGCCAAGCTTCTAAGTGCTTGTGCCGCTATCACGTTTTTCGCCGGCACATCCGCCCGTGCCGACCAGCCCAAGGACTGGGAGACAACCTTTCAGACACCTGCGACCGACATGATGCGGCAGATCGAGTGGTTCGGAAACTACACGATGTGGTTCATCGTCCCGATCACCATCCTGGTGCTGCTTCTCCTCGCCTATTGCATCGTGAGATTCCGCGCCAGTGCGAACCCGGTCCCATCCAAGACCAGCCACAACACGCTGATCGAGGTGATCTGGACTGTCGGCCCGGTCGTCATCCTGCTTTGCCTCGCCATTCCCTCGTTCCAGCTGCTGACCGCGCAATATACGCCGCCGGAAGAAGCAAAGCTGACCGTCAAGGCGACCGGCAACCAGTGGAACTGGGATTACGAGTACCAGACCGAGAACACGCTCTCCTTCAACTCCGCCATCCTGCAGGACGGTGATCGCGCTGCCGCCGGCAAGGAGGACCGCAAGGAATATCCGCGCCTACTGGCCGTTGACAACGAGATGGTGGTGCCGGTCAACACCATGACCCGCGTGCTTGTCACCGCGACCGACGTCATCCACTCCTTCGCCATGCCGTCGTTCGGCATCAAGATCGACGCCATTCCGGGCCGCACCAACGAGACCTGGTTCAAGGCGGAGAAGGAAGGCCTCTACTACGGTCAGTGCTCGCAGCTCTGCGGCAAGGACCATGCGTTCATGCCGATTGCCATCCGCGTCGTCTCGGATGCGCAGTTCAAGACCTGGTTGGCGGCAGCCAAGACCGATCTGCCCGGCGCCAACAAGACGCTGATGGCCGAGGTCGACGGCCGAAACAAGGTAGCAGCCGCCGGCAACTGATGCCGCGGCCAGAAAAGATCAGGGAACGGAGCGGAACATGGCAGACGCTGCAGCTCACGACGGGCACGATCACAAGCCTTATCACGGCTGGGTGCGCTGGGTTTATTCGACCAACCACAAGGACATCGGTACGCTCTACCTGATCTTCGCGATCATGGCCGGCATCATCGGCGGTGCCTTGTCTGTCGCCATCCGCATGGAGTTGCAGGAGCCGGGCATCCAGATCTTCAGCGGCCTGGCGCAGATGGTCTACGGCATGAACGGTGACGCCGCGATCGACGGCGGCAAGAGCATGTACAATGCCTTCGCCACCGCGCACGCACTGATCATGATCTTCTTCATGGTCATGCCGGCGCTGATCGGCGGTTTTGCCAACTGGATGGTGCCGATCATGATCGGCGCGCCAGACATGGCGTTCCCGCGCATGAACAATATCTCCTTCTGGCTGCTGCCGCCGGCTTTCATCCTGCTGCTCACCTCGATGTTCGTGCCGAGTGCGCCGGGTGCCTTCGGCGTCGGTGGCGGCTGGACGCTCTATCCGCCGCTGTCGACCTCGGGTCAGCCCGGACCCGCCATGGATCTGGCGATCCTGTCGATCCACATCGCCGGTGCGTCGTCGATCCTTGGCGCAATCAATTTCATCACCACCATCTTCAACATGCGCGCGCCTGGCATGACGCTGCACAAGATGCCGCTGTTTGCCTGGTCGGTGCTGATCACCGCCTTCCTGCTGCTGCTCTCGTTGCCGGTTCTGGCCGGCGGCATCACCATGCTGCTCACCGACCGCAATTTCGGCACGACCTTCTTTGCTCCCGATGGCGGCGGCGACCCGATTCTGTTCCAGCACCTTTTCTGGTTCTTCGGTCACCCGGAAGTCTACATCCTGATCCTGCCGGGCTTCGGCATCATCAGCCACGTCATCTCGACCTTTTCGAAGAAGCCGGTGTTCGGTTATCTCGGCATGGCCTACGCCATGGTGGCGATCGGCGCCGTCGGCTTCATCGTCTGGGCGCACCACATGTACACGACCGGCCTGTCGCTCGACACGCAGCGTTATTTCGTCTTCGCCACCATGGTCATCGCGGTGCCGACGGGCGTGAAGATCTTCTCCTGGATCGCGACGATGTGGGGTGGGTCGATCTCGTTCAAGACGCCGATGCTGTGGGCGCTGGGCTTCATCTTCCTGTTCACCATCGGTGGCGTTACCGGCGTCCAGCTGGCCAATGCCGGCCTCGACCGCTCGCTGCATGACACCTATTTCGTCATTGCCCACTTCCACTATGTGCTGTCGCTCGGCGCGGTGTTCGCCATCTTCGCCGGTTGGTACTACTGGTTCCCGAAGATGACCGGCTACATGTACTCGCCGGTCATCGCCAACACCCACTTCTGGGTCACCTTCGTCGGCGTCAACCTGATCTTCTTCCCGCAGCATTTCCTCGGCCTCGCCGGCATGCCGCGCCGCACCATCGACTATCCGGACGCGTTTGCCGGCTGGAACTACGTATCGTCCATCGGCTCCTATATATCGGCCGTCGGCGTCCTGATCTTCCTCTATTGCGTGTTCGAAGCTTTCCAGAAGAAGCGGATCGCCGGCGCCAATCCGTGGGGCGAGGGTGCAACGACTCTCGAATGGCAGCTGCCTTCGCCGCCGCCTTTTCACCAGTGGGAACAGCTGCCGAAGATCAAGTAAGGCGGCTGCCCCGCTCGAATACAAAACCGCCGGTCCGCCGGCGGTTTTGGCCAACGGAATAATGGACTTAAAGTACGCATGGCCCTTGTCGACGACCCATTGATTGACGAAGCGGGCTTTCGCATGTCGGAAGCAACAGCGGGCGATTTCTTCGCCCTGCTGAAGCCGCGCGTCATGTCGCTGGTGGTGTTCACCGCCTTTGTCGGCATGGTCGCGGCGCCCGTGACCGTCAATCCGCTGCTGGCTGTGATCGCCATCCTGTCGATTGCCATTGGTGCTGGCGCCTCCGGGGCGCTGAATATGTGGTATGACGCCGACATCGATGCGGTGATGACCAGAACCGCCAGCCGTCCAGTTCCGTCCGGTCGCATCCAGGCGCATGAAGCGCTGAGCTTCGGTCTGGTGCTTTCGGTGCTGTCGGTGATGACACTCGGCGTGCTGGTTAACTGGCTTGCAGCGACGCTGCTGGCCTTCACCATTTTCTTCTACGCCGTCGTCTACACGATGTGGCTGAAGCGCTGGACGCCGCAGAACATCGTCATTGGCGGGGCTGCTGGCGCCATCCCGCCGGTGATCGGCTGGGCCGCGGTGACCGGGACGGTCAGCCTGGAAAGCCTGATCCTGTTTCTGATCATCTTCCTGTGGACGCCGCCGCATTTCTGGGCGCTGGCGCTGTTCAAGTCAGAGGACTACGCCAAGGCCGGTATCCCGATGATGCCCAACGTCGCCGGACACGCTTCGACCCGCCGCCAGATCTTCGCTTACGCGCTGGTTCTGGCCCCCGTCGGTGTGCTGCCCTGGCTGCTTGGCTACACCACGCCGTTCTACGGTGTCGCCGCCACGTTGCTCGGGTTGGGATTTGTCTGGTACGCGTGGAAAGTGCTTGGCATGCCCGACAGCGACCGCATCATGAAACCGGCCAAGGCCCTGTTCGCATATTCGCTGCTTTATCTCTTTGCCATCTTCGCTGCCTATCTGGCCGACAGCGTTGTCGAACGCGCGCTTGCCATGGGCGGAGCATGACCATGATCGAAGAAAAGCTCGAGCTGGTCACGTTGACCGAGCGGCAGAGGAAAGCCAGACGCAACCGTTCGGTAGCAATCGGTGTGGCGCTGGCCGTCCTGGTCGTCATTTTCTACATCGCGACGATCGTGAAGTTCGGCCACAATCTGTCGGGCACGATGTGATGAGCGTCGAGACGTCCAAAAGACCGGCTGGGAAGAACGGCAACCTCGTTGTCGCGGCCGTCTGCCTTGCCTTCTTCACCGGCATGATCGGCATGGCCTATGCCGCGGTGCCGCTCTACAAGATGTTCTGCCAAGCGACGGGCTATGGCGGCACGACGCAGCGCGCAGAAAAGCAGTATGCCGGCCGCGTGCTCGACCGGGAGATCACCGTCCGTTTCGATGCCAACATCGCCGGCGTGCCGTGGGACTTCCAGCCGGTCCAGCGCGCGATGACGATGAAGATCGGCGAGACGGTGCAGGCGCACTACAAGGCAACCAACAAGTTCGATCGCTCCGTGACTGGCCGCGCCACCTTCAATGTGCAGCCGGAACTGGCAGGCCCCTACTTCAACAAGGTCGAGTGCTTCTGCTTCACCGACACGACGTTGAAGCCCGGCGAGACCCTGGACATGCCGGTCCTGTTCTACGTGGATCCTGACATCGTCAACGTGCCGGAACTGAAGGACGTAAAGACGATCACTCTGTCCTATACGATGTTTCCGGTCGAGAAGAACAAGCCGGTTGCGTCGTCGGAGCCGGTTCAAGGCAAGAGCAAAACAATTTCGAATACCGAAGCAAATCTCGGGGGTTGATATGGCAGACGCGCACGCAAAACCACAGCATGACTATCATCTCGTCGACCCGAGCCCGTGGCCCTTCCTGGGATCGGTAGGAGCGCTCGTCACCGCCTTTGGCGGCGTCTGCCTGATGCAATATCTGAAGGGCGGCAGCTTCCCGATTTTCGGCCTCAACATCGCCAATCCGTGGCTGTTCTTCATCGGCATCGTGATCGTCCTCTACACCATGTTCGCCTGGTGGTCGGACACGATCAAGGAAGCGCACGAGGGCCATCACACGCGTGTCGTGTCGCTCCATCTGCGCTACGGCATGATCATGTTCATCGCCTCGGAGGTGATGTTCTTCGTTGCCTGGTTCTGGGCCTATTTCGACGCCAGCCTTTTCGCCGGCGAGGTGCAGAATTACGCGCGCCATACTTTCACCGGTGGCGTCTGGCCGCCGAAGGGAATGGAGGTTCTCGATCCCTTCCATTTGCCGCTCTACAACACCGTCATCCTGCTCCTGTCAGGCACTACGGTTACCTGGGCGCACCACTCGCTCATTCACGGCGATCGCAAGGGACTGATCAACGGTCTGGTGCTGACTGTCGGGCTCGGCATGCTGTTCACCATGGTGCAGGCGTATGAGTACATGCACGCTCCATTCGCCTTCAAGGATTCCATCTACGGCGCCACCTTCTTCATGGCGACCGGCTTCCACGGCTTCCATGTCATCATCGGCACCATCTTCTTGGCGGTCTGCCTGATCCGGGCGATAAAGGGTGATTTCACGCCCAAGCAGCATTTCGGCTTCGAGGCCGCAGCCTGGTATTGGCATTTCGTCGACGTGGTCTGGCTGTTCCTGTTCGCATCGATCTACGTCTGGGGATCGGTCGGCGCGGTGGTCGAAGCCCACTGATTCCCGATTGAGGGTTCGATTTCAAGAAGGCGGCCGCGGCGACGTGGCCGCCTTCTTCCTTTCGGCGCAATGATCGCCGATCGATGGACCATGCGGCCGACAATTCCCTGTGCCATTTGCGCATTCGTGATCATGATGTTGCCGAGCTGCTTCAATTGGTCGACTGGACCGACGGCTGCATTGCGGTTACGGATTCCGACATGAATGAAATCTGGGCAATGGTGGCCGATAGGACACCGATCGAGATCGAGCGGTAAGCAATGAGCGACGACGCTTCCATGGGCGAAGATAGGGCGATCTGGCCCCCGATCGACCCGATTTCGGCCGGCCTGCATGGCCGCTGTCCACGCTGCGGCGAAGGGCGGCTCTTCTCCGGTTTCCTCACCGTCGGCAAGCGCTGCGTCAATTGCGGCCTCGACTATTCCTACGCCGATGCCGGCGATGGGCCGGCGGTCTTCGTCATCCTGATCATCGGTTTCATCATTGTCGGGCTGGCGCTCTGGGTTGAAGTCACGCTGAGCCCGCCGCTCTGGCTGCATCTGCTGGTCTGGATTCCGCTGGCGGTCGTGCTGTGCCTGACGGCGCTGCGGCTGATCAAAGGCGTGCTGCTCACGCTGCAATACCGCAACAAGGCGGCCGAGGGCCGGCTGGATCGCGGCGAATGAGCGAGGCGTTCGTCAAAGCCAGCGGCCGCTCGCGGCCGGGATCGGCATTGCTGCTTGGCCTTGGCCTGGTGCTGTTGCTGATCTTGCTGGCGCTCGGCACCTGGCAGGTCCAGCGCCTGCACTGGAAGGAAGATCTTCTCCAGACCATCGACCAACGCACCCATTCAGAACCGCGGCCGCTGGCCGAGGTTGAGAAAGAATTCGCCGCCACTGGGGACGTCGACTATACGCCGGTCGCCGTCGCCGGCACGTTCCTGCATCAAGGCGAACGGCATTTCTTCGCGACCTGGGACGGCGAAGCCGGCTTCAATATCTATACGCCGCTTGCCCTGGACGATGGCCGCTTCGTCCTGATCAATCGCGGTTTCGTGCCCTACGATCTGAAGGATGCCGCCAAGCGCGCCAAGGGACAGGTGACGGGCAGGGTGACGATCACGGGACTTGCCCGCAACCCGCTGCCGGCCAAGCCGTCGATGATGCTTCCCGACAATGATGTGGCGAAGAACATCTTCTACTGGAAGGATCGTGACGCGATGGCGGCGAGCGCCGGGCTGCCGGCGGGCGCTGCACTGGTGCCGATCTTCATCGATGCCGACAAGACGCCAAATCCAGGCGGATTGCCGGTCGGCGGCGTCACCATCATCGACCTGCCGAACAGCCATCTGCAATATGCGATGACCTGGTATGGGCTTGCCGCGGCGCTCGCCGCCGTGCTCATCCTGCGGCTTCGCCGTCCCGCGAAAGAGGAATGAACGCCACCGACGCCCGCCTCCCTACCGATGCCCTTGACAGGGCAGGGGTAGGCACCTCATTTCGGCTTTGATCAACCGGCCCGGATTCATGCTTCAGACAACGACCAAACCACCCCTGACGATCCGGCTTTGCCAGCCGCGCGGCTTTTGCGCCGGCGTCGACCGTGCCATCCAGATTGTCGTACTGGCGCTGAAGAAGTATGGCGCGCCGGTCTATGTCCGCCACGAGATCGTGCACAACCGCTACGTCGTTGAGGGGCTGCAAAGCCTTGGCGCCGTCTTCATCGAGGAGCTCTCCGAGATCCCGGCCGAACACCGCCAGAGCCCGGTCGTGTTCTCGGCGCATGGCGTGCCGAAGTCGGTGCCGGCCGATGCCCAGGCGCGCAATCTGTTCTATCTGGATGCCACCTGCCCACTGGTGTCGAAGGTTCACAAGCAGGCGATGCGCCATCAGCGGCTCGGCCGCCATGTGCTCCTGATCGGCCATGCCGGACATCCCGAGGTGATCGGCACCATGGGCCAGTTGCCGGACGGCGCGGTGACGCTGATCGAGACTGAAGCCGACGCCGCAAAGCTCGCGCCTGCCGATCCGCAGGCGCTCGGTTTCGTTACCCAGACCACGCTGTCGGTCGAGGACACCGCCGGCATCATCCGGGCCTTGCAGGATCGCTTTCCAGCCCTGCAGGCTCCGGCGGCGGAATCGATCTGCTATGCCACCACCAACCGCCAGGAAGCGGTCAAGGAGACCGCTGCCGGCGCCGATCTCTATTTGATCGTCGGCGCGCCCAATTCCTCCAATTCGCGGCGTCTTGTCGAAGTGGCGGAACGTGCCGGCGCCTCGATGTCGCTTCTCGTGCAGCGCGCCGCCGAGATTCCGTGGAATGACATCGCCAACATTTCGACGCTCGGCCTGTCGGCCGGCGCATCGGCGCCCGAAATCATCGTCGACGAGATCATCGACGCGTTCCGGCAACGCTTCGATGTCACGATCGACCTGGCCATCACGGCCACGGAGACGGAGGATTTTCCGGTCATGCGAGTCCTGCGCGATGTCGAACTGACGCGAGCCGACATGGCCTTCGTCAATGGAGCCGCGTAAGGCAGATGGCGGTCTACACCGACGTTGCGGAGGGCGAACTCGGTGCGTTCCTCAAGCACTATCCGGTCGGCGATCTCCTGTCCTACAAGGGCATTGCCGAAGGCACCGAGAACTCCAACTTCCTCCTGCACACCTCCAGCGGCTCCTACATCCTGACGCTTTACGAAAAGCGGGTCGAGAAGGCGGATCTGCCGTTTTTTCTCGGCCTGATGGGCCATCTCGCAAAAAAGGGCGTTTCCTGCCCGCTGCCGGTGACTGCGGATGACGGCAGCGTCATCGGCACACTCGCCGGCCGGCCAGCGGTCATCATCACCTTCCTCGAAGGGCTTTCGCTGCGGCGGCCGACATCGGCGCATTGCGCCGAGGTCGGCAAGGCGTTGGCGCAGTTGCATCTGGCTGGCGCCGATTTTTCGATGACGCGTCCGAATGCACTGGCCATCGACGGCTGGCGCAAGCTCTGGAACGCATCCCGTGACCGCGCCGATGAAGTCGAGCCAGGCCTTGCGGCCGAGGTCGATGCCGACTTCGCCGATTTCGAGCGAAATTGGCCGAAAGATCTGCCGCAAGGCATCATCCATGCCGATCTTTTCCCGGACAACGTTTTCTTCCTCGGCGAAAAGCTCTCCGGCCTGATCGATTTCTATTTCGCCTGCAACGACCTCTATGCCTATGACGTCGCCACCTGCCTCAATGCCTGGTGCTTCGAGAAGGATTTTTCCTTCAACCTCACCAAGGGCAGGGCGTTGCTTGCGGGCTATCAGAGCGTGCGCCCCTTGAGCGACCAGGAAAAGCTGGCTCTGCCGATACTGGCGCGCGGTTCGGCGCTACGCTTCATGCTGACCCGGCTGTACGACTGGCTAACCGTGCCCGATGGCGGGCTGGTGATGAAACGCGATCCGACCGAGTATATCCGCAGGATGCGGTTCCATCGGGCGATCAGATCTCCTTCGGAATATGGATTGGCCTAATATGGGGTATCATGAGCAAGCAGGTTGAGATCTTCACCGACGGCGCCTGTTCGGGCAATCCCGGTCCCGGCGGCTGGGGCGCGATCCTGCGCTTCAATGGCACCACCAAGGAGCTTTCCGGCGGTGAGGCCGAGACGACCAACAACCGCATGGAACTTCTCGCCGCCATCTCGGCGCTGAACGCGCTGAAGGAACCTTGCGCGGTCGAGCTTCACACCGACAGCAAATATGTCATGGATGGCATCTCCAAGTGGATCCACGGCTGGAAAAAGAACGGCTGGAAGACCGCCGACAAGAAGCCTGTGAAGAACGGTGAGCTCTGGCAGGCTTTGGATGAGGCCAACCGGCGCCACAAAGTCACTTGGAACTGGGTCAGGGGCCATGCGGGCCATACCGAGAACGAGCGTGCCGATGAACTCGCGCGCGAAGGCATGGCGCCGTTCAAGAAGGGTCCATTCAAGCCTGTAGCGGCGCCAGACCCGGCTGCGCAGGCAAAACAGCCGGCTGTCGCAAAGGTGCGGCGCTCAACCCAGAGCTATTGATTCCGGGAGCGGGGCGGCAGTTCACCGTTTCCGTGAAACGGTGAACTGCTCTAACGGATCAGCAGCGCCGTGCCATACAGTCCGAGCGCGAACACCGTGTGCGATACTAGATTAAGCGCCCGGATCCGCATCGGATTGGGTCGCTTCGATGCGGCCCAGCCAGCGCCCATCCCGGGCGCCAGCAGGAACCAGCCGGCGCCGACGGTGACGATGCCGAGGATGAAGGCCGGCAGGAATGTCGGCGTTGCAAGCCAGCCCGCTCCGGCCAGCACCACCAGGATGACGCCGTAGACGATGCCGACAAGATAATGAAAGGCCCAGCCCAGCGCCGTTTCATGCGCGTAGGGCGCTGCATTGCCGATATCGTCGTGGAAGAGCTTGTCGCGGAGGTGCCAGACCCATCGCCCGGCCGGCCCCCAGTTCGGCCGTGGCTGGCCGAACGCCTTGTGCAGGAAGACGGCCCAGAGATCCATCAGCACGGTGGCGCCGATGCCGATCGCGATGGCACGCCAGAAGATGTCAAACATCGCTAGGGTCCCCCCAGTGGCAATCCCTGGAACACAAGCGCGATCGCCGCCCTGAAGTTCAGAGCTGCCCCAGAATATGAGCCGCGCCGGACTCGTCGACACCGGGCTTGGTCTCGACATTAAGCGCGGTAACCTTGCCGTCGTCGACGATCATTGAGAAGCGCCTTGAGCGCAGCCCCATGTCGTTGCTGGTGTAGTCGAGGCCGGTCGCCTTGGCAAAATCGCCACTGCCGTCGGCGAGGAAAAGGATCTTGCCCTCACCGCCAGTGAAGTGCGCCCAGGCGCCCATGACGTGGACGTCGTTGACCGAAACGACGGCGATTGTGTCGACGCCGCGCGCCAGGATGGCGTCATGGTTCTCGAGATAGCCGGGCAAATGATTGTTGCTGCAGGTCGGCGTGAAGGCGCCGGGCACCCCAAACAGCACGACCTTCTTGCCGGAGAAGATCTCGGCCCCGGTGATCGACTTCGCGCCATCGGCGGTCATCGACTTGAAGGTCACATCAGGGAGCTTGTCGCCAACTGAAATGGTCATGAATTCCTCGCTTGGGAAAATCGGGAAGGACGGGTCTTTGCGTAACGAACTCAACGGCGTCCCGCAACCGTTTGGAGACGCTGGATCAAGGGAAAGGCAGAAGCCCTTCGACCGCACCCACCGAACTCGTCAGCGTGTAGTGAAGCCCACCATCCGTGGGCGTCGCCGACGGGCGATCGAGGATCGGCACTGTGAAAATCAGCTTGCCGTCCTTTTCGCTTCGGGCAGGGGCGCCGAACATGTAATCACGTTCGCCGGCAACGAAGAAATCCGCCGCATCCGGATCGCCGGGAAGACTCGCCTCGACAATCAGCGTTTCGTGGTCGCCCGGCAGGACTTTGATGCCGAAATCGGACCTTGCGGGCGCCGGCAATGCCGAAAAACTTGCCTTCACCAGCGCCGCGTCCTCGGCATTGTCCGGGTCGGAGGCAGGATCAACGGTCAGCCGCGTCTGTACCGGGATGCAGATCGTTTCGCAAATACCGAGAAAGATGTCGGCATCGATCACCACCGGCTGGTTCGGCGTGGCCAGTGTGAATGTCACCGGCAGCGAAACCGGATGGTTGTAGCCTGCCCATTTGCCATAGCCGTCGTCGTGGCGCTGGGGAGCAGGAAACGACAGAGCGGCGTCGGCGATGTTGGTGCTGGCTGAGATGTCGAGCTGCGGCGGCACGCCCGCGTCTCCCGGATCGCGCCAGTAGGTTTTCCAGCCGGGCTTGAGCGCTATGTCGAGAACGCCCTGGATGCGGCCGGCGTCGTCGGGTTGGCCTGATGTCACCAGCCGGACCTTGCCGCCTTCGCTGTTGTACCAGGCCGATGAAGAGGCGACGGCGGGAAGTGCGGCTGCCAATCCGATGGCGGCGCCGAGCAGCAGGGTTTTCAAGCTTCGCATGGCGGTGATTTGATCGTCCGTTCGTGGCCGCGCAATGATTTCATGGTGTTGCCAGTATCATATTTGCGTGACCTCGAGGGGAGAATGCTCGGCCCCGCCGCATGGGCTTTGGTCGAATCCCGCACAGTGCATCTTTTCGGCGCTTTGGAAACGCGTTACGCTGCCTTTCATGGACTTGTTGCGCCACAAGAAGACGGTCGCGAGCCGCGGCTTTCTCGACGATCAGTTCCTGATTGCCATGCCCGGCATGAAGGACGACCGTTTCACGCGCTCGGTCGTCTATATCTGCGCGCACTCAGATGAAGGCGCCATGGGGCTGATCATCAACCAGACGCAGCAGATGTTATTTCCGGATCTGCTCGTGCAACTGGGCATCATGAACGAACACGAGGCGATCCGCCTGCCGGCGCAAGCCCGTGACTTCGTCGTGCGCAATGGCGGGCCCGTGGATCGCAGTCGCGGCTTTGTCCTGCATTCGGGCGACTACCGGGTGGAATCCTCGCTGACCGTTTCGGACGACATCTGCCTGACCGCGACCGTCGATATATTGCGCGCCATATCGTCCGGGCGCGGTCCTCGTCACGCGCTGATGGCGCTCGGCTATTCCGGCTGGGGCGCCGGCCAGCTGGAGACCGAGATCGCCGAGAATGGCTGGCTGACTTGCCCGGCCAATGCCGAGCTTCTGTTCGACACCGACATCGAGCGCAAATACGACCGGATTCTCGCTGCTATCGGCATCGATCTCGCCCATCTCAGCCTCGCCGCCGGACACGCCTAAGCTTCTCACGCTTGCGTCAGCGGATACTGCTCCTTCAGCGTCTTCAGCACCTGGTCGCCTGGCATTGGCGCGCCGAACATGAAGCTCTGCACGTATTCGCAGCCCATCTGGCGCAATTCCAGCGCATCGCTGTCGTCCGAAATGCCCTCGGCGACGACAGACAGGCCGAGTTCATGCGCCATGTTGACCATCGATTTGAGCAGCACCGCGCGCTTGGGTGTCTTGTCGTCGACGAAGCTCTTGTCGATCTTGATGGTGTCGAAAGGGAAACGCGTCAGATAGGCCAATGAGGAATAGCCGGTACCGAAATCGTCCAGCGACAGGCCGATGCCGAGCTGCTTCAGCTTGGTCAGAACATGGGCCGTCTGCTCGGGATTGTCCATGACCAGCGATTCGGTGAGCTCGAGCCGGAAGCAGCGCGGCTTCAGGTTTGCGCGTGCGATCACGGAGCGGACGTCGCTGACCAGGTCGCGGCGGATCAACTGGCGGCTGGACAGGTTGACCGAGACCGACAGCGGCGCGTCGCCGATCTGCTTTTGCCAGCTGGCGAGGTCTTCCGCCGCCTGCTGCATGGCGAACAGGCCGAGCTGCACGATCAACCCGCAGCTCTCGGCGACCGGGATGAAATCCGCCGGTGGGATCATGCCGCGGCGCGGATGGTCCCAGCGCAGCAGGGCTTCGAAGCCGGCGACGCTGCCATCCTCCAGCCGCACGATCGGCTGGTAGGCGAGCGTGAACTCGCGCCGCTCGATGGCGCGGCGCAGGTCGGATTCGAACTGCAGCCGATCGGTGCCGACGGTGCGGAAGGCTGGCCGGAACGGCTCGATCCTGTCGCCGCCGAAGCGCTTGGCCTGATGCATGGCCAACTCGGCATCCTTGACCATGTCCTCGGCCGACATTTGCGGCGAGTTCCAGGTGATCAGTCCGATCGAGGCCGTCAGCACGATCTCGCGCTTGGCGAAGGTGATCGGATTGTTGATGGCATGCTTGATGGCGTCCGCGACGGCGGCGATGCGGGCGGGATCCTGTTCGGAAAGCAGCATCAGCGCGAACTGGTCGCCGGCAAAGCGCGACAACGAATCCTTCGGCTTCAAGAGCCGGTGGAGGCGGCGCGCGATGGTCAAAAGGATGGTGTCGCCGGCAGAAATGCCGAGCCCGTCATTGACCTGCTTGAAACGGTCGATGTCGATGACGAACACGGTCGGGCGCACCTTCTCTTCGGTGCGGGCGATCGAGATGATGGCTTCCAGCCGGTTCATCAGCAATTCGCGGTTCGGCAGGCCGGTCAGATTGTCGTGCACGGCATCGTGCAGCAGCCTTTCCTCGGATTTCTTCTGCTCGGTGACGTCGACCATGGTGCCGACGCAGCGGATGACTTCGCCGTCCGACCCGATCACCGGACGCGCGCGGAGCGAAAACCAGTGATAATGGCCGTCGGCGCCGCGCAGTCGGAAGTTCTGTGACACCCGGCCGCGCCGGTGTTCGAGCACCACATCGAGCGTGGTGCGGAACGTGTCGCGGTCGTCGGCATGCAGCACCGGCAGCCAGTTGCGTGCGGCACCACCGAGGCTGTTGGGCGCCAGGCCGAGTTGGATGCTGACATCGGGCCTGGTGACGACGCGGTCGCGCAGCACGTCCCAGTCCCAAACCGTGTCGCCCGATCCGGCCACCGCCAGCGCCTGCCGTTCGAGGTCGGAGAACAGGCCCTGATGCAGCGCGCCGCCGGCAAAGGCATGCTGCATGACGGTGAAGCCGATCAACAGGATGATCAGGATCAGCCCGCCGCCCAAGGCCGGCTGGGCGATATCGTTGTCCAGCATGCCGGTGATCGCCATCCACGATCCGCACAGCCACAAAAGCACCATCACCCAACTGGGCACCAGCATGATGGCGCGGTCGTAGCCGCGTATGCCGAGGAAGATGATCAGGCCGAGCCCGGTTAGCGCGGTGGCGGCGAAGGACAGCCTGGCGATGCCGGCGGCGACCGCCGGGTCGACGATGGCGACACCGGCGATCAGCAACAGTCCGAGGATCCAGACCAATGCGCCGTAGCTGAAATGGCCGTGCCATCGGTTGAGGTTGAGGTAGGCGAACAGGAACACCACGAAGGTTCCCGCCAGCGCCACCTCGGTTCCCGCCCGCCACATCTGCTCATTGCCGGGCGATATCTCGATGATCTTGTTGAGGAAGCCGAAATCGACGCAGATATAGGCCAGCACCGCCCAGGCAAGTGCCGCGGTCGCTGGGAACATCGAGGTTCCCTTGACCACGAACAGGATGGTCAGGAACAGCGCCAGCAGGCCTGCAATGCCGATGACGATGCCGCGAAACAGCGTGTAGGAATTGACCGAGTCCTTGTAGGATTCCGGATCCCAGAGATAGACCTGAGGCAGCTTCGGCGAGGCCAGCTCGGCGATGAAGGTAATGACCGTCCCGGGGTTCAGCGTCACCCGGAACACGTCGGCGTCGGGGCTGGTCTGGCGGTCGAGCGCGAAGCCTTCGCTGGGCGTGATGGCGGCGATGCGGGTCGAGCCGAGATCCGGCCAGAAGATGCCTGAATTCACCAGTCGGAAATGCGGTGCGACGATCAGCCTGTCGAGCTGCTGGTCGGTGGTGTTGGCCAGCGCGAACACCGCCCAGTCGCCGGTCGAACGCGCGTCATTGGCCTCGACCTCGATGCGCCTCACGATGCCGTCCGGACCCGGAGCGGTCGACACCTGGAAATTCTCGCCCTGGTTCCGGTAGATCTCGACGGCACCGGAAAGGTCGAGCGCGACGTCGTCGCGGGCAATCTTGATCGGCTCGACTGCGAAGGCAGAGTTCGCCGCGCACAGCGTCAGCATTGTCGCGATGACAAAGGCGAACAGCAGCCCGTTTCGCAGGAAATTCGTCAAAAAAATCAGTCCTTCGTTCCAACGCACGGCGGATCGTCTGCGATCCGGGCATAGAGGTAGTGGTCCTGCCAGATGCCGTTGATCCTGAGATAGGATCGCAGAAGTCCTTCGCGCCGGAATCCGGCTTTTTCAAGCACGCGGATCGACCTGATATTGTCGGGAATACAGGCCGCTTCGATCCGGTGCAACCTCAGCGTATCGAAGGCGAAGCGGGTCACCACCTTGACTGCGTCGGTCATCAGACCGCGGCCGCCAAAGCGTTCGCCGATCCAGTAGCCGACATGGCCGCTTTGCGAGACGCCATGGCGTATGTTGCCGAGCGTGATGCCGCCCGCCAGTTTGCCGCTGCTGCCTTCGAAGATGAAGAAGGCGATGGCCGTCCCCTGCGCATAATCTTCGCGGTAGCGGCTGATGCGAAGCCGCCACGCATTGCGGTCGAGTTCGTCGGGAGTCCAGCGCGGCTCCCAAGGTTCCAGGAAGGCGCGGCTTTCACCGCGCACCGCCGCCCACTCGCGGTAATCATTGGTGAATGGCACGCGCAGTGTGACGCGGTCGCCTTTCAGCGCCGGTAGGTCACGGCGGAAGAAAGGGAGCGCGAACATGGCGCTTTGAGGGGCTTAGACGGCGAGCTTGCGGGCCGTGGTCTGCGTGCCTGCGAGCGATTCGAGGATCGCCTCGTATGGCGCCAGTGTGCCCACGGGCCCGACAGCGGTAAGCGTCGGCTTGGTCGAGAACAATCGCGACGACAGATCGGTCAGCCGCTCGATCGTCAGCGCCGCCAGCCGTTCCATCAATTCCTCCTTGGCGATCGGCCGGCCGAACAGAAGCAGTTGCCGTGCGATCTGCGAAGCCCGGCTGGCCGGGCTTTCGGCGGACATGATCAGCCCGGCGCGATATTGCGCACGCGCACGGTCGAGTTCTTCCTGCAGGATGTTCTCGCCGGCCTTCTGCAGTTCGTCGATGATGACAGGGACCAGTTCGGCGATATCGCTCTGGCCGGTGGCGGCATGGACGCCGAAGACGCCTGTGTCGGAAAAGCCCCAATGGAAGGCATAGACCGAATAGCACAGGCCGCGTTTTTCGCGGACCTCCTGGAACAGGCGCGACGACATGCCGCCGCCGAGGATCATCGACAGCACCTGCGAGGCATAGAAGTCGCGCACATGATAGGCGCGGCCTTCGAACCCAAGCACGATCTGCGCGTCCATCAGGTCGCGGTCCTCGCGGAAATCGCCGCCGATATATTGCGCATATTGCGGGATGGTGCTGTCGGCCTTGCTGCGGAAGCCGCCGAGCTGCTTTTCGACCTCGCGCACGAAATTGTCGTGCTTGATGTCGCCGGCAGCGACAATCACCATGCGCTCGGCGCCATATTGCCTTTCGATGAAATCGTGCAACTGCCTTGAGGTGAAGGATTTGACGGTTTCCGGCGTGCCCAGGATCGAGCGTCCGATCGTCTGGTGGCGAAACGCCGTCTCCGTGAAACGGTCGAAGACGATGTCGTCGGGCATGTCGTGCGCGGCCCCGATCTCCTGCAGGATCACATGCTGCTCGCGTTCGAGTTCCTGTGGGTCGAACTCGGACTCCTGCAGGATGTCGGCAAGAATGTCGACGGCCAGCGGCACATCGTCGGAGAGCACCCTGGCATAGTAGGAGGTGGTTTCGACGCTGGTGGCGGCGTTGATCTCACCGCCGACGTCCTCGATCTCCGAGGCTATTTCGAAGGCGCTTCGCCTATTGGTACCCTTGAACGCCATGTGCTCGAGCAGATGGGCCATGCCATGCTCGTTGTCACGCTCATTGCGAGCACCCGACTTGACCCAGGCTCCAAGGGCAACCGATTCGATACTTTGAAGGGTTTCGGTGGCGACTGTCAGGCCGTTCGACAGACGGCTTACCTCAACACCCATATGGCTACTACTCCCTAACGCGCCGCCCGCGCGCGGCGGCCGACGTAATCTTCCACCATTTTCAGGTCGGATGGAAGTACCGTGTATTTTTCCTCGGATGTCATCAACCCACCTAGCCATGCGGGCAGTGCGGGTGACACGCCGCTGGCGGCTTCGACGGCGGCCGGAAACTTTGCCGGGTGGGCGGTGCCCAGTACCACCATCGGCACGGCGCCTGACGCCTTGCCCGCCGCGACATGCACGGCTGCCGCGGTGTGCGGATCGAGCAGGTAGTTGCTGGCCGCGAGCGTCGAGCGGATGGTGGCGGCGACCTCGTCCATATCGGCCCGGCCTGCATCGAATTCGGAGCGCATCCCGGCGATTTGCTGGGGTTCGATGGTGAACGCGCCGGACTGCTTCAGGCTGTCCATGTAGCGCCGCACTGTCGCGGCGTTACGGCCTGAGGCCTCAAACAGCAAGCGTTCGAAATTGGACGACACCTGGATGTCCATCGACGGCGACGTGGTCGCAAAGACGCCTTTGGTGCGATATTCGCCGGTCGCGAAGGTCCGCGCCAGGATGTCGTTGTCGTTGGTGGCGATGACCAGCCGCTCGATCGGCAAGCCCATCTTTTTGGCTGCGTAGCCGGCGAAGATATCGCCGAAATTGCCGGTCGGCACCGTGAAGGAGACCGGCCTGTCCGGCGCGCCGAGCGACAGCGCCGAGGAGAAATAATAGACGATCTGGGCCATGATACGGGCCCAGTTGATCGAATTGACGCCGGAAAGCGCAACCCGGTCGCGAAAGCCATGATCGTTGAACATGTCCTTGAGCAGGCCCTGGCAATCGTCGAAATTGCCTTCGATCGCCAGCGCGTGGACGTTTTCAGCCGTCGATGTCGTCATCTGCCGCTGCTGCACCGGCGAGACACGGCCGTGCGGGAAAAGGATGAAGATATCGGTGCGGCTCCGCCCGGCAAACGCATCGATTGCCGCTCCGCCGGTATCGCCCGAGGTGGCGCCGACGATGGTCGCGTGCTGATCGCGTTCGGTAAGCACGTGGTCCATCAGCCGGGCCAGAAGCTGCATCGCCACGTCCTTGAAGGCGAGCGTCGGCCCGTGGAAGAGTTCCAGGATGAAGGTGTTGGGGCCGGTTTGCACCAGCGGGCAGACGGCCTCGTGGCGGAAAGTGGCATAGGCTTCGCGCACCAGCCGCTCGAAGACGGATGCCGGGATTTCGTCGCCGAGAAACGGCGACAGCACGCGGATCGCAAGATCGGGATAGGCAAGCCCGCGCATGGCTCGGATCTCGGCCGCGGAAAACCGCGGCCACTCGCGCGGCACATAGAGCCCGCCGTCGCGCGCCAGGCCAGCCAGCACGGCGTCGGAAAATCCAAGAACGGGGGCTTCGCCTCGGGTACTCACATAGTGCATGTCACAAATCCGTTACTGCTTGGCTTTTCCGTCCACTGCAAGGTGGTTAATTTCTGCGTTGGCTCAGTCGCATTTTTGCCGCGCGGTTGATATACGTCACCAGCTTTGCGAGAGGGAAGTGCAGTTTCATGGTGTTTCGTACATTTAGTGGTCGCTTTTTGGCGGGTCTTGCGCTCACCGGCTTTATGCTTGCCGCCGCCGGCTGCCAATCGGGCGACAATGGCATTCTTAACCTCGGCTTCGGCAAGAAGGACCCGACGGCGCCACCGCCGCCGCAAGATCCCAAAGTACTGGCCAGCCAGTTGCAAGCCTATTGTCCCAGAGTGACGGTGCGTGACGGCACGGCCTTCTTCAACACCTATTCCAAGGACGTCCAGAAGCCCAGGCCCAAGCTCAAGAAGACGGGCGACGCCGCGCAGGATGCCGCCGCCCAGGCAGAGGCCGACGCCGCCGCTGCTGCTCCGCCCGACGAGTCTGCGAACATCGTCTACCAGGCATCGGTCAGCGACGTGACGCGCGACTGCAGCCGTGCCAACGGCCAACTGACGATGAAGATCGCGGTCGCCGGCAAAATTGTGCCGGGGCCGAAGTTCTCGCCCGGCAACATCACCATGCCAATCCGCATCGCCGTGATGCACGGTGCCGAGGTCCTCTACTCGCAGATCCACCAATATCAGGTCCAGGTCACCGATCCCTCGGTCGCCACCCAGTTCGTCTTCACCGATTCCAATGTTGTCGTACCCGAGCCGACGGCGCAGGACTATCAGGTCTTTGCCGGCTATGATGAAAACGCGCCGAAGGCGATGACGGACAAGCCGAAGAAGACCCGCAGGAAGAAAGCTGTCGCGACGAACTAAGTCTCGGCATTTGGATGAAGCGTGCGTCGCGGCGCACGCTTTTCAGGCATCCGCCGACCACTCCGACAGCGCTGCGATCACGCTTTTCAGCTCTGCCCAGCGGCGTATCACCGTCTCGGCGCCGGCTTCGGTCAGCGCGTCGGCATGGCCGGGATAGCTGTGGGCGGCGCCGGTGAAGCCGATCACCCGCATGCCGGCCGTCCTGGCGCCATGGACGCCGTGCACGGAATCCTCGATGACGAACGTGTTCGCCGGGTTTGCGTTGAGTTTCTCCGCCGCAAACAGGAACACGTCTGGGGCAGGCTTGGTTTTTCCGGTCGGTGTTTCCATCGCGGAAAAAATGCGGTCCTTGAAGAAGGGCATCAGGTGAACCTTCTCCAGCATGAATTCGATGCGCTCGGAGCGCGAATTCGAGCAGACGCAGTGCGGCGCGGTGACCGCGGCGACTGCCTCGCGCGCGCCATCGATGGCACGTACGTCGCTGCGCAATTTGCGGTCGACCAGCTCTTCGGCGCGGTCGATCAACGATACCTGGAACGGGATGCTGGACTTCTCCTCGACCCGTATCATGATGTCCTTGAACGTCAGACCAGCGTAGGTCTCGGCGAGTTCTTCCGCTGAGATTTCGTACCCGGCTAAGGTCAGCAGCTCCGCCTCGACGCGGGCGGCAATGATTTCAGAATCGACGAGCACGCCGTCGCAATCGAAGATGACAAGGTCTGGCTGGGGCATGGTGATCCGGACAATGGGAGGATGAAGGCCTCGGGAGGTGAGGCGGCGCGGCATACACCAACAGGGCCACCTTCGCAAACTCGGCAGTCTTCACCGAATATTTACGCTGATCGGTAACCATAACAGAGAGTAAAACAGTAACGCGTGCCCTGGGTGTCAGAATGTCTGCCGTGCGTCTTCTCGACGAGCTATCCCACGCTCCCCTGCAATCCGAATGGCTGGACACGATCCTCAAGGGCGACTGCGTCGCCGCGCTCGACCGGCTGCCCGAAAAGTCGATCGACGTCATCTTCGCCGATCCGCCATACAATCTGCAGCTCGACGGCGATCTGCACCGCCCTGATCAGTCGAAGGTCGATGCGGTCGATGACGACTGGGACCAGTTCGAAAGCTTCGAGGCCTATGACGCTTTCACCCGTGCCTGGCTCCTGGCGGCGCGGCGGGTGCTGAAGCCTAACGGCACCATCTGGGTCATCGGCTCCTATCACAACATCTTCCGGGTCGGCGCCAAGATGCAGGATCTCGGCTTCTGGATCCTCAACGACGTGGTCTGGCGCAAAACCAATCCGATGCCGAATTTCCGCGGCCGCCGCTTCCAGAACGCGCATGAGACGATGATCTGGGCCTCGCGCGACCAGAAGGGCAAGGGCTACACCTTCAACTACGAAGCGATGAAGGCGTCCAACGACGACATCCAGATGCGCTCCGACTGGCTGTTTCCGATCTGCACCGGGGGCGAGCGGCTGAAGAACGACAATGGCGACAAGCTGCACCCGACGCAGAAGCCGGAAGCGCTGCTCGCCCGCATCATGATGGCGTCGACCAAACCGGGCGACATCGTGCTGGATCCCTTCTTCGGTTCCGGCACCACCGGCGCGGTCGCAAAACGCCTCGGCCGCCATTTCGTCGGCATAGAACGCGAGCAGGCCTATATCGACGCCGCCAACGAGCGCATCGACGCGGTGCGGCCGCTGGATGGCGCGGATCTCACCGTGCTTACCGGCAAGCGCGCCGAGCCGCGCGTCGCCTTCGTCAGCCTCATCGACACCGGGCTGATGATGCCGGGCGCGACGCTCTACGACGCCAAGAAGCGCTGGGCGGCCAAGGTGCGCGCCGATGGCACGGTGGCGATCGGCGACAGCGCCGGCTCGATCCACAAGATCGGCGCCGAAGTGCAGGGCCTGGACGCCTGCAACGGCTGGACCTTCTGGCATTATGAGCGCAGCGGCGGCCTGACCCCGATCGACGAGCTTCGCCGCATTGCACGACTGGGGATGGAGCGGGCAGGGGCCTGATCTCGAGATCAGGCCTTGTCTTCCTCCAGGATGATTTCGCTGACCTCGCCTTTCGCCATCAGCGAAAGCTGATTGGCAAAACGCGACAGACGCGCATAGTCCGTCCGGAGTCGCACACGCGCAAAACCACGGGCGTCGATCTCCTCCGCGACCTCGATCTGAACGAACAGATGACCGACCCCGTCTGCCGGGAAGACCGAGATGCTTATCAGGCCGGGCGATCTCAGGGCCAGATCCGAGCGCTTAAGCGGATAGGCCTGCAGCGACGCAATAAATTCGCTTACCTCGTCGGTCGGAAAATAGGCATCGCCATGTCCTCGAAAGTGGCCATGCTCGACACTGGCGTCGAGTATCGACCATTCCGGGTTAAAGGTTAGAACCAGCTTGCCCATTGCCGATCACGATTATGTCACGATGCCGTACCGCTCAAGGTCTGCTTGAAGCGTCTTTGCGTCGGTGAACAGCACCGACTGCCAGCCGGCCGCCTTGGCGCCGTCGACATTCTTCTGGCTGTCGTCGATGAACAGCGTCGCCGCCGGTTCGAGCCCGAATGCGGCGACGTGATGGTCGTAAATGCCGCGATCCGGCTTGATCATGCCGATCTCGCCCGAGATGGTGACGCCACGCGGCCGCTCGAGAAAATCGAAGCGCTCGCGGGCCTCGGCCAACGTGTCGCTGGCAAAGTTGGTCAGCATCGTGACATCGTGGCCGCTCTCGATCAGGCCGACCATGATGGCAACGCTGTCTTCGTAGGCATGCGGCACCATTTCGTGCCAGTGGCGGCGGAAACCGCGGATGTTTTCCGCGTGGTCGGGGTGGTCCGCTATCAGCAGCGCCTCGGCCTCTTCCCAGGTCCGGCCGCGGTCCTGCTCGATGTTCCAGTCATGCGTGCAGACATTGTCGAAAAACCACTTTCTCTCCTCGGCATCCGGAATGAGGCGGCTGAACGGAATGTTGGGATCGTAGTGGATCAGCAC
This sequence comes from Mesorhizobium sp. M0047, assembly GCF_040323315.1. NCBI lineage: Bacteria > Pseudomonadati > Pseudomonadota > Alphaproteobacteria > Hyphomicrobiales > Phyllobacteriaceae > Mesorhizobium > Mesorhizobium sp. M0047. The sequence goes on along the minus strand of NZ_JAMYUW010000053.1, from coordinate 13,223 downwards.
TCTGCCGATGTCGAAAACGATGTGGCGTATTTCAGTCATGGGGCCTCTTTGCACTGTGTGGCGACGGCTTTTTCGTCGCGCCGGGTATCGCAGCCTCGATTGCCTTTTTCATGACAGTCGGCAACGCCTCGCCGGAAATCTCGTGGGCGAGAGACCAGAAATGCCCTTCCGGCGCATCACCTTTGATGTGGGCGTGAAAGACTTCGAGTTCGAGAGCGAAATGGGTGAAGACATGGGCAATCTGGCCGGCACGCCGCCAGTCGGCAGGGAAAGGTGCGGCCGCTTCCGTGGTCCCTCCATCGATCCGCGCGGTCCAGCCTGTCGTCGGCACCTCGGTCATTCCGCCAAGCAAGCCCTTCTCCGCCCGTTTGCGCAGCATGATGGCGCCGTCGCCCCGTACGGCGACGAAGGCGGCGCCGCGTCGCAGCGGCTTGTCGGCCTTTGGCAGGCGCACCGGGAAGTGCACGGGATCGCCTGAAACGACCGCGCTGCAGTCTTCGCGCAGCGGGCACAGCATGCAGCGCGGCCGGCGCGGCGTGCAGATGGTGGCGCCGAGATCCATCATCGCCTGGGCGAAGTCACCTGGCCCTGTCGCTGGTACCATGCGCTCGACATGGGCGCGTATCTCGGCCTTGGCCTCGCTCAGCGGCGTGGTGATCGAAAACAGCCGGGAGATGACGCGTTCGACATTGCCGTCGACGACGGCGGCGGGGCGGTCGAAGGCGATCGCCATGATGGCCGCCGACGTATAGGCGCCGATGCCGGGCAGTTCTCTCAATCCCGTTTCCGTGTCGGGAAACCGGCCGCCACGCAGGGCCACCTGATCGGCGCAGGCCTTGAGATTGCGGGCGCGGGAGTAGTAGCCGAGCCCGGCCCAGGCTTTCATCACGTCCTCGGTCGGTGCCGCGGCCAGTGTCTCGACATCAGGCCATTTCTCGACGAAAACCCGGAAATAAGCCTTCACCGCTTCGACCGTGGTCTGCTGCAGCATGACTTCGGACAGCCAGATGCGGTAGGGATCAGGCCTTACGCCCCGCGCATGCTCGCGTGGCGTTATCCGCCACGGCAGCTCGCGGTGGTGCACATCGTACCAGCCGAGCAAGCGGGATGCGATATCGTCACGAACTCTAGATGTGGCTTTGCCACTATCTCCAGATGCAGCTTCTCCGGATGCAGCGTTGCCGCTATCTCCGGATGCAGCGTTGCTGCTATCTCGGGAGGCGGTCTTGCGGGTCTGGTCTGCTGGTGCCATTGATCGGGAATTGGCCTTGGCCGATACTGATGAACGTCGTGGCTGGAGAACGTACATGGCAGGGAGAACGCCCTACGGCAATCCCGTCCCGGTCAGCGACCTCGCGACCAAGATCCTCGATCCGGTGCTGCGCAAGCGGGCCGGCATTTCGATTGGCCTCGTCCAGTCATGGGAAGAGATCGCCGGCCCACGTCTGGCCAGCCACTCGCGCCCTGAAAAAATCCAGTGGCCGCGCCGCATGCATGAGGACGATCCGTTCGAGCCGGCGGTGCTGGTCATCGCCTGCGAAGGCATGGCGGCACTTCACCTGCAGCACGAGACCGGCGAGATCATCAACCGGGTCAACGCCTTCCTCGGTTTCACTGCCATCAGCCGCATCAGAATTCTGCAGAAGCCGGTGACAGCCGACAAGGCAAGGCGCAGACCGGCCCTCAGGCCGCTGACGGCAGCCGAGAAGACGAAACTGTCGGGGACTGTCGGCCTTGTCGACAATGACGGACTGCGCGCATCGCTGGAAAAACTTGGCGCGACCATTATCGGGGAGAGGAAGTCATAAGCCTCTTGAAGAAAGTCATGGATTTGTCGTCAATATCTCGCTTTCGTGATCGCCTTTGTCAGGTTAGGCGATTGGATTGGGGATGGAGATGCCTTAATTCGCGCCAACTCTCGCCTTTTCGTGTCTTTGCATTGCAAAATCCAACCCTTGTCAGGTGATTCGTATGAACCGTCCCCCGTTTGGCCAAAGTCTGTCTCGCAGAAACGTTCTGTCTTCGCTTGCGGCCATTCCGGCGGTTGCCCTGCTCGCCGCCTGCAGCGACTCCAGCGAGGAGGCCAAGGCCGCGGATGTGAAGCCAGCGGCCCCGGCCGCCCCCGCCAAGCCTGCGACGGCGGCCACGCCGGCCGCCGCTACCGCGCCGGAGGCCCAGGGCACCGTGGACATGGCGGAACTGATGAAGCCGGGTGCGCTGCCCGACAAGCAGCTTGGCAAGGACGACGCCAAGGTCACCATCGTCGAATACGCCTCGATGACCTGCCCGCACTGCGCGCATTTCGCCGAGACCACCTTTCCGGAACTGAAGACCAAGTACATCGACACCGGCAAGGCGCGCTACATCCTGCGCGAATTCCCGTTCGATCCGAGCGCCGAAGCCGGTTTCATGCTGGCGCGCTGCGCCAAGGATAACTATTTCCCGATGGTGGATGTCCTGTTCAGGCAGCAGGCGAACTGGGTCGGCGTCCAGAACACCAAGGATGCGCTGCTGCAAATCTCGAAGCTCGCCGGTTTTACACAGGAGTCCTTCGAGGCCTGCTTGACGGACCAGAAACTTCTGGACGATGTGAGATCGGTCCAGAAGCGCGGCGCTAATGAATTCAAGGTCGACTCGACACCGACCTTCTTCATCAACGGTAAGACCTACAAGGGGGCGATGTCGATTGAGGAAATGTCGGCCATTATCGACCCCTTGCTCTGACATACGGTCAGCGCTGAGGCGGCGCCGCTTCGGCGCGCGCCGCGTCTCGTTGTGCCGTGAATTCCCATCGCAAAACCGTGCAAACCCGCTTGATAGGCTGCGCGAATGAAGTTTTCGCGCCTTCGCCTTCTCGGTTTCAAGTCTTTCGTCGAGCCCGGTGAGTTCGTCATCGAACGCGGACTGACCGGCATTGTCGGGCCGAACGGCTGCGGCAAGTCGAACCTTGTCGAGGCACTGCGCTGGGTGATGGGCGAAAGCTCCTACAAGAACATGCGCGCGTCCGGCATGGACGACGTCATCTTCTCCGGCTCGGGCACGCGCCCGGCACGCAACACCGCCGAAGTGACGCTTTTCCTCGACAACAGCGACCGTAGCGCGCCCGCGGCCTTCAACGATGCCGACGAACTGCAGGTGTCGCGCCGCATCGAGCGCGAGGCGGGCTCGCTCTATCGCATCAACGGCAAGGAAGCGCGCGCCAAGGACGTGCAGCTTCTGTTCGCCGACCAGTCGACCGGCGCGCGTTCGCCGTCGATGGTCGGTCAGGGCCGTATCGGCGAACTGATCCAGGCCAAGCCGCAGGCGCGCCGCGCGCTGCTCGAAGAGGCGGCCGGCATTTCCGGCCTGCACACCCGCCGCCATGAGGCCGAGCTGCGGCTGAAGGCGGCCGAGCAGAACCTCGAACGGCTGGACGACGTCGTCGGCGAACTGGAAAGCCAGATCGAAAGCCTGAAGCGCCAGGCGCGCCAGGCGTCCCGCTTCAAGAACCTGTCCGCCGATATCCGCAAGGCCGAAGCGACGCTCTTGCATCTGCGCTGGACGCTGGCCAAGACCCAGGAGGGCGATGCGCGCTCGGCGCTTGCCGTTGCCACGGCGCTTGTTGGCGACCGCGCCGCCGCACAGATGGCCGCCGCGCGCGAGCAGGGCATCGGCGCTCACCGCCTGCCCGATCTGCGCGACGCGGAGGCCGCCGCGGCTGCTGCCTTCCAGCGCCTGTCGATCGCCAAGTCGCAGATCGAGGAGGAGGCCGGCCGTATCCGCGCCCGTCAGACCGAGCTCGAGCGCCGGCTGCAGCAACTCGACGGCGACATCGCCCGTGAGGAGCGCATGGTCCGCGACAATGCGGACATCCTCGAACGCCTTCGCACCGAAGAAGCTACGCTGAATTCCGAAAACGCCGGTGCGGCCGAGCGCGAGGCCACCACCCGCGCCGCCTTCGAACAGGCGGCATCGACGCTTTCGCAAAGCGAAGCCAGGCTCGCCACGCTCACCGCCGAGCGGGCGGAGGCCGCCGCCGCGCGCAACCAGATCGAACGGACGCTGCGCGACACCGCCGAGCGCCGCGACCGCTTCGCGCGTCAGCTTGCCGACGTCGACCGCGAATTGTCGGAGATACTCTCCAAGGTCGCCGGCCTGCCGGACCCGGCGGAGAAGCGCGTGCTGGTCGAACAAGCTGTGGCGCTGCTGGAGGAAGCCGAGGCTGCCGTATTGGAGACCGAACAGTCGGTCATCGATGCCCGCACCACCGAAAGCTCTGCCCGCCGACCGCTTCAGGATGCCAGGGCCGAACTGGCGCGGATCGAGACTGAGGCGCGTACGCTGGCCAAAATCCTGAACGCCGCCAGCGGCGACCTTTTCCCGGCGGTGCTGGAGCAGATCAGCGTCGACCGCGGTTTCGAGACGGCGCTTGGTGCGGCCCTTGGCGAAGACCTCGACGTGCCGCTCGACCGCAGCGCACCGGTGCATTGGGGCGAAAGCGGAATCCAGCCCGGCGACGCGGCTCTGCCCGAAGGCGTCAGGAGCCTTGCCAGCGTTGTTCACGCGCCGGCACAGCTCGCCCGACGCCTGGCGCAGATCGGTATCGTCGAGCCGGGCGATGGCCGCCGCCTGCAGGCGCTCCTTGCTCCCGGCCAGCGGCTGGTCAGCCGCGACGGCGCACTGTGGCGCTGGGATGGCTTTACCGCCAGCGCCGACGCACCGACCGCCGCCGCACAGCGGCTGGCGCAAAAGAACCGGCTGGCCGAACTCGATGCCGAGGCGATACAGGCGACGCTCGTCCTGCGCCAGGCCGAGGAGGCGCTTGCGCAGGCCGAACAGGCGCTCCGCCTGGCGAGCGAGGCCGAGCGCAATGCGCGCCAGGCCGGTCGTGACGCTCAGCATCGGCTGGACGCTGCCCGCAATGCGCTGGTTGAGGCTGAACGGGCCGGCGGCGAATTGCAGAGCCGCCGCGCGGCACTGGATGAGGCGCGTGCCCGCATCGTCGACAGCTATGAGGAGACCTCGGAAGCCTTCGCCGAGGCGGAAATGCTGCTGCAGGACGCGCCCGATCTCGGCGACCTGCAATTGCAGCTCGAACAGTCCTCGGCCAATGTCGCCCGCGACCGCGCCACGCTTGCCGATGCACGTGCGGTGCACGAGGGTCTGCGGCGCGAAGCCGAGGCGCGCGCGCGCCGGCTCGATGCCATTGGCGCCGAGCGCAGCAACTGGCTGGAGCGGGCTGAAAACGCCTCGACGCAGATCGCATCGCTTGGCGAACGCAAAGCCGAAGCCGAGACCGAACGCGAGCGGTTGGCGGATGCTCCTGATGAAATCGACGCCAAGCGGCGCGCGCTGCTGTCGCAGCTCACCGAGGCCGAGACCTTGCGCAAGGCGGCGGCCGACCGTTTGCAGGAAGCAGAGAACCGGCAATCCGAACTGGACAAGGCCGCCACCGGCGCCATCCAGTTCCTGGCCGAAGCGCGCGAGACCCGTGTTCGTGCCGAAGAGCGGCTGACCGCGGCCGACGAACGCCGGCTGGAGGTCGAGGCGCGCATCCAGGAAACGCTGAACACCCCGCCACATCTGGTCATTCGCCACACCGGTCTGGAGGCTGACAGCCCGATGCCCGACATGGCCGAGATCGAACGTCAGCTCGATCGGCTGAAGATCGAGCGCGAACGGCTGGGCGCCGTCAACCTGCGCGCGGAGGAAGAGCAGAAAGAGCTTTCCGATAGGCTCGAGGCGATCGTGTCCGAACGCGAGGACATCATCGAGGCGATCCGCAAGCTCAGGCAAGCAATCCAGAGCCTCAACCGCGAAGGCCGTGAGCGACTGCTCGCCGCCTTCGACGTCGTCAACAGCCATTTCCAGCGGCTGTTCTCGCATCTGTTCGGCGGCGGCACGGCGGAGTTGCAACTGATCGAATCCGACGATCCGCTCGAGGCCGGGCTCGAAATCCTGGCCCGCCCGCCCGGCAAAAAGCCGCAGACCATGACACTGTTGTCCGGTGGCGAGCAGGCGCTGACGGCGATGTCGCTGATCTTCGCCGTGTTCCTGACAAATCCGGCGCCGATCTGCGTGCTCGACGAAGTCGACGCCCCGCTCGACGATCACAATGTCGAGCGCTTCTGCAATCTCATGGACGAAATGGCTAACACCACCGAGACGCGCTTCGTCATCATCACCCATAACCCGATCACCATGGCGCGCATGAACCGGCTGTTCGGCGTGACGATGGCCGAGCAGGGCGTCAGCCAGCTTGTGTCGGTCGACCTGCAGGCCGCCGAAGCGATGCGCGAAGCGAGCTGACCCGGTCCGGCTGTCGACTATCCGCCGTTGCGGTGCATGGCCCAGTTCGCGCACGTTGCGACCACAAGAACCGCACGCCATACAAATGCAATCGGTAGCCCAATCGAACACATCCAGATCGCGCGCTATCGGCGCCGTGCCCCTTAAGGGCCCCGATCATGGCCTGGACCACGACCGGGCAGATGGGCTCGCTTCCGAGCTAGTTGCAGCCGCAATTCAACGCTCGATCACATCCGATAACATTTGCGTTCCAAGTCATTCAACGCCGGAGTGGCCTCCATATATGCCTTCTCGGGCCGAGGACCGCCGGCCGATGAATGCGCCACTGCGGCTCGACGCGACCAAACGCCCCTTTTGGAAAGCGGCTTCGCCGCTCGCTTCATCAAAGGAGATATCGTCATGCGCACCTTCATGCCAAAAATCATCGCGGCCGCATCGATCTTCGCGGCCATACCGCTTTCGAGCGCCTACGCTGTGCACCGTCACCACAGGGTAAAGGTCGACACCCAGACCACGGCATCGGTGTCGGCGGATCCGGAAGCGAGGGCGGCGTCAGAGCAGTTGCTCAGCGTGAAGCAGGGTATCCGCGTGGCCAGGAAAACTGGCAAGATCACGCAGGATCAAGCCCGCGACCTGATGCAGCAGGCGGATATTATCCAGCACACCCCGTCGACTTCAGCCCGTTCGAAGCTTGGACAGATCAATGCGCTCGATCAGCGGCTTCAGGCTACCACCGGCCAAGGAACCTACATGGGTGATGGCGCGGATGGCGGCTACTATCCAAACGGCTGACCAACACACGCCCTTCAAAAACGGCCGCCGGCGTAAACGGCTTCCTCAACCACACGCCGGCACCGGACGCGACGGTGGATGGGCTCCTGTAGGGACGCCCTGTGCGCGGGGCGGGTGGTGGCGTCCCGCCACGATTGCACCGAATCCTTGACTGAGTCAGACCGGTTGGCCGGATGCGGTGCGAGAGCCGGCCCTAGAAATAGGTTCGCGGCGCGACAAGGTTGTTCTGCTGGCGAACATAAAAGCAGTAGAAGCCGAACGCTGCAGCGAACCACATGAAGGCCTCGCCCATAGCCAGCCGGTTGTTTGAATTGGTAAGGATGGTTATGGCGAAGAAGACCAGTGTTGAGATGTAGCAGGACCATGCGGCCGGAGCGATAAGCTTGGTCCGCATGGCCAGCAGAACCTGCCTGGACGACCAAGTGTAGAGGAAGGCAAAGAACGCCAGCCCGACCACACCATAGCGCACCGCAATCTCCAGATAGCCGTTGTGGAAGACGTTTAGGATCATCGGATGATAGGTTCTGTGCTGCCATTCGGTCAGCCAGCTGGAACTGGCTCCGAAGATCGGGTGGCGTTTCCAGATCTCGATCGCATCCGCCCACAGCATCAGCCGTTCCTTGGCTGCAAGCGGCGTCACATCGCTCGCGATGGCTCGGTCGAAGGCTGGGAGGACGCCATGCCTCAAGACATCCGGAACCAAGGCCTTGACGAAGATCATGGTGTCGCCGGCGGTGGACGAGAAGATGTTGTGTGTTGCGACAACGCCGGCCGCCACGATCGCCAGCACGGCACCTGAAACCAACAGTTCGCGGCGATGACCTCTCGCCAGGGTCATGACCGCCAACAAGAGCAGGGCGAGCGCAAGCGCAAGCCAGACGCCCTTCGACCGCATCTCAATGATGTTGACGAGGGCAAACAGCAGGACGGCTGTCGACAGCGCCCAATGCAGGTTCTTGGTTGCTTTCCCGAGGTCCGTTCTCTGGGCCGTGTATGCCATGAACTGCAGCGCGCAAAGGAAGATGAAGCCGGCAGCCACCGACGCGTGGATGGGATTGTTGAAAAGCCGCGGGGTCGGTTGGATACCTTGAAGCATGTCCGAATAGAAGGTGTCCGCCGCCAGGAAGACAAGACTGAGGATCATGAACCAGAATACGAGCCGCGCGGGCTGCCTGATAAACAGCAGAAACGCGAAGCCGGTCGTCGCATAGAACAGCGGAAACATGTAAATGCCTTCGGCGCCACCCAATTGGTGGGTGCCGAAATAGACGATCGCCAGTCGGATGAAGACGTAGAGCGACCAACCCAGACACAAAAAGCCGACCCAACCGATCAGCGGTTTGCTGTAGGTCCACAAATCCACCCTGAACCAGCGGATGACTGCGACCAAGGCAAGGGCCAGGCCCGCATAGCGGTAGGTGTCGGCCTCGCGCCACACCGCGGAAACCATGGCGAGAGTGGCGAGCGCCGCAAGCAACAGAAGCAAGGTATGGCGCGGCGCGTTGTCCTTGGCATAGTCCAGGGTTTCTCGCGGCAAAGGGGGCCGCAGCAGGACGTGATGCAGGCGGCGCAGTTCGTCCTTGGCCCGCAACGCACCAGCACTTAGCCGGCTCGGTCCGCCAAGCCTTGCAGATTTGTAGCTTCCCGAGGGACCGGCTATGGCGGAAATCTTGCTGCTGGCGGCGAAGCCAAGCACGTTTTGGCGAACTGAATAGATTTTCAGGCCGGTATCCCAAAAGCGTTCGAGTGCGACATCCCATGGCATTTTCATTACGGCGAGCGCCGACAACAGTCCCTGGGCTCCCTGGCGCGTCACCAGATAGGCGGCGGCCGAACCTTGCGGGCCATGCAGCGCGCGACCGATCTCATCGCCTTCCGTCGTCTCGATGGCGCGCATGAAGAAGCTCGTGCGATGGTTGGTCAGCTTGATGGCATCGAAATCCGGCACCGCCGCGATGATGGCCTCGATGCGCCGCATTGTGCGTTCGCTGAAGAGGACGTCGTCTTCGACAATCAGGCCATAGGCGCCGCCACCGGCGAGGAAGGTCTCCAGCGCCCGGATATGGCTGCGGTAACAGGCATATTCGCCGGGCAGAATGTCGCGCCCGCTCAGCTTGCGCGCGGTTGGAAGATCGATCTCCGTCCAGTCCTCCTTGGCGAGGGCGCGGCCGTCGATGGCGGCAATGCGTTGCAAGGTCAGGCCGGCCGCTTCGGCGCTGGCGACCAATTCGCTCCAGCGACCGGTCTCGCGATCGAGGTTGATGGCGAAGATAGGAAGGTTCATTGAAGTTCCATGTTGAGCCGCCACCCCTCTTGGTCGAATCTTCGATGACCTTGTATGGAAAAGAGGGAGATGTTCAATACTGTTCAGACTGCATAGTGACGATCCCAGTTTGCCGCGATTTGCACTGGGAGGCTCGAACCACTCCAAACCCAACGGGCCAAAAGTGTTACCCATATCTCCGGTATAAACCGTAACCCATGTGTCCGGAACGGACCTTAAAGGGATGGCTGGGGCGCCAGGATTCGAACCTGGGAATGTCGGTACCAAAAACCGATGCCTTACCACTTGGCGACGCCCCAATTGCCGTCAGAGTCGCTTGTGCGGCGCGTTATTAGCAGAGCAGCCAAAAAGCACAATCCTTATGAGCGACGGTCAGAACGATCAAATTTGGTGAGGCAAAGCAGCGCCGCCGGACGACATGCGACGGCTACTCGGACCACACCGCCATCTCGTTGCCGGCCGGATCGACAAAGTGGAAGCGGCTGCCGCCGGGGAACGCGAAGATCGGCTTTACGACCGTGCCGCCGGCATTTTCGACAGCGCGCAGCGTTTCCTCCAGGTCCCTGCTGTAGAGCACGGGCAGCGGCTTTGCCGATGCTTCCGCGGCATCGGCCTGAAAACCGCCGTCCAGGCCCTCGGCAAAGGCCGAATAGGTCGGTCCATAGTCGGTGAAGGACCAGCCAAAGGCGCCACTGTAGAAGGCTTTGAGCCGGTCCAGCGTTCCGCCGGTCGCCGGCATTTCGAGATAGTCGAGCTTTCCGGACGATTTCATGGGCGTCTGTTTGTTCATGGTTTGTTCTAAACCAAAAGCTGCGCGATGGCAAGTCTTTTTGCCGCATCCTTGGACACGGCTTTTGCTTAATCGATTGTAGGGGCCGGGCGGCTTCGCCGACGCCTTGCCTTTCGCACTGCAGCATCATATCGCTCCAGGGTCGGACCGGCGGAACTACTCGTTTCGCCAATCTCCTCCAACCGGAGAGCAATGCATGACCAAATGGGTTTTCACCTTTGGCGATGGTGCGGCGGAAGGCCGTGCCGGCGACAGGAATCTGCTGGGCGGCAAGGGCGCCAACCTGGCCGAGATGTGCAGCCTGGGCCTGCCGGTGCCGCCGGGCTTCACCATCACCACTGAGGTCTGCAACGCCTATTACGCCAATGGCCGCACCTATCCGGCCGGATTGGAAGCCGATGTCGCGGTTGCGCTCGATCACATCGGACACCTGACCGGCCGCCGGTTCGGCGACCCGTCGAAACTGCTCCTCGTGTCGGTGCGTTCGGGGGCTCGCGCCTCGATGCCCGGCATGATGGATACCGTGCTCAATCTCGGGCTGAACGACGAGACGGTGGAGGCGCTAGCCACCGATTCCGGCGATGCGCGCTTTGCCTATGACAGCTATCGCCGCTTCATCCAGATGTATTCCGATGTCGTCATGGGCCTCGACCATGAGGTGTTCGAGGAAATCCTGGAGGACCAGAAGGGCGGGCTTGGGCATGAGCTCGACACCGAACTGACGGCGCTCGAATGGCAAGGCGTGATCGCGCTCTACAAGGCCAAGGTCGAGGAAGAACTCGGCAAGCCGTTCCCGCAGGATCCGCATGAGCAGCTATGGGGCGCGATCGGCGCCGTGTTCTCGAGCTGGATGAACAACCGCGCCATCACCTACCGGCGCCTGCACGACATTCCCGAAAGCTGGGGCACCGCGGTCAATGTCCAGGCCATGGTGTTCGGCAATATGGGTGAGACATCGGCCACCGGCGTTGCCTTCACCCGCAACCCGTCGACCGGCGACAAGATGCTCTATGGCGAGTTCCTGGTGAACGCACAGGGCGAAGACGTCGTCGCCGGCATCCGCACGCCGCAGAACATCACCGAGGCGGCGCGCATTGCAGCGGGCTCGGACAAGCCGTCGCTGCAGAAGCTGATGCCGGACGCGTTCCGGTCCTTCGTCACCATCTCCGACAGCCTGGAAAAGCACTACCGCGACATGCAGGATCTCGAATTCACCATCGAGCGCGGCAAATTGTGGATGCTGCAGACCCGTTCGGGCAAACGCACCGCCAAGGCGGCGCTGAAAATTGCCGTCGAGATGGCGCGGGACAGGCTGATCACGAAAGAGGAAGCCGTCGCCCGCATCGACCCGGCATCGCTCGATCAGCTGCTGCATCCCACCATCGACCCCAAGGCCGCGCGTGACGTCATCGGCATCGGCTTGCCGGCGTCGCCCGGTGCCGCCACCGGTGAGATCGTCTTTTCCTCTGCTGACGCCGAGGAGTTGAAGACGCAAGGCCGCAAGGCGATCCTGGTGCGCATCGAAACCAGCCCCGAGGACATTCACGGCATGCATGCGGCGGAAGGCATCCTGACCACGCGCGGCGGCATGACCAGCCACGCCGCTGTGGTGGCACGCGGCATGGGCAAGCCTTGCGTGTCGGGTGCCGGCTCGCTGCGCGTCGACTACAAGGCAGGCACGCTGATGGCGATGGGTTCGACCTTCCGCAAGGGCGATATCGTCACCATCGATGGCGGCAATGGCCAGGTGCTGAAAGGCGCCGTGCCGATGCTGCAGCCGGAACTTTCCGGCGATTTCGCCGCCATCATGGAGTGGGCGGACGCGGTGCGCCGCATGAAGGTGCGCACCAATGCCGAAACGCCGCTCGACGCGCGCATGGCGCGCTCCTTCGGCGCCGAAGGCATCGGCCTTTGCCGCACCGAGCACATGTTCTTTGATGGCGACCGCATCGTCGCCATGCGCGAGATGATCCTGGCCGATACCGAAAAGGACCGGCGTACGGCGCTAGCCAAGCTCTTGCCGATGCAGCGTTCTGACTTCCTCGAATTGTTCGAGATCATGGCCGGCCTGCCGGTGACGATCCGCCTGCTCGATCCGCCATTGCACGAATTCCTGCCCAAGACCGAGGAGGAGGTGGCCGAGGTTGCCGCCGCCATGAAGGTGTCGCCGGACAAGCTCAGGCAGCGCACCGAGGCGCTGCACGAGTTCAACCCGATGCTCGGCCATCGCGGTTGCCGCCTGGCCGTCTCCTATCCCGAAATCGCCGAGATGCAGGCGCGCGCCATTTTCGAGGCGGCCGTCGAGGCCGGCAAGAAGGCCGGCGCGCTTGTGGTCCCCGAAATCATGGTGCCGCTGGTCGGCCTGGTGAAGGAGCTCGACTACGTCAAGGCGCGCATCGATGCGGTTGCCAAGAGCGTCATGGAGGAAACCGGCGTCAACATCGAGTATCTCACCGGCACCATGATCGAACTGCCGCGCGCGGCGATCCGCGCCCATGTCATCGCGCAGTCCGCCGAATTCTTCTCCTTCGGCACCAACGACCTGACCCAGACGACGTTCGGTATTTCACGCGACGATGCGGCCTCGTTCCTGGAGACCTATCGCCAGAAAGGCATAATCGACCAGGATCCGTTCGTCTCGCTCGACATCGACGGCGTCGGCGAGCTGGTGCGCATGGCTGCCGAAAAGGGCAGGGCGACGCGGCCCGACATCAAGCTCGGCATTTGCGGCGAACATGGCGGCGACCCGGCCTCGATCCGCTTTTGCGAAGAGGTCGGCCTCGACTACGTGTCCTGCTCGCCCTATCGCGTGCCGATCGCCAGGCTGGCGGCCGCACAGGCGGCGGTGCGGGTCGCGAGAGCAACTCCAGGAAAACTGTGAAACGGTTTTTCCGGGAAAGCGCGCAGCGCTTTCCCTTGAGGAATTGCGTCAAAACAAAGAGTTAGAGCAGTTCGCCGTTTCGTGAAACGGTGAACTGCTCTAACAGGCTGTTGAAGAAGTGCTAGCGCAGGCGTTAGTGGCGTGATTCACTGCTCCCCGGAAGAATGGGGATTTGCGGATGCGCGGAT
>NZ_JAMYUW010000052.1:0-40769 GCF_040323315.1 Mesorhizobium sp. M0047 | reverse complement strand
CACCAGTCTCACCAGTCGAACCCGTGGCGCCTATTGCGCCGGTCGAGCCTGTGGCGCCGGTCGAACCGGTGGCACCCGTCTCGCCGGTCGAGCCCGTGGCTCCGGTCGAACCGGTGGCACCCGTCTCTCCAGTCGAGCCTGTAGCGCCGGTTGCACCACTCGAGCCTGTTGCTCCGGTCGAACCGGTGGCACCCGTCTCGCCGGTTGAACCTGTGGCGCCGGTTGCGCCGGTCGAGCCTGTGGCTCCAGTCGAACCAGTGGCACCCGTCTCGCCAGTCGAACCTGTAGCGCCGGTTGCACCTGTGGCACCAGTCTCACCAGTCGAACCCGTGGCGCCTATTGCGCCGGTCGAGCCTGTGGCGCCGGTCGAACCGGTGGCACCCGTCTCGCCAGTCGAACCTGTAGCGCCGGTAGCGCCGGTCGAGCCTGTAGCTCCGGTCGAACCGGTGGCACCCGTTTCACCAGTCGAACCCGTAGCGCCAGTCGAGCCTGTAGCGCCGGTCGAACCGGTGGCACCCGTCTCGCCAGTCGAGCCTGTAGCGCCGGTCGCACCTGTGGCGCCCGTCTCACCAGTCGAGCCTGTGGCGCCGGTTGCACCAGTCGAGCCTGTTGCTCCGGTCGAGCCCGTGGTACCCGTCTCACCGGTCGAGCCCGTGGCTCCGGTCGAACCGGTGGCACCCGTCTCGCCAGTCGAACCTGTAGCGCCGGTAGCGCCGGTCGAGCCTGTAGCTCCGGTCGCACCTGCGGCACCCGTTTCACCAGTCGAACCCGTAGCGCCAGTCGAGCCTGTAGCGCCGGTCGAACCGGTGGCACCCGTCTCGCCAGTCGAGCCTGTAGCGCCGGTCGCACCTGTGGCGCCCGTCTCACCAGTCGAGCCTGTGGCTCCGGTCGCTCCGGTTGAGCCTGTCGCTCCGGTAGAACCCGTGGCACCCGTCTCGCCGGTCGAACCTGTGGCTCCGGTTGCTCCCGTAGCGCCCGTCTCGCCAGTCGAGCCTGTGGCACCGGTTGCGCCGGTCGAACCTGTGGCTCCGGTCGCACCTGCGGCACCCGTCTCGCCGGTCGAGCCTGTAGCTCCAGTCGAACCCGTGGCTCCGGTCGAACCTGTGGCACCCGTCTCGCCAGTCGAGCCTGTGGCGCCGGTTGCGCCGGTCGAGCCTGTCGCTCCAGTCGAACCCGTGGCACCCGTCTCGCCGGTCGAACCCGTAGCGCCGGTTGAGCCTGTGGCTCCGGTCGCACCCGTGGCACCCGTCTCACCAGTCGAGCCTGTGGCTCCGATTGCGCCAGTCGAACCTGTGGCTCCGGTCGCACCTGTGGCACCCGTCTCGCCAGTCGAACCTGTGGCGCCGATTGCGCCTGTGGCACCTGTCTCGCCAGTCGAACCCGTGGCGCCGGTTGCGCCGGTCGAACCCGTGGCGCCGGTTGCGCCGGTCGAACCCGTGGCGCCGGCTGCTCCGGTGGCACCTGTGGCGCCAGCTGCTCCGGTCGCACCCGTGGCGCCGGCTGTCCCGGTCGCGCCTGTGGCACCAGTCGCACCTGTGGCGCCGGCTGCTCCGGTCGAACCCGTGGCGCCGGATGCTCCGGTCGAACCCGTGGCGCCGGATGCTCCGGTCGCACCAGTCGCACCGGTCGAGCCTGTGGCGCCGGCTGCACCGGTCGAGCCTGTGGCGCCGGCCGCACCGGTCGAGCCTGTGGCGCCGGCCGCACCGGTCGAGCCTGTGGCGCCGGCCGCACCGGTCGCACCTGTGGCTCCGGTGGAACCTGTGGCGCCGGTTGCACCAGTTGAGCCCGTGGCGCCAGTTGCGCCTGCGGTTCCGGTGGAACCTGTGGCGCCAGTTGCTCCGGTCGCACCTGCAGCGCCCGTCGAACCGGTTGCGCCGGTCGGACCCAGGTTGTTCACAAATGAGGCGCTTGTGAAGGTATCGCCGTCACTGCCGTTCGAGCCTCCGACCGTAAAGACGCCGCCAGTAATTGTTCCATAGATATTGAAGTTGCTGTCATAGATAGTATAGCTGTCCGTAGAGCTCGGCACTGTGACAATGGTGGAAAAGTTATTTACTACCGAAGATTTGCTCGGAAGCTGGAAACTTGAGACTATTTTTGCGGTCCCTGTTGTATCCACAACATAGAAAGTGTTGGTTGCGTTTGCGCCGGAGGTAGCGATCGTTCCGGTCAATGTCAGATCAAAGTCTGCCAACACGCCCGAGTAAGACTCGCGCCCGGCGCCGGTCAGCGGCGGCTCAGGCAGCAGGCCGGCCGTGACGATCTCCCACCGTCCGCCCAACGCGGCGGCGCCGATGCGCGCCGTCGCCGCCGCCACATAGGCGCCCGTCGCCTCCGACAGCGCCTCCACGAAGGCGGCGCCGGCCCTGCCTCGGCCCGTCTCGCAGCTCCATAGCCTGAGATCGCCGTCGGCGCTGAGCGCCCGGCCGATCGTCGCCAGGTCCCCGGCGTCGCGCGCCAGAGTCTCGGCCGACCATTCGCCGGCCGCGAAGCCGACACGTCCAGGCGCGCCGTGGGCGATGACATGCACCGCCGCAAGGCCCCGCCGGCCTGCCAGCGCCGCCGCCATCTGCGCGGCCGCCGGCCGCGTGGCATCGAGGAGCACCGGCTGCACGCCGGGCCGCAGCCCGGCCAGGAGGGTCGGCACGTCGCTGACGGCGGGATCGATGAAAACGATTTCGGTGGCATGATCGCCCCGCGGATATTCGGCGGCCTGCCGTGGCGATGCGGAAAGGTGCGCGGGGCTCTGGAGGGAAACTGGGTTGTTCAGCATGGTCTTACCCCCTCGATCCAACCGCGCCGGATGGCGGTGCTGGTACATCCACGGTGAAGCCGGCCGAGGTGAATTTGCCGGTTTCGTCGAAGACGCCGACGTCGAGGCCGCTCGATTCGCTGGGCACCCTGACGGTGATCCGGAAGGGCTTGTTCGCCATGTTCGGAAGGTTGATGTTGCCGACGATCGCGCCGTGGTCCTTGTCCACCACGAAATAGGTTGTCGAACCGCCCATGGAGCCGCTTGGGATCAAGCCCGATACGGTGATCTCGATCGCCGCCAGAACTGCTGCGTAGTTCATGATACCCCCCAGGGTCAGCGGCGGCCGCGCTACGGCGTGCTCCTTCCGCATGTTCAGTTTCCAGTCACCGCCAAGCGCCGGCGACCCAACCAGGTCATTCGCCGCCGCGACCGGCGTTCCCGCCGCGCGCGACAGCGCATCGATAAAATCCGTTCCGGCGGCACCAGCGCCGGCATTGCAGCTCCACAGAAGCAGTTCGCCGAAGCCACCCAGCGCCTGGCCGATCGCGGCGAGGTCGAGCGCATCGTCGTCCAGCGTCCGCGCCGACCACTCACCCGCCGCGAAGCACACAAGCCCAGGCGCGCCGTGTGCGATGACGTGCACCGCGTCGAGGCTGCGACCTTCGAGGGCCAGTGCCATCTGGCGCGCTGCCGGACGCTCGGCGTCGAGCACGATCGCCTCGACCTCGGGTCTCAGGTTTCGCAGGATCGTGCCGAGATCGGATACCGAGGGATCGACGAAGACGAGTTCGCGGGCCATGGCGAGATCCTGTCGATACCTATTGGATCCAAGCTGAAAGCCGGCGACGCCGGGCGTGGCCGGGTCGATCGCGCGGGCAGGGCGCAGGATGGCGTCGTGGTTTTCAGGGAGGTCGGAGCAAGGGTGGCCCAATGGCCGGTCACCGGCCGCGGCAGCCCATGGCCGCTGTCGGGGTTCATCGACGCCGGAACTCGTTCCGTGTCGGCCCGCTCGCAATGTTACTCGACCCACCACACACCCCCAACACCAGTCGCGCCGACGGATCGGCGTGAACACGCAAGGAACTCCGGTAAGGGAAACCTGTCCGCCTCCGCCGGCGGGCAAACGTGCATGCGGGTTTCTCGGCACGTCGCTTAAGAACGCACCTTGTTCATCACCCGGATGTGGCTTTACGACCCCAGACCCTCAGCTCCAAAATTTTCGCGGCACCCCCGGTCAACCGACCGTAGGAGCCGCAGTCACCCCCTCGTGACGTATATTAGTAGATGCGAAAATTAGTAATTTGTAAACTACAAAGTAGAAAACTGGTAAACGGCCGGGAATAAAACCAGCAGAGCCAGCCCAATATCGAAGGGCCAAAACCGCGCAAATTCTGTTGGGAACCGCAGGCTTGGCGGCTCCATCCAGTTCCCGCCAGTCGGCAGGCGGTCGTGGTCGTCGGCAGCAAAAGAAATGATCTGAAATGAGCGGACCTGCTTTTCGGCGGAGGCCCGAGCGTCACGGTTTTCATTTGGATCGGCCTCGATGCATGATCCAGTCGACATTGCCGCTCACGCGTGCCGCTTCAGCGGATACTTCAAAGCCGTCTGACGGCGTCGTCGTCGTAAAACGCGTGTCTGCTTCGCGTATTTATATTAGAGATACAAAAATTAGGGCTTTTTGAAATATGAAGTAGCCAGCCTATACATGGACAGGGAAAAGGCGGCAGGCATTGCTCAGGGCGGTTACCACGCGCAAAGTGCCTGGTGAACTGCATGGGCTCTTCCACAATTTCGAACAAGCGCGCAACGAACGCCGCTTCGCTAAAGGATTGGCATGACCACCATCGGCCTATGCATGATCGTCAAGAACGAGGCGGAGGTCATCCTGCAATGCCTGACCAGCGCGCTTCCCATCGTTGACTATGTGCTCGTCGTCGACACGGGTTCCGAGGACGGTACGCAAGACCTCATCCGCGCCTTCCTGGCCACGCACAATGTCAAGGGCGCTGTTATCGACGAGCCGTGGCGGGATTTCGCATACAACCGGACCTTCGCCCTAGACCGGTTGCGTGAGATCGAGACTGTCGACTATGCGATGATCATCGACGCGGACGATGTCGTGATCCCGAGCCCCACCTTCGATCCGGTCGCATTCAAGTCGCAGATGGAAGACGATCTCTACGACGTCGAGCTGTCCGATGGTGGCATTTCGTATTATCGCCCGCAGATCTGCCGCAACCGGCTGCCGTTCTCCTTCAAGGGCGTGCTGCACGAATATCTCGAATCCCCCACTGGCCATCTCACGCGCGGGACCGCCAAAGGTTTTCGCGTGGCGTCGGGGCGTGGCGGAGCACGCAGCCAAAACCCGCGAAAGTACCAGGACGACGCGGCCGTTCTTGAAAATTCGCTTGCCACGGAGACCGACCCGTTCCTTGTTTCGCGATACACTTTCTATTTGGCGCAGAGCTACAGGGATTCCGGTGAACGCGAAAAATCACTGGCGAACTATATGAAGCGCGCCGAGTTGGGCTTCTGGGACGAGGAGGTCTATGTCAGCCTGCTCGAGGCGGGCAACAGCATGGTGGCGCTGGGACGGCCGTTCGACGAGGTCGTTGCCGTCTTTGAGCGTGCCGCGCAGGTCGTTCCGGCCCGCGCCGAGGCTCTTCACGCCGCGAGCCTCTATTGCCGCAACCAGAGCCGGTATGCGGAAGGAGCGGAATTCGCGCGTCGAGGGCTCGCCCTTGCTCAACCCGCCGGACTTTTTGTTAAGCCCTGGGTCTACGATTACGGACTGCTCGACGAGTTTGCTGTCAACGCCTACTGGGCAGGCGCGTACCGGGAATCGCTCGACGCCTGTCTAAAATTGCTTGCCAGCGACAAATTGCCGGCGGAAATGGCAAAACGTGTTGTGGCCAACGCGCGCTTTGCCGCCGACAACCTTCCGGTCAATGAGCCCCCGAAACTTGAGGCATTCGAGACCGAGGCGCCGGCTCTAGCGGCGACAAGCTCTTGGGTCCCGGAACGCCCCGCGGCGGGCACCGAACTCATGGTTGAGGGGTTGAGAGAGCGGCTAGGGGAAGAACTCGATCGGATCAACCTTCAAGTGAACCACCCGGGATACGATAAAGCCGACGTCAGGCCCCGCGTCGTTTGGATGCATCACAATGTCGACCAACGCTGGGTTCAGTGGTGCCATGACAGGGAACTCGTCGATTCTGTTCATTGCTTCGTCTTCGTGTCGTACTGGCAAAGAGAACAATACCTGACCGCCTTCGGGCTGCCGCCGGATCGCTGTGTAGTGCTTCGACACGCGTTGGATTTGAGCGCGGATCCGCGACGCTGGGAAACGAGAACAACCTGGCGCTGCGCATATACAAGCACCCCGTTTCGTGGACTTTCCGTGCTTCTTGATGCATGGCAGCGCCTCAGTCCTGTCAACGCTGAACTCCATGTCTGGTCATCCATGAAACTGTATCTGGAGGACGACGGTCCCTATCAACACCTCTACGACAGGGCGCGGTCCATGCCGGGAGTGACCTATCACGGCCTTGCGCCCAATTCTGAACTCCGCAATGCGCTGCGGACCATGCATTTCCTGGCCTATCCCTGCACTTTTGCTGAAACCGCCTGCCTCGCCGTCATAGAAGCAATGGCGGCGGGGTGCCGTATTATCGTTCCCTCCTTAGGTGCGTTGCCAGAAACCACTGCCGGCTACGCACGGGTCTATCCTTTCAATCCCAACGCAGAAGAACATGCCGTGACGTTTTCCGAGAACCTGGCTGACGAGTTGGAAACGCCGTGGGGAGGCGAGCCAGGATTGTCGCTGAGCCAACAAGCGCACTGTGCTGTGGTGTACGATTGGCCGCGGCGCTTGCGCGAGTGGCGACAGCTGATCCAGTGGCTCACTCGCTAGGGAGATGGTGATGCGTATCGCTCAAGTATCGCCGCTTTTTGAGGCCGTGCCACCCAAATTTTACGGCGGCATCGAACGTGTCGTTCATTGGTTGACCGAGGAACTGGTCGCCATGGGTCATGAGGTCGTCTTGTTTGCAAGCGGGGACTCGACCACCTCTGCGAGCCTGGCACCGATCTGTGAGCAAGCTCTGCGGCTCGATCAATCTCTCGAAGACTGGCCCGCCGTCTACAAACGCATGATTGATCTCGTATACAGCCGGAGACACGAGTTCGACGTCCTGCACTTCCACATTGAGCATTTCCCGCTATCATTGTTCAGCCGCCAAGAAGTGCCGTTTCTGACAACCTTGCATGGCCGCCTCTATCTGAACGAGTTGATCGAACGCATGGAGCTTTCGGTAGAGAGCCTGAGCACGCTTGAAACCGCTCCCCTGGTTTCGCTCTCCGACAGCCAACGCCGACCCGTTCCGAATTTGAACTGGGCTCGGACGGTACCGAACGGCATGCCGGCCAATCTCTTGACGCCAAGGCCGGTGAAGCCGGATTACGCTGCATTCCTCGGCCGTATGTCACCTGAAAAGGGAGTTGAACGGGCCATCCACATCGCATGCAAAGCAGGGTTGAAGTTAAAGATCGCCGCCAAGGTCGATAACAAGGACAAGGATTATTATGACACCGTCATAAAACCGCTGGTCCGTGACAACCCCAACATCGAGGTTATCGGCGAAATCGATGACTTGCAAAAACCGGACTATCTCTCTGGCGCTCATGCCGTGCTGTTTCCAATCGAGTGGAACGAGCCATTTGGCCTGGTCATGATCGAGTCAATGGCTTGCGGCACGCCGGTCATCGCGTTCGATTTTGGGTCCGTCCCCGAGGTCATTGACGATGGGATTACCGGCTTCATCGTCAGGGACGTCGACTCTGCCGCCGCCGCGGTGGATAGGCTCCAGGCATTGGACCGTGCCGTTATACGTGCCACTTTCGAGCGACGCTTTACCTCGCGGCACATGGCCCAGGACTATCTCAAGGTTTATGAGACCCTCACGCAACGGACGTCCTGGCTGGGCAAGTACGGCGGTCCTGTCACGGCAGCGGTGGCGGGACAATGACCATGAAGCGCCTCTGCCTCAACATGCTCGTAAAGAACCAGAAGGAAGCCCTTGCACAGTGTCTGAGCGCCGTCGCGCCATATATCGCATGCTGGGTGATCGGCGACGCCGGATCGACGGACGGAACACAAGAATTCGTACGATCGTTTTTCGTGGCTCGCGATATCCCTGGTGAATTGCACCAATTGGATTGCGACAGTTTCTCTCGGGCGCGCCAGGAGGTGTTTGATCGCGCCTGTGCGTCCGAATTGAAATACGACTACGTCCTGCTCATGGAAGCGGACATGGAATTTGGAGGCTCTGCCCCCCCGGACAATCCGGCGACTTTTGCATACAAAGTCGTCCCCCGTGCCGGGGCAACTTACTTGAACAACAGGTTGCTACGCCGCTCTTCCATTGACCATTGGCAACAGGACATCTTCGTGAGCCTGCTCAACGCCGCCAGGCTGAAGGAGGCTCTCGGCTATTCCAAGGATCAGATTTTAGCGGCCTACACAGAGGCAGCCGAGGTGTGTCCGACACGGGCGGAGGCTCTTCACGGTGCGGCCAGGTTCTGCCGTAACAACGGGATCCATCAACAGGGGTACGAGTTCGCGGCATTGGGCCTGCGGATCACCCCCCCGACCGACGCGCCCGCGTCGGAGACCTGGATCTATGACTACGGGCTCCTAGACGAAATGGCGGTAAACGCCTACTGGGCCGGTAGGTACAGAGAAAGTGCCGACGCTTGCGATCGATTATTGGCAGAAGGCAAGTTACCGGAAAATCAGCGCGATCGCGTGCTAAAGAACAAGGCGGTCGCCGAAGTCAAAGATCAAGAGACCCGGAACGCGTCCATAAATCATGATGAGATTTACAGGAGATTTCTGAACGATCTTGACGTAAGTCTCGTCGATCAGAAATTGACTATGGGGTTTTGGCAGCAAACATGTGAAGCAATAAAGAAAGACGCAATAACGGGTAGCAGATTCGAGTTTTTGCGCTGGCCTAGCTTGGGCGTCTTTAGCGTCCCCGAATCGTCTGTTGGTCCGACATGCTATAGCGAACTTCGAGCCAGCACAGACTGGGAAAGCAAATGGCTCAATTTAACGCGGGATTGCATGGTTGGTACGCCAAGGAACTTTTCAAGGGACTTTGGTACAAGCCCGATACTGATCCAACACGCGTATCATCTCTATCGGTACGAAGCCGCCACGGGCAGGTCCCTTATCGATTGCGACGTGATTTTTGAAATAGGTGGCGGGTATGGATCGTTTTGCCGCCTCTTGCGCAATCACGGATTTAGAGGAAAGCATATAATCTATGATCTTCCACATGTGCAGTCAGTCCAGAGACTGTTTCTGAGTATGTGTGGGGCTAAAGAGGTAAGCGCTTCAGATACAATCCGGTATTCTGCCGAGCATGGATTTTGCTTGCTTTCGGATCCCGGCTTGGACGAGGCATTTCAATTCCTTAAATCGGCAAACTTGCGAGTGGCTTTTGTCGCTACTTGGTCATTGAGTGAGATGCCCATTTCTGCGCGTGAGCGGATATTCCCCCGCCTTCACGAAGTCTGCGATCGATACCTGATCGCCTTCCAACACGAATTCATAAACTTGACTGATACGAGACATAATATTACGAATACGGAATATTTTTATACTCTCCGCTCGGAGCGGCCCGAGCTAGAATGGCACGTTCAGGATATAAACCCAGAATTTTATCTAAAGCGGCATCAATATCTCTTTGCGTAGGTTCGGATGGGAGCTTGCGGTCAATGTTTCTATTAAAAGCATTAAAGAATTCGATCTTGCGTTTTTCTACCGTTATACGAAAAGATAGGAGCTTGGAGGAAGGGTTTCGCTCTTCATCCATTGCAATTGCGGTCGCCGGCGTTGTACATCATTGAAATATTCGACATTGTTAATGCCCATAAAATCGGGCTGGTAGGCGATCATATAGCGACTACAAATGTCTAGGAACGGGGACAACACCCGCTCTCTCGCCGCCAGTGGGAACTCACTCAGAGACCAAGTAGCAACAAATGCTACTCGGAGCCCACTAGATGCCAGCGCACCGACCGCCCGGTCTAAAGTATCCTCCGTGACGAGATAGAATCTGTGCCCGCCCGGCTCGTAGCCGGTGATATGGCGTGCTTCGTCGTACCCGGACAGCCCAAGATATAAGCGCTGAATAGCCAGAACGTGTGGCAGGTCATAGATTATGTGCAAGCCACCGAATCCGGCATTTTTCAAGAGCCGGCAGAAAGAACCATACCCACCACCAACCTCAAAGATCACGTCGCAGTCAACAAGCGAACTGCTTGTCGCCTCTTCATATTGAAGTAGATGGTACGCGTGTTGAACAAGGATCGGGCTAGTCCCAAAATCCTTGGAGAAATCCTTGGGCCGCCCCACTTTCGTCTCGCGGGTCAAGGGAAACCATTTGGTGCTCCAATTCGAGCTCTTCTGCAAGGCGGCATAGCAGATATCTGGAACCCATTCCTCTGGCACACTAAAATCATTTAGGCTTGTCCATCTCAAGAACTCGAATTTATTACCTGTTTGGGCCTCTTGCTGGATTGCTGCGCAAACCTTGCTCCAAAGTGAGGTTGCGGCGCCCTCTTTGAGGTAACTCGACTGTAGCTCAGACATAAACAAGTGATAAATCTCGTCATGTTTGTAGTTGGTCGTCATAACGTACCTCGTTTTGAAAGCAACGGAGAAAATGCCATTTTTTTATCTGACTGTATCTGTGATGACCAGTTTCTCATCTTCAAAATAAGTTTTTAATTCGTGAGTAACCTGCCGATCAGACAGGCGGCTCCCAGCATAAGTACCTGAGAATATCGCCTCATCTATGCGTTTTGACCTCACTCACCATCTGGTCGTATGTTAGGCTGAGGTAAGATAGCCTTGCGTGGGAAAAACTCAATGCGACGGCGAGACATCCTCGCTTTCCTCGTAACCGCAACGTCCACATCGGGAACTTTTGCGTTGGCCGTGTGTTTGGGTGCATTCGTCGGACCGCGCACCGCTATGCCCAAGCCCGCCGCCCTTCTCCTCCACGCGCCGATCGAGCTCGCGGGCGATTGGGGCCACATGCTGCTGCGTTCCGTCAGCCAGGTGCTGGAGCGAATGCGGCAGGCCTGCCTGGCGGACGTGCGGCTCATCTCCGACCGCCAGCCTGACCGGCTGCGCGTGGACGAGCACGGCTCTGGCAGGCCGGCGATCTGGCTGCATCCGGACGGGACGACGCTTGCCTGGATCATGGTCGGCATCGGCGACCGTGATTGGTCGAAGCTCGCCTACCAGTTCGGCCACGAACTCGGCCATGTCACGGCCAACAGCTGGCAACCGGACGCCAAGCCGGCGCCACCTTGCCAGTGGCTCGAGGAGGCGATGGTCGAGGCGTTCTCGCTGCGTGGCCTGGGGCGCCTGGCAAAGGGCTGGAAGGAGAATCCACCCTTCGCCGGCGACAATGCTTTCGGCGACGCCATTGCCGAGTATCGCCAGAACATCATCCGAGGCTATACCGCGCTCGCCGACAGCCAGGGGCTCACCGGCAACGCCGCGGCGTGGTTCGCGGGCCATCGCAGCGAGATCGAAAAACCCGGCCTCAATCCATTTGCCCAGGCGATGTCGGTGACCATTCTCGCCGAATATGACCGCGCGCCGGACTGCGTCGAGGCGCTGGGTGCACTCAACCGCTGGCCCGGCCGCACCGGCATACCGATCGATGAATATCTGAAACGATGGAAGGGGAGCTGTGTCGAACTGCGGGCCTCGCCCCAACTGCCGGTCCGATTGGGCGAGCTTTTGCGCATCGCGTGAACAGGCAGCGGTGAGGGAACAAACAGGCTCGAGGGAGGGCGCGCTCCCCCTCCACATTGCTTCACCGCAGATCCTCGGCCAGTGCATCGCCACTTCTCAACCTGGATCACTGAGCCCGGCTTTCCGCGACTATCCGCCGGTGCCCGGTTCGAAATCTGCACGATCGGCCGCTTCTGCGGTCGCTGAATCGTCGCCGGTTGAGCGTTCCGTACACAGCTTCCGGTGCCAAGCGGTATTGCTTCGCGCAATTAGCAGTGCTGCTCAATTGCGCCCGGGCATTCGCATGAAGCAGCGATCAGCACTCCATTTCGTCGCCGGATTCTTCCAGGCGATCGCGCCAGATCCGCAGCGCATGCGGCTGCAGACCGAGTGCTGCCGCATATTCGGCATGCCCCATGCCGCACCAGTTCATTGCCTGAACATGCATGCCCTTGGGGCGCTTCGGCTGTAGCGCCCTGATCTGACGTCCGGCGCAAGTTCCGCAGGTGTCCCGCAAGTTTGCGCAGGTCGTCGCAGCTCAACAGATGATCCATCCACAGCTCGAATGTCCTGATCGAAGATCGCGCCGCCGGCAGAATTCCCGCGGATTCGGATTGCTGCGGTGCCAGCTCGCAACATGCGACGACCGGTGTGGGCCGAACTGATGGACGCCATGCTATCGGCGCGCGTGGCGCTGTGGAGTGGACGGTATTCCTGGCTTCACGATCTCTTCGTGAAGATCGTCGGCGCAGCGAACCATGCCGGCGTTTTATGACGATCCCTGCGTCTGCCCGGTGACGGCGCTCTCGTTTCGTGACGGCGATCGACGATCCATCGCGCTTTCGCCGCGAGCGCGACGTTTCGGTCTGACCGCCCTGGTAATCCGGCACCTCGAGAGACGTTCAGGGCCGAATATCGAAGGCCAGTGACGCGGATGTGCGGCGCGCGCTCTGCGAGGCGGCGTCCGGTTTGGTGACGCGCTTCAATGGCAAGGACAAGGTCAAGAGCTGGGGCCGGGAGATCGCCAAACGCTCCCTGCCACCGCAAGGTGAGGTAACGACGGAACGCACGTTATCCTGAGGTCGCGCCAATCGAAAGACAGCCGGACCGCGCTTGATGGCCTGTGACGATACTCCGTCAGGCCGATGGAAAAGTGTGTCACCACGGTTCGGGCGCTGCAAATAAGCAGCGAAACTACCGTCGCAGAGCGCGGAAGATTGCACGGCGCTTCGGAACTCGACGCTCAAAAGCGGAATCGAAGGGCTGAGAATAGAGACGTATATTATCGCAAAAAAAAGAAAGGAACGCCGATGGACACGAAGTATCGCCAAATACGACAGATTAAGATTGACCCCGTAATTGGGCTTGGCGAGCGGGCGGTGCCCTTGATGGCGGACCTGGCGCAGGATGGTTGCTTGAGACCAACTCGCCGAAGAGGAAGACTTCCGATGAAACATGATGCCGCACTTTACACCTCCGCTACCACCACCGGCGATCTGCATCGTCAACAGCCACGACGGCACGATCGTGCTGGAGCCGAGCGTGCCGAGCGATCCCGATGCGATCTTCGGCGTGCTCGAGCCCTATGCGCGCAGGCTGCATCCGGTCGGCCACGAGGCAACCGGATGGTCGGCCTGGCTGCATCACGAACTGGAGGCCCGCGGCATTCCGATGGTGCTGCTGGAGACGCATCATTCGGCCCGCATGCTGGAGGCGCAGCGCAACAAGACGGACCGCAATGACGCACGTTGCCTAGCGCAGCTCGTGCGCTCGGGCTGGTTCAGCCGGTGCACGCCAAGAGCGATGCTGCCAACCGGATGAAGCTGTTGCTGGCGCATCGGCGCACCCTGAAACGCAAGCTGATGGATATCGAGACCGAGGTCCGTCACTCACTCAAGATGTTCGGGCTGATGGCTGGTCAGCGCGTCCAACGCAGCTCGTTTGCGGATGGCGGCCAGGCGCTGAGCGCGACGGCGACAGCATGAGCGCAGGTTGAGAGACGAACGAACGACGATTTTACGGCCCGGCGCCGACACGAGTTCCGCCCGCGCGGCGGAGAAGACAGGTAGATCGAAGCGGATGCAGAGAGCACGATATCTTGCCGGCAACAACGCCTTGAAAGAGGTGCCGATCGCGCGTGATTGGATGTCTGGCCCTGCCAATCCGACCCGGATATGTGTGCCCGCAGGCCTTGCGGGATCGAGCACGAACGACTGCACGGACCACCCGGCTTCAATGCGCGTACGGCCGCGTGGCGTGGCGCGCTGAAGTGTAGTAATATCGCACAATATAGAAGGAGAACGACAGTGGCGACGAAGATAAGTAACAGTCGTCCAATTACGATGGCGAGATAAAAGGCCGCGAGGTGCGGGCTGTGGCGGTCGTGTTATTCCAATAGGTTATTCCCAATTTTCGCGAGGTGCGGGTTTTCCCTGCACCTCCCAACATCGTCGATTTCCGTTCTTCGTCAGTAGCTTAGTGCGATGTGTGGCCGCCTCGCTGGCCTTTGTGGGGGCTGGGGGCGGGAAAGGAGGGCGTCGTCAAAGACTGTTCTTGAGGTACCCGCTCGTCGGTAGACAACAAGCTGTTGAATAGACCACGTTAGAACCTCGCCGACCTAGCCTGAGGTGGCCCGCGATCGGCGAACGGCTCGCTGCAGCAGAGGGGTTTCACCTCGGCGGGTCGAGCCAACGTCGCCAGACGCTGAGACCAACTGCGTCATTTCCCGGAAGGAGACATTGGGTGGGCTTGGCCAAACCCAATCATAGCATTGAGCAGGCGTAGCAAATCAGATTTGTACCGCTATGATGTAGTTCACTGGAACGTTACTCCGCTGGTTTTGGACCTTATCGTGTTCACTTGCTTTTGGCCTTCGTGGCTTTTTGGTCGAACCAGCGCAGGCACAAAGTTTTGTACGAGGGCATATTGGCGGGTGTATTTTTCTCATATTCTCACGCTGACGAGGCGCTGAGGGATCAGCTCGAAAAGCAGCTGTCGATGCTCAAGCGCCAAGGGGTCATCGATACCTGGCATGATCGCAGGATCGGAGCCGGCCAGGAAATCGCCCAGGCGATCGACGAGCAGATCAACCGCGACGACATCATCTTGCTGCTCGTCAGCGCCGACTTCCTGGCTTCCAACTACTGCTACGACATCGAGATGAAGCGGGCGATGGAACGCCATGAGGCGGGAGAGGCGATCGTCATCCCGATCATCCTGCGGGCTTGCGACTGGCATCATGCGCCATTTGGCAAGCTCAATGCCGTGCCGCGCGACGGCAAGCCGATCA
The DNA here is from genome assembly GCF_040323315.1 of Mesorhizobium sp. M0047. Classification (NCBI taxonomy): domain Bacteria; kingdom Pseudomonadati; phylum Pseudomonadota; class Alphaproteobacteria; order Hyphomicrobiales; family Phyllobacteriaceae; genus Mesorhizobium; species Mesorhizobium sp. M0047. The sequence goes on along the minus strand of NZ_JAMYUW010000052.1, from coordinate 25,907 downwards.
CACAGTGGGCGGACATCGACGAGGCATTCCTTCAGGTCGCGAAAGCCGTCCGGGAGGCAGCGGCCCGACGGAACAAGGCAGCGCCATCACAAGCACCCGCCATAGATATATCGGCCACCTCTCAGCCAGCGCCACGTCCCGCTGAAGGGCCGCGTTCCAGCAACCTGCGCTTGGCCAAGTCCTTCACGCAGCGGGACAAGGACCGCTTCCAGGAGGAAGCGTTCGAGTTTATGGCGCGCTTCTTCGAGAACTCACTGACCGAACTCGCAGAGCGCAACCCGGGCATCGAAGGAGTGTTTCGACGAGTCGACGCAAACCGCTTCTTCGCGACCCTCTATCGTGACGGCAAGGACATTGCCAAGGCAACCATCTACATGGGCGGAGACAGCTTCGGACGGGGCATCAACTACGTTCAGGGTCACACGACGGCCAGCAACACGATCAACGAGTCCGTCAACGTCGAAGCCGACGATCAGACCATCTACCTGACGACTATGGGCATGATGCATTTCGGCGGCCAGAACGAGAAGAAGCTCTCCCACGAAGGCGCTGCGGAACTCTATTGGGAGAACCTGATCCGCCCGCTGCAGGAGAGGTAGTCGATGCTTGCGCCTGAAGAGTTTACGGTCGGAACGTTTGCCTCGGCTCCCGCCGGAAGCCTGATCCTGCCTCGCAACAAGCATGAGGCGACCGCCATTATCGGACTACTCGACGAGGCACCGACAGCTGTCTTTCTCGGCGATCGGTTCCCATTCCACTATTTCCCGACGGCCAGTTCAGAGAACTGGTCCGGCCTGATCATTCCGAATGTGCGTGTTGAGGTCGATGAGTCGACTGCCTTCGATCCAGCGTATGGTAATTCACCCTTGGGTACCGTGGTCAGGGCAGCTACCCAATTGAGCGTCTACGCCAAGACGGAACGATCTTTTGGCCGGCATCGAGCGGTGCCGCTGGTGTCAAACCTGCCAGCTACCTACGACGGCGGTGTCGGATTCACGAAATGGCAGATCGTGCTTGGGGGAGGCCCCGAGAAGCGGATACTCCTCAAGATCGACGTGCCGGCTGCAGATCAATGAGATCGTGGCCATGCTGTATGATTGCATGTCTGTCGCTTCAGGCGGTCATAACGGCGATCCATCCAGCGGTGCAACAGCGGCCGGTCGCACGATGACGAGTGAAGCTGTGCCCTCATCCAATGACCGGGACTGCGAGGACCAGCTAACACGCGTGGCGCTGAAGGCCCAAGTCGAGTCGAATGGATACGCATTCCTTCCACGCCACGCCGGCGATGCCGATGCAGCCATGGTTGCCGCCGCTCTCGGTGAGCCGATAGCTCCGTGGGACCGGTCGACTGTCCAGCAACTCGTTCCGCGCGCGTCCTCGACACCGAATACCTACAGCGGCATCTTCGGCCTCGGGCGCTTCCCCCTCCACACCGACCTGGCGCATTGGCTGCGGCCGCCGCCCTATCTTCTGCTTCGCTGCGTGAGGGGTTTCGACGACGTGCCGACGCTGCTGGTGGACGGGAGGTCCATAGTTGTGAATCGGCGTGCAAAATTGGCTCTGACGCACTTTTGGTGATGATTGAACCTAACCAGCGCCGATGACGCGCGCCTGAAGCAGGTCGAGCTTTCCTCGGCCATACATTTGGCGTTTCACGAGCTTGAGCTTGGTGATCTGGCCCTCGGTCTGACCGTTGGACCATGGCAAGGTGATCGCCGCGCTGACGGCCGAGCGGTCTTTGAGAACGCCTTTGGCGAACGAGGCTACCAGACTTGATCTGGCCCGCTCCAGCCAAGGTTCGAGATCGGCGAGAGTCTTCTTGCGGATCATGGCCTGGAAGCCTGCAACGATTTCCCGGGCTTCCACCAATAAAGGCACACCGCCCTCGATCGCTGCCACCGTGACAGTTTCGGACTTAGAGAGGCTATCGCGGCCGATGGTCATTAGCCGCGCAATGGTTCTGGCCGAGGGCGCACGGCGCAGGGCGTCGCCATTTACTTGATCTGAACGCCGGCGACGCGTGGCCCACTCGGTGACGACACGCAAGCAACCACGGAATCCCTGGTTCTTGAGGAGCCGCCAGAGTGCTGTTGCGTTTCGCTCCCCAGCCGTCCACTGGGCGTCGAGCCAAGGAAGATAAAGCTCCAGCGAGCTTTCTCGGACCCGAAAGACGTCAGATCGCTGGCCTCGCAGTATCTTGCGGACTACGCCGCGGCTATGGCCGGTGCGGCGAACAATCTCCTTAATCGTAGTCCCGTCCTTGGCCAGGCCGAGGATGACGGCATTGGTGTCTTCTCGAAGACGGTATCCTTCGTATTGAATCCGCTCAGCGGCGGTTAGCAGTTCTGGATCAATCGTGGCGGCGCCAAGCGCGGCGCGAATCAACCGCATGGATTTGCGAACTGCGTCGAGAAAGGCGCGGCTGGCGTTCTCCATCAAGTGCCAGCGGTCGGCCACCTGGATCGCCCCAGGCAGCGCTTTGGCGGCCGCAAGAGCGTAGCCGCCGCCGCGGTCGCGGGCGACAACGCCGATCTGGGGTTGGTCTGTGAGCCAGGCCTGGGCCGTCGCGGGCTCACGGTCAGGCAGCAGGGCGATGGTCTTGCGCCGCTCAAGGTCACAGATGATCGTCCCATAGCGTTGATTTCGTCGCCACGCCCAATCGTCGATGCCGATCACTGTCGGTGGGACAAAGCGCGGACTACCGCGCCGGCGCACGATGCGCAGCAACGTGTCGTTGCTCACCGGCAGCATCAATCTCTTTGCAAAGCTGGCCGCGGGCCTGCCGCCCAGCGCAAGCCCGAGGTGATGGACGATTTGGTCGAGCCGGGCGGTTCGCCGCGCCCACGGCGCCAGAACATCCCCATCGAAACGCTCGGCGAAGATCCGGCGGCCGCACAACACTGCGCCGCAGTGGAACCGCCGAGCCACAACGACGATCCGAACAGACTTGCCCGCCATCGGCAGGTCCGCCAGGCGCCGCTGATACCGACTGTGGATCCGCTGCGACCTCGTTCCGCAGCCCGGACAGAGGCTCGCCGTACTCGCGGGACGGACCGAGATCAACATCACCTCACCGTCAACGACGGTGTCGTCCACCACAAAGCCGCGAGGGACGAGGGACGAAGGCCGCAATGCATAGCTCATGGCGTTGATTCCTTGTGTGAAACCAAAGCCAGCCGGCACCCTATTTCCATCAAAAGTGAGTCAGAGCCAAAATTGGACGCCGATCGAGGGTCAGTTTTGGAAGCCGTTTGACACCATAGTGGAAGCTGTGACAATCGACATTGTTCAACGCGCCGTGGTGCGACCGCGCAGGCCCCAGTCGGGTGAGATGCGGTTGCTGCGCCTCTGGGAGACTAGTGGCACAGGCCATCTGCTTCGATGGGATGAGGTATTCCTGAAGCCGGCGAGTCCAGTCGGCGAGGTCGCCTTCCGGAAGATTCGCGAGCATCTGGAGATGGTTGTGCCTGTACCCGTGGCGCTAGTCGACGCGGGCGACACGTTGATCGTCGACAACTGGCGGATGCTACATGGGCGGCCGGCCATATCCGCCGGTCGAGAGGATCGACGGCTGGAACGGGTGTACCTAGGGAGTTTGAATTGAAGCAGACGATTAACCCGAGTGACTTGATGGCTGCATGGAATCCGCAGGCGCTGTACGACAAAGCCGAGCGGTACATGCAGCAGGCGCATGGCCTCGACAGCGACGAATGGGATCATGCACTCTGGTCAGGCCTGGCCTTGGAACTACTTGCGCGCGCAGCGTTGGCTAACATCCATCCCGCGCTGCTTGCAGAACCCGACAGGGCCGGATCGAATCTCATCAGTGCCTTGGGATTCAAACCTATCGTGAAGAAATTCACGCCCCGGTCGATCTCTGTGTCGGAGGTATTCACACGTCTGGCCGCGATGCTGCCCGAGTTCTCCGCCGAACTCGAAAGTTTCGGAGCCCTGCATACCGGCCGCCGCAACGCCGAACTGCATTCCGGGGAGTTGGGTTTCGATGGCGTGAAGGATCGTCTTGGCAGCCCAAATTCTACCAGACCTGCGCAGTGCTGCTTGCGTCAATGGGGCTGACGCTGGAAGAGTTCGTGGGCGCCGACGAGGCAAAGGTCGCAGAGGCAATCATTGCGGCGGCGGCCGACGAGAGCGCCAAGGCGGTAAAAGGCGATGTCGAAGCGCATGCTCAGGTGTGGAAAGCGAAGAGCGCGGATGAACGCTCCATTCTCGCTGCGCAGGCTGAACTCTGGGCGACCCGCCATGCAGGACACCGGGTCCAATGCCCAGCCTGTGGTTCGCGCGCATTGGTAGTCGGCGGACCGGTATCGGCGCCAGTGCGCAAGCTGGAGGAGGACGAGATTGTCGAGAAGCAGGAATGTCTGCCCAGCCACTTCGAGTGCATTGCGTGCGGATTGAAGGTGAATGGCCTTTCGCGCCTCGCCGTGGTCGGCTTGGCGGACCGTTATACTAACACGCAGGTGTACGATGCGGCCGAGTATTATGCCCCGGCCGAGGACGAGTGGGCTGGATACGAGGAGGACAACAATGAGCGTTGATGCCGCCGACCTATCGCCCACGCATGTTGACCGAAAGCCGAGCCCGAGACGCGAGGTTGCGTTCGGTGTCCAATGAGGTTTGAGCTTGAATAAATATGCCGCCTGACGTCGGCAATCCGCTGCACCGCTCCTTCGAGGTCGCCTGCCCAGCGAATGGCAGTTAAAGGCACTTCGGCTGGCAGAAAGCTGTCGGGCGGGAATCGGCTCGTTGCGGCCATTTTGCTCGTGTCGATGGGGAGCAGTCATACGGCCAAGAGGTTGGCGCGACGTATGGTCAACTTGCACCGGCGCCGTAGCAGTCAGGCAGCGGAAATCTGGAGACGTACTCCCGGGTTCTGGTCATTTCCCATCCACTCGACGGGCAAGCCGAACGCCGGGTCCCCCTCCATTCTGTGAAATGAATTCGATCCCTGCGGCCTCAAGTGCCTTGGCCAACGCTTCAAGCGTTGTTTGTCTAGGGATAGTTTGAGAACTCTCAATTCTGGCAAGCGTCCGAACTGTCAAACCGGATGCGTTTGCCAAGTCGTCTCTTGTCCAATCGATCAGTGCTCGTGCTGCGCGAACCTGCTGGGGCAGTATGTCCTTTTTCATGACATTCAACTTGCTAAAAGTCACAAAAAGTGACATTAATAATGACAGCACACGGCCGCACAGGTGCTCGTAACACCGGTGCGGCCTGACCACGCCTAAGCTGCTGGGAGCTCGGATCATGGCTGATTCCGACAATAACACGACTTTGCCTTTCGTCACCCGCAGGAAGGTGCTTGCGGGAACAGCAATCGCAATGGCGACGACGCAGGCTACATCGTTTGCTCGCATCGACTTGGAGGGTGATGACGCCATTGATCCTGCGGTGGCGGTGTGGAAACGATGGCAGGCGGCTTGGGAGGAGGCTGAACGGCTTTGCACTCAGCAGCAGCGGCTGGAGAGTGTACTTATCGAGACCGTTGGCTTCCCTTGCACGACAGTTACCTTGTCCGACGGCGAGAGCGTGACAGTTCACTCCGTTGAAGCCCTCCAGGAATTGCTCGGTGTTCGTCCGGCTAACACAGTGGCCCGCATCCAAGCTGAAGCTGAAATCGTAGCCAATCAGGCGCGCTGGGATGCCGCCGGTAGGGAGATTGGTTATTCGACAACGTTACTTGCGGAGTGCGAAGCTGCCGAGCGCGCAAAGGCATTGCTCGAAGCCTTATCCCAAGTTCCTGCAACGTCGCTCGCCGGTATAGCCGCTAAGCTAAATGCAGCGCTTAGAGAAGGGGAGTATTCGCTACACGACAGTGAGCCCCCGTGGCCACAGATCCGCTCGGCTTTAGACGATATAGCTCGGATCAGGGAGCAGAAAGTCACTAGCTGAAATCTCGGCACTAAGGTTCCGAAATCGCGATCATTCGGCGGTTTGGTAATTTTCGCGGGGCTTACCGAATCAAACTCTCTATCCATGGAGTGACTGATGCAGTCCCGAAAGGTATTTGCGGAGCCAGGACGCCCCCGCGTCATCCAGGCATGGCCAAAGACTGAAACCGAGTGTAGCCCGCATCCCGCAGATCAGCACGTCGGCAGGCAGATCGCCATCGTTCGTGTGCAGTCGGACGTATCGCAAGCCCAGCTTGCCCGATCCATAGGCATCAGTTTCCAGCAGCTTCAGAAATACGAGAACGCGAAAAACCGCGTTAGTGCCTCCATGCTCTACGAGATCGCTAGTTCACTGGCCGTCCCAGTCAGCCGTTTCTTCGGAGGGCTGCCGGGCAATGAGACTGACCGTGACGTTCCCACGCTACCGGTCGACGAGCGCATCGATTTCATTGCCAGCGCGGAAGGCCGACGCCTGATTGAAGGGCTGGTGCAACTTCATCCACGGGTGCGCGGCCGTGTGTCGGCCTTAATCGCTGCATTGGGGGAGGAACTGGCGGTCGTCGACCCAAAGCAGGAGAGTGGAACGTCCGCCGAACCCATGCCGGTCGAGGGCAGGTTAGCTTAGGTAATTCCTTGCCGAAAGATCGCGAGTGCTTCTTTCACCACGCTCCTCATATTGACAGGCGCCGGGAGTTCCAGAGCCCCGGAATGACTACCGAAAGCGAAGCGGAGTAGAAAAGGCAACGGGAGCGTACATAACGGGCATGCGAGATTACGCAGATTTCAACGATCCTTGCTCTGACCGCGCAGTCGCGCGTTCGAAACAGGGCAAGTGCGATGAAAGCAACACGCAGAGATGCCAGTCGGCAGATCGAGGCCGTCCCATATTCTCGGCCGCGCGCTGTCGACGAAGCCTTGCTGGAACGAACGGTTCAACTTTTCGAGGCACGTACCGGTCGTTTGTTGTCGAAGGAAGAAGCGCGCCAGATCGTGGAAAACGTCAGCGGGTTCTTTCGCATCCTTGCCGAATGGCACAAGACGAATTGAGTCGAACCGACCCGCACGTGATATCGCGCTATGGCGCTCGGCCGCCTCAGATGACACGAGGAAAACCGCTTCCGCCGACTGCAGGTTCGCACATCTGGCCAGTCCTGACCGCCGACATGTTAATCACACGCGCCGTTTCGTGATCGCGAAGGAGCGGAGATGAAGCCGATCGACAAGAGACCAGCACCGAAGGCGAAGCCCGGCAGCTTGGTGAAAGCGCTGCTTTATGCGCGCGTGTCCTCGAAAGAGCAGGAGAAAGAAGGCTTTTCGATCCCGGCGCAATGCAAGCTGCTGAGAGAATATGCTCTTCAGCGGCAGTTTGGCATTGTTGAGGAATATGTTGATGTCGAGACCGCCAAGAACACCGGGCGGACCAACTTCGGCGAGATGGTCAAATATCTGCGCAAGCATCCTGGCGTACGCGTCATCCTGGTCGAGAAGACCGATCGCCTTTACCGCAACCTCAAGGATTGGGTGACGCTCGACGAACTCGATGTCGAGATCCACCTCGCCAAGGAAGGCGTGGTGCTGTCGCGAGACTCGCGATCCTCGGAAAAGTTCATGCATGGCATCAAGGTGCTGATGGCCAAAAACTACATCGACAACCTTTCTGAGGAAGCCCGGAAAGGGCAGATGGAAAAGGCGGAACAGGGCATCTGGCCGACCAAGGCGCCGCTTGGCTATCTCAACGTCACGACTAAGGACGGCAAGAAGGTCATCGAGCCGGACCCGGTGGTAGCGCCGGTTGTGACCAAGCTATTCGAGCGCTACGCGACTGGCCTGTATTCACTCAAGGCGCTCACGAAGGCGGCGCATTGTGACGGCCTCATCCATCCAAAGAGCGGCAATCCGGCGCCGGTGAGCACTGTCCATACGATTTTGCGCAATCGGCTCTATACGGGCCTGTTTCAATGGAATGGAAGGCTGCACCAGGGCAAGCACGAGCCGCTGGTATCGATCGACCTCTGGGAACGGGTCCAGGGCGTCCTGGCAGGTCGGCACGCGACGCCGATCCATTCCTATGGCTATGAATTCGCTTTTTCGGGCCTCATGACCTGCGCTGAGTGTGGCTGTGCGGTCGTGGCGGAGGTCAAGAAGGGGAAATACATCTACTATCACTGCACCGGGCATGCCAACAAAGGCCGGGGCGCCTATGCGGACTGTCGCCGCAAATATGTTCGGGAGGAGGTGCTGGATAAGACCTTTGCCGGGCTCCTGGACCAACTTCATTTCGATGAGGAGGTTCTGGAATGGGTACGCGACGCGCTGAAGGCGAGCCATGCAGATGAGCGGCGGGAGCAGGAACAGGCGATTGGGCGGTGTCAAACTCAGTACAAGCGTCTCGAAGACCGCCTCAACGCCATGTACCTGGACAAGCTCGACGGCCGCATCGACAATGCCTTCTACGACCGCATGTCGGCGCAATGGCGCGTCGAACAAGCGCGTCTGCTGCGTGAGATAGAGCGCCATGGCGAGGCGCAGGAATCATACATGGACGATGGGATCCAACTGCTTGAGCTAGCCCGCAACGCCAGCCAAATGTTCACTCACCAGGCCCCAAATGAGAAAAAACGGCTTTTGAATCTGGTGCTGTCGAACTGCGAATGGAATTGTGGCGAGGTTCGCGCGGTCTTCAGGCAACCGTTTGATTTACTTGCGGAAACGACCGCGTCTGCGGCAGCTGCACAAGCTCGCGGGGATGTGTCGCTGACGAGGCATCCAATTTGGCTGGGGAACCTGGATTCGAACCAGGACTAACGGAGTCAGAGTCCGTGGGTCTACCGTTAACCTATTCCCCAGCAGGCGCGGTCATGAACCGTGCGGGCCGAGCGGCTGAGCCGCTTGAGCGCTGCCTTGTAGCTGCAAGCGGAAAATAGTCAAGCCTGCTGAGCGCTTCAAACGGCAGGTTTCGTCAGCCAGTTCAGATGCCGCGTTTCAAAGGTCGCGCCCGGCTCCGCGTTCAATCTCGTGCTCAGCTTTCTGTCCGGCTGAACTGCGAGCGTTCGAAGAACAGCACGATGCCCAGGCCGAGGAACAACGGAATGATCAGGTAGAACAGCCGGAACACCAGCAGCGCCGCCAGCACGCCAACCCGGTCCATATCGGAGAGGCCGGCGAGGAAGACGACTTCGAACACGCCCAGGCCGCCCGGCGCGTGCGAGATCTGCGCGATCGAGAAGGAGACGAGGAAGACGCCGAGCACGACGAAATAGCCGGGATTGTGGGTCTCGGGCAGGGCGAAGAAGATGATCGCGGCGGCCGCCAGAAGTTCGATCGGACCGATCAGCAATTGTCGCGCGACGATCGGCAACGCCGGATAGTGCAGTTGGAAGTTGGCGATCTTCAGCGGACGCAGGTGCAGCCAGCTGCCGAATATGTAGGCGGCGACCAGCAGCAGCATCGCTATTCCCGCGGCCTCCGACAGGCCATGATGGGCAAGGCCGGAAAACCGGTCGAGTATCTCAGGCTCGAAGACCAATACCAGGCCAGAGATGAAAATCATCGACAGCACGAAGGTGATCCAGCAGACCGCCACCAGCACGCCGACATCCTGCCCGCTCAGGCCCCTGGTGCCATAGGCGCGGTAACGGATGACGGCGCCCGAGAACACCGAACCGCCTATGTTGTGCGACAGCGCATAGGTCGTGAACGAGCAGAGCGTGACGAACAGCCACGACACACGCTTGCCGATATGCAGGAGCGCGATGTGGTCGTAGCCGGCGAGTGAGGCATAGGCGATGACCGCACTCACGGCTGCAAGAATCCAGCCGGGTGCCGAAATGGCCGATATGCCGTCCCAGACATCGTCGAGCGAAATGCCACGCAGTTCATGCCAGAGCAGCAGCAGCGAGAAGATCACCGCCGCGATGCCGACCACCGGCCAGAAATAGCGCCTCCAGTTCATTGCCTGCCAATTCATTGCCGGATTGCCATGCGTTGCGGGTCCGCTTCCTCTTCTGCTGGTGGTGCGAGGAGGCCGGCCGCGCCGGATCCTTCCGCCCATTTCAGAAATGCCTCATTGAAGCCGGCTATTCAACCGCGAACGTTTTTCGCGGCGACAACCCGGCCGATTTGTCCATCTTGCAAGCGACTCAAGAGGGCGCCGACAGGCATTGGGCGTACCAGTCAAGGCCTGCGCGGCGTGGCCGGAGCGGCGGTTTGCGGGCCCAGCCGGCAAAATTCAGCACGCGGCTCTTGGTGATCGGGCGCGGCGCTGTTAGTCTGGCGGCAACTTAAAACACTGAAGCGCCTGCAGCGTCCGTCACCGGTTCGCGCGGTGCCGGAAGGAACGACAGTGGAAGACCGCGACACCGGCGCCAGCGCGCCGGAGGTGGGCGCGTCCAGCGCTTCCCCAGGGCCTCCCGGGACCGCGAGCTGGCAGCAGCGCCGCCCGACGGAGTCCCGCTCCGCGGATGGGCAGGCGGGCGACGCGACCCAGAAGGGCAAGCCCAAGAAGCGACGCAAGCGAAGGCGCGGGCGCAAGGTTTTTGCGCGCGATGACGCGCGTCCCACGCAGAATCGATCTCCGGCGCCGGATAAAACCAGTGCCCCGGCGGCGGAGGCGCACAGACCGGCGGAATCGGTGGCCTCGCCCGCAGCTGCGCCGGTGCGCTTCGAACAGGGCGCCCGTCGGCCGCCGGTGCACGAGCTTCCGGTGTTTGCGGCCCTCGACCTCGGCACCAACAATTGCCGGCTGCTGGTAGCCGTGCCGACGCGGCACGGCCAGTTTCGCGTCATCGACGCCTTTTCGCGCATCGTCCGGCTGGGCGAGGGGCTCACCGCCAATGGCCGGCTCGGCCAGCCGGCGATGGACCGCGCGGTCGAGGCGCTGAAGGTCTGCGGCGACAAATTGCGCAACCGCAAGATCCGGAAAGCCCGGCTGATCGCCACCGAAGCCTGCCGCACGGCCGACAATGGCGTCGAGTTCCTCGACCGCGTCGAGCGCGAAGCCGGCCTGAAGCTCGAGATCATCGATCGCCAGACCGAAGCGCGGCTGGCGGTTTCCGGCTGCGGCTCGCTGGTCGAGCGCGATACGCAAGGCGTCGTGCTGTTCGATATTGGTGGCGGCTCCTCCGAAATCGCGCTGATCGATCTCGCCGGCCGCCGCTCGCCAAGGCTCGCCAACCATATCGTCTCGTGGACGTCGCTGCCGGTCGGCGTCGTGTCGCTGGCCGAGCGTTTCGGTGGCCGCACGGTGACGCGCGAGATTTTTGCCGCCATGGTCGACGATGTCGCCGGTCGGCTGGCCAGCTTCGATGGCCGCGACCGGCTGAGCCATCTCAAGGCGAGCCCGAATTTTCATCTGCTCGGCACGTCCGGAACCGTGACGACGCTGGCCGGCGTTCACCTTGACCTCGAACGCTACGACCGCCGCCGTGTCGACGGGTTGTGGATGGACCGCGACAGCGTCGACCGCATGGTCGAACGACTGGTCGGCTGGGATTTCCAGCAGCGCTGCGCCAACCCTTGCATCGGGGCGGATCGGGCCGATCTGGTGCTGGCCGGCTGTGCTATCCTCGAAGCGATCCGCGCGGTATGGCCGTCGGAACGATTGCGCGTCGCCGACCGTGGCCTGCGCGAAGGCATATTGAGCGAGCTGATGGCCGATGACGGCGTCTGGCGCTACGATGGGCGCGGCAGGGCATGATCCCGAAAAGTGACGAACAAGAAATCAGGTAATGACCAAGAAGCCGGAAAAACCAGGATCTGCCAGCATTCGCGTGCTGAAGACGCGCATCAAGAAGAAGAGTGGGCTGAAGGAATCGTCGCGCCGCTGGCTGCAGCGCCACATCAACGATCCCTATGTCCAGCGCTCCAAGGCTGACGGCTATCGCTCGCGCGCGGCCTACAAGCTGATCGAGATCGACGACAAGCATCATCTGTTGAAGCCCGGCATGAAGGTGATCGATCTCGGTGCCGCCCCCGGCGGCTGGTGCCAGGTGGCGGCAGCGCGGACCAAATCGACGGCCGACAAGCCGCATGTCATCGGCATCGACTATCTGGAAATGGACGCCGTGCCCGGCGCACCGGTGCTGTTGATGGATTTCCTCGATCCGCTGGCTCCGCAAAAGCTGGCCGAGGCGCTCGGCGGCGACCCCGACATCGTGCTGTCCGATATGGCGGCACCCACCACCGGCCACAAGCGAACCGACCATATCCGCACCATGCATCTGTGCGAGGTGGCGGCGGATTTCGCTCTGTCGGTCCTGAAGCCGGGCGGGCATTTCCTCGCCAAGACCTTCCAGGGCGGCGCTGAAAACGAGCTGCTCTCGATGCTCAAGCGGAATTTTCGCTCCGTCCATCACGTCAAGCCGCCGGCGTCACGCGACGAATCGGTCGAACTCTATCTCTTGGCCAAGGACTTCAAGGGGCGAGAGCCGCCGTCAGGTGAATCGGAACGTCCAGAGGGCGAGCCCGAAGCGTAACTCGTTCAGTTGCCGGGCGGGCTTACCGTTTCCAGCGTCTTCGGCGCAGTCAACCGGCCATGTCCGGAGACGGCGTTGCCGGCATCGGGCGCCAGCCGCATGAATGATAGCGATGCGGCGGCGGAAATCGCCGCGACGACGAAAAACGCGGTGTGGAAATCCGCCAGTGTCAACGACCTGCCATTCAGGCTCGTGGACACTTCCAGGATGCCGCCGGCCACCGCCACGCCAAGCGCGATCGACAGTTGCTGGAAGACCGCGGCAATCGGCGTCGCCTTGCTGGTGTCTTCAGCCGAAATCTCGGCGTAGGCGAGCGCATTGACGCCGGTAAAGAACATCGAGCGGATGAAGCCGCCGACCAGCAGCATGGCCAGCACCAGCAGATAGGGTGTGTCGGGTGTGAACAGGCCGTTGATGGCGATCGAGGCCGCGGCGACCAGCGAACCGATGACCAGCACGCGGCGGAAACCGGCGACGCGGAAGATCAGTGCGGTGACGAATTTCATGCCGATGGCGCCGATCGCCGAAACGAAGGTGATCATGCCGGACTGGAACGGCGTCAGCCCAAAGCCAATCTGGAACATCAGCGGCAGCAGGAACGGCACGGCACCAATGCCGATTCGGAACAGTCCGCCGCCAAGTACCGAGGAGCGGAACGCCCGGTTGCGGAACAGCTCGAGCGCCAGCAGCGGGTTTTTGGCACGGCGCGCATGCAGCAGATAGAGTGCGCCTGAAACCAGCCCGACTGCTATAGTGACGACACCGACGATTGGCGGCAGATAGGGCAGGCTGACCACCGACAGGCCGAACACCACGCCGGATGCCGCCAGCCCGCTCAGCACGAAGCCGATGAAATCAAGCGGTGGGGTCCGCGCGGGTTCAGTCTCTGGCAGGAAGCGCGTCGCCAGCCGGATGCCGACCACGCCGATCGGCACATTGATCAGGAAGATCCAATGCCAGGTGAAGTAGGTGGTGATGAAGCCGCCGACCGGCGGCCCGACCAGCGGCCCGACCAGTGCCGGAACGGTCAGCCAGGACATTGCCGCGACGAGTTCGCTTTTCGGAGTCGCGCGCACCAGCACCAGCCGCCCGACTGGCGTCATCATGGCGCCGCCAATGCCTTGAAGGAAGCGCGACACGACGAAGGCCGGCAGCGAACGGGAAAGGGCGCAGGCGATCGAGCCGACGATGAAGACCGCGATCGCGGCACGAAAGACATTCTTGGCGCCGAAACGGTCGGCCATCCAGCCACTGATCGGAATGAAGATCGCCAGCGACACCAGATAGGCGGTCAGCGCAAGCTTGAGCGCAATCGGGCTGGTGTGGATGTCGATTGCGATCGCCGGCAGCGATGTCGCGATGACGGTCGAATCCATGTTTTCCATGAAAAGAGCGACCGCCAGTATGAGCGGAATGGTGCGGTTCAAGGAACGCGTCCAGACGTGAATGTTGCGTCGCCGCTAGCATGTCGGCTTCAGGAGGGCGGGTATCATGCCTTCGCCGGGATGTCGCATTAATTTGCTGTCACTTTTGTGCGACCGGCAACCACAGGTGGCATTCTCTGGACGAAACGTCAGCTTTCCGGGAGCGTGAAACACGGCAACGAACTCGGGTTGACGGGTTCCTTCGCAGCCTTTGCCGGCGCGTTGGCTGACGGAGCATTAAACGAAAAACCCGCCTGAGCGGCGGGTCACTGGCGCAAATCAGCACCATAGGGAAATATGTACCATAGCTGAGGGCACGAAATCAAGAAAAAATTCCTATCCTGAAAAGCTGCCGGCACAAAAGCTGCCGACACTGAACTGGCTGTCGTCAGGTCTTTTGTTAACCTGACTTCGGAGCCTGGGGCGTGAAATCATCGGCTTTTCATCGGCGCCGGGACGTGTTACGAGCCAGCGCCAATCCTGAAAGGGAAGAAGACGAGTCGGCGCTGTCCATTCCGGTCAAGCGCTTTTTTGTATTCCGAGGACTGGCCATGGCAAAAATCATCGAAACGTCCACCGGCGCACTGGCGCTGACCTTTGACGACGTGCTGTTGCAGCCCGGTCACTCCGAGGTCATGCCTGGCGAGACCGATGTCCGCACCCGCATCGCCGGCGACATTGATCTCAACGTGCCGATCCTATCGGCGGCGATGGACACCGTCACCGAGGCGAGGCTTGCCATCGCCATGGCCCAGGCCGGCGGCATTGGCGTCATCCATCGCAATTTCTCGCCGGCTGAACAGGCAGAGCAGGTGCGGCAGGTCAAGAAGTTCGAATCCGGCATGGTGGTCAATCCCGTCACCATCGGCCCCGACGCGACGCTCGCCGACGCGCTGGGCCTGATGCGCAGCTATTCGATCTCGGGCATTCCAGTGGTCGAAAATGGCGGCAGTGGCGGCCACAAGGTCGGGCGGCTGGTCGGCATCCTGACCAATCGCGACGTTCGCTTTGCGTCCGATCCGGCGCAGAAGGTCCATGAACTGATGACCCGCGACAACCTGATCACCGTCAAGGAGAACGTCGACCAGGACGAGGCCAAGCGGCTTCTCCATCAGCATAGAATCGAGAAACTCGTCGTCGTCGACAGGCAGGGCAATTGCGTCGGGCTGATCACGGTCAAGGACATCGAGAAGTCGCAGCTCAATCCGCATGCCACCAAGGACGTGCAGGGCCGCTTGCGCGCCGCCGCCGCCACCAGCGTCGGCGATGACGGTTTCGAGCGCGCCGAGCGTCTCATCGATGCCGGCGTCGATCTCCTGGTGATCGACACCGCGCATGGCCATTCGCAGCGCGTGCTGGACGCGGTCACGCGTGCCAAGAAGCTTTCCAACTCGGTGCGCATCCTGGCCGGCAACGTCGCCACCGCCGAGGGCACGCAGGCGCTGATCGATGCCGGCGCGGACGCTGTCAAGGTCGGCATCGGCCCGGGCTCCATCTGCACCACGCGCATCGTTGCCGGCGTCGGCGTGCCGCAGCTTTCGGCGATCATGTCGGCGGTCGAAACGGCGCACAAATCAGGTGTCTCGGTGATCGCCGATGGCGGCATCAAGTACTCCGGCGATCTCGCCAAGGCGCTCGCCGCTGGTGCAAGTGCCGCCATGATCGGTTCGCTGCTGGCCGGAACCGACGAAAGCCCCGGTGAGGTCTATCTGCACCAGGGCCGCTCCTTCAAGGCGTATCGCGGCATGGGCTCGGTCGGCGCCATGGCCCGCGGTTCCGCCGATCGCTACTTCCAGGCTGAGGTGCGCGACACGCTGAAACTGGTCCCGGAAGGCATCGAAGGGCAGGTTCCCTACAAAGGACCTGTGTCTGGCGTGCTGCACCAGCTTGCAGGCGGCTTGAAAGCCGCTATGGGTTATGTTGGTGGTCGCGATCTTGCCGATTTCCGCGAACGCGCCACTTTTGTGCGTATATCCAACGCCGGACTTCGTGAAAGCCACGCCCATGACGTCACGATCACCCGCGAAAGCCCGAACTATCCGGGCGGAGCCTGACCAGTACGGGATTGGACGAAACCTGACCGCATCGATCCTGCGGCTGTCGCGTCACGCGGCCGCGCTATGTTTTCTGTCGGCGGCGGTTTTCATAGCCATGACGGCGATGGAATTCTTCTACTTCCGGCGGTTGAGCGGCGGCTTGTCGTCACTCGACATGCGCGTTTTGGGCTTCACGCCCGACGAAGGCATGGCCTGGCTGACGGCGCTCGGCCGGCGCGGCGGCGAGATCATTCTCGTCTGGCACTATCTGACCTTCGATCTCCTGTTCCCGGCGCTGCTGTCGGTGACGCTGATCAGCCTGATCCTGGCCACGGGCCGGCGATTGAAGAACTTCCGCGTGCTGCCGGGACAGCTGCAATCGATCTTCGCGCTGATCCTGGTGCTGCCCTACACGCTTGCCGACTACGCCCAGAACATCGCGGTGGCGCGGCTGCTGTCGGATTTCCTGTCGGCCAACCCGGACTCGCTGTCTTTCGCCTCTGCGCTTATCGTCACCAAATTCACACTTTTCGCCATTCCGGTGATTGTCATTGCCGCCTTCTGGCTGGCAGGCCAGAAACACCAACCTTGATGCCAGACGGGGCAGGGGGCACTTCATGAACCAGACCACGATCTTCTGGCCTGTTCTGGCGCATGTGCTGCTGATCTACATCGTCTATGTCGTCCTGGGTCGTCGCAGATATGGCGCGGTCAGGTCAGGCGAGGCCAAGCCCGACCAGTACAAGGTGCGCTCGACCGAGCCGAGTTCCAGCTCTGCCGTTGCCGCCAATCTCATCAATCAGTTCGAGCTGCCGGTGCTGTTTTATGTGCTGTGCCTGATGCTGCACCTGACCAACGGCGTAAACTATCTGACTCTGGCGCTGATGTGGATTTTTGTCGCGTCGCGGTATTTCCATGCCTGGATTCACCTGACCAGCAACCATCTGCTGCTGCGCAGCCGCTCTTTCTCGTTCGGCGCGGTGGTCCTTTTGCTGGGATGGATCTGGTTTGCGGCGCACCTGCTCGGAATGGTTTGAGCCGGGCAACTGCCTTTCTCCCACAGGGGGAGGACGAGGCTGAAGCTAAAGATCAAACAGTGCAATCTTGCGCTTGTCGAACTTGATGCCGATCTCGCCGCGCACCAGCTTGAGCGCTGCCTCGCCGAACACCGCGCGCCGCCAGCCCTGCAGGGCCGGTACGTCGGCATCCTCGCCTTCGGCTGCGATGCGATCGATGTCGTCGCTTGAGGCCAGCACTTTCGAGGCGACGCCTTCCCTTTCGGCGACGATCCGCAGCAGCACCTTCAACAGTTCCGCGGCAGCGTTCGAACCCTCCGGCGGCTGAAAACTCTTCGGCAGTTTCGGCATCTGCTCCTTGGGCAAGGCAAGGGCAGTATTGACCGCGCCCAGCAGCGCCGTGGCCGTCGAGGAGCGTTCCCAACCCTTCGGCGTGGTGCGCAGCTTGCCAAGGCCTGTCGCGTCGCGCGGCGCCTGCTGCGCCACCTCGTAGATCGCATCGTCCTTGAGCACGCGGCCGCGCGGCACGTCGCGTTCGCGGGCCTCGCGCTCGCGCCACGCGGCCACGGCCTGCACGATCGCCAGTTCCTGCGGTTTGCGCAGCCGCATCTTCAACCGCTTCCAAGCGTCCTCGGGATGCGGATCATAGGTCTCGCGCGAGGTCAGGACATCCATTTCCTCGTTGAGCCAATGGGCACGGTTCTCCCGCTCCAGCTCGGCGCTGAGGTGCTGATAGACCTCGATCAGATGGGTTACGTCGGCCAGCGCATAGTCGAGCTGCTTGTCGGAAAGCGGCCTGTGACGCCAGTCGGTGAAGCGCGACGACTTGTCGAGCCGCGCACCGGTGATCCGCTGCACCAGCTGGTCGTAGGAAACGCTGTCGCCAAAGCCGCAGACCATCGCCGCGACTTGCGTGTCGAACACCGGGTGCGGAACCAAGTCGCCGAGATGGACGATGATTTCGATGTCCTGCCGCGCGGCGTGGAAGACTTTGACCACCGCCTCGTTGGCCATCAGCTTGAAGAACGGCTTCAGATCGATATCGGGCGACAGCGGATCGATCAGCGCCGTCACGCCGGGTGCGGCCATCTGGATCAGGCACAGGATCGGCCAGAAGGTCGTTTCCCGGATGAATTCGGTGTCGACGGTGACGAACGCCGACTTTTCGAAAGCGGCGAGAGCGGTCTCGAGTTCTTTCTGGGTGGTGATGACGTGCATCAAATCGCTTTTGGCAGGAGTAAGGTTTTCCTAGATTTCAGCCGGCGGGGCTTTCGTCAAGCTTTGGCGCCATCTTCACGAGCCAGCCGGCCCGTCGGAATCGCTGTTTCTTCTGGCCAGCCGTGCGAATACCGTCGAGGTGCGCAACAGCGCGGTGAAACGGCGGCGCCTGCCTGCCGGCACGCCGGAACGGGCCTGCATCCGATAGAGAATAACAGCAATGAAGATCGCATAGACCACGGCGCTGAACACAAACAGCGCGCTCGGTCCGAAATATTGCATCACGGCTGAGGCGGCGAACGGCCCACCAATGGCGCCGAAGGAATAGAACAGCATCAGCGCCGCGTTGATCAGCACGAATTCGCCGGTATCGGCGCGGTCGTTGGAGTGCGCGGCTGACAGCGAATAGAGTGGCATGGCGAAACAGCCGAAGATGAAGACGAGGACGAAGTTGAGCGCCGGATTGCTGCCGGCGATGAACGCCAGCGCCAATGCTGAAAGCATCGCGCAGCAGGTCGTCATCAAAAGCACCCGGCGCCGGTCCCAGCGGTCGGAGAGGTAACCCAGCGGATACTGGATGATGGCGCCGCCGAAAATGCCGACGCTGACGAAGGTGACGACGTCGGCGACCGACATGCCGATCTGCTCGGCATAGACCGGCGACAACGTGCGAAAGGCGCTGTTGGTGACGCCAACGGCGATGCAGCCGAAGCAGCCCAACGGCGAAATCCGCCAGACACGCGCCAGGTCAAGCTTGACGTCCTCGGGCGGCGTCGGGTTGGAGCGGTCGCCGAGCGAGACCGGCACAACCGAGAACGTGATCATCATCGACATGATGGCGAAGATGGCGAAACCGCCGGCGCCGAAGATCGGGATCAGGAACTGGGCGCCGGTCACCGAGCCGATATCGACCATCCGGTAGATCGCCAGCACACGCGCGCGGTCGCGATTGCTGACGCCGGAATTCAGCCAGCTTTCGACGATCGTGAACAGCCCGGCGAAACAGAAACCGCCGGCAAAGCGTACCGCGCACCACATTACCGGATTGAGAACCAGCACCAGCAAAAGGGTGCCGACCGAGGCGATTGCCGCTAGTGCCGCAAATGCCCTGATATGGCCGACGGCCTTCATGATGCGGGTGATGGCCAGGCAGCCGAGCAGGAAACCGGCGAAATAGAACGTGCCCATCAGGCCGATGACGGAGGCGGAAAAACCTTCCTGCGCGCCGCGCAGCGCGATGAGCGTGCTCTGCAGCCCATTGCCGCCAAGCAGAATGCCGGCGGCGAGCAGGAGCGGGATCAGCGGACGGATGGAGGACATGAAGGGGTGATCACGTGTCGGTGACCCTTCTTGAACTATCGCCTTAGTTATTGCCAGCGGCAATCCTGGTGGCATAGTTCGAATTCGGCCTGGGTCGGGAATGGGTAGGCCGTTCAATCCGTGCTGGAATTCTGCAGCTTCAGCGACGCTGCATGTGCAACGAACGCTTCAACACTCTCCTTTGAATAGCCAAGGAGAGCACCCTCCAGTCTCGCCAGATCATTCGATGTGAAGACGTCAAAGGCTTCTCCGCTGCGGCACATGCGAGCGATCAGCAGGCTGAGCTTGCAGCGCCACTCCTCTGTCGGCAGGCAGTAGCTGCGTTCTTCCACGGACGTTTTGGGATCAACCTGGGAGAACTTCAGAATTCGGCCTTCGTCGACAAACTGCTTGAAATGCGCTTCACCAATATCTTCGGCGTCCACGCCTGGTTCTGCCGCGAACAACGCCATCGGCTTGTCGCCCCGCAGCATCAGTTCCAACTCGCGGCCATTATGTGGCCCGATGCCCTTTTGCGAAGAGCGTTTCGGCACAAAGCATCTCCCAAATCGTGATGGCTGCATCGTTGCAAGAAATGCTTCTGACGGCAATGCATGAAGACCGGCAGAGACTTGGATCCCTCAAGGTCGAACCAACAGGCAACCAAAGCCGCTTGCCTTGACAAAGGCGGCCTCTCATGCGCTTTTCGCGCAAATTTTCGAGCCGGCCCGTCGGCCGCAACCCAGCACCCCGGACTGTACCAATGACAATGCACCGTTACCGCAGCCATACCTGTGCCCAGTTGAGGAAGAGCGACGTCGGCTCGACCGTTCGCCTGTCGGGCTGGGTGCATCGCGTGCGCGATCATGGCGGCTTGCTGTTCATCGACCTGCGCGACAATTATGGTCTGACCCAGATCGTCGCCGATCCCGATTCGCCGGCCTTCAAGGTTGCCGAGACCGTGCGTGGCGAGTGGGTCATCCGCGTTGACGGCGAGGTCAAGGCGCGCTTGCCCGAGACAACCAATGCCAACCTGCCGACCGGGGAGATCGAGATTTTCGCCCGCGAGATCGAAGTGCTGTCGGCGGCCAAGGAATTGCCGCTGCCGGTGTTCGGCGAGCCTGACTACCCCGAGGATATCCGGCTGAAATACCGTTTCCTCGACCTGCGCCGCGAGACGCTGCACAAGAACATCATTGCGCGGACGAAAATCATCGCCGAAATGCGCAGGCGCATGGGCGAGGTTGGTTTCACCGAATTCTCGACTCCGATCCTCACCGCCTCGTCGCCGGAAGGCGCGCGCGATTTCCTGGTGCCGTCGCGCATCCATCCCGGCACCTTCTACGCGCTGCCGCAGGCGCCGCAGCAATACAAGCAGCTGATCATGGTGTCGGGCTTCGACCGCTATTTCCAGATCGCGCCGTGCTTCCGCGACGAGGATCCGCGCGCCGACCGTCTGCCCGGCGAATTCTACCAGCTCGACCTCGAAATGAGCTTCGTCGAGCAGGACGACGTGCTGTCGACCATGGAGCCGGTCATGCGCGAGGTCTTCGAGACCTTCGCCAATGGCAAGCCGGTGACGCAGAACTTCCAGCGCATCCCTTACGATGTCGCCATGCGCAAATACGGCACCGACAAGCCGGATCTGCGCAACCCGATCGAGATGCAAGCCGTCTCCGAACATTTTCGCGATTCCGGCTTCAAGGTGTTTGCCAACATCCTGGCCAACGATCCGAAGGCCGAGGTGTGGGGCATTCCGGCCAAGACCGGCGGCAGCCGCGCCTTCTGCGACCGCATGAACTCCTGGGCGCAGGGCGAGGGCCAGCCGGGGTTGGGCTATATCTTCTGGCGCAAGGAGGGCGACAAGCTCGAAGGCGCCGGCCCGCTCGCCAAGAACATCGGCGAGGAGCGCACCGAGGCGATCCGCCTTCAACTCGGCCTTGCCGAAGGCGATGCCGCCTTCTTCGTCGCCGGCGATCCGAAGAAGTTCCTCTCCTTTGCAGGTGCGGCGCGCACGCGCGCTGGCGAGGAGCTGAACCTTGTCGACCGCGAGCGCTTCGAACTGTGCTGGATCGTCGACTTCCCGTTCTTCGAGTGGAACGAGGAAGAGAAGAAGATCGACTTCGCTCACAATCCGTTCTCGATGCCGCAAGGCGGCATCGATGCTCTGAATGGCGAGGATCTGCTCGGCATCAAGGCGTTCCAGTATGACATGGTCTGCAACGGTTTCGAGATCGCTAGCGGAGGTATCCGCAACCATCTGCCCGAAACCATGGTCAAGGCGTTCGAGACGGTCGGGCTGGATCGCGCTACGGTCGAGGAGCGCTTTGGCGGCCTCTACCGCGCTTTCCAATATGGCGCGCCGCCGCACGGCGGCAT
This sequence comes from Mesorhizobium sp. M0047, assembly GCF_040323315.1. NCBI lineage: Bacteria > Pseudomonadati > Pseudomonadota > Alphaproteobacteria > Hyphomicrobiales > Phyllobacteriaceae > Mesorhizobium > Mesorhizobium sp. M0047. Next base: position 4,150 of record NZ_JAMYUW010000052.1, on the reverse strand, counting down.
GGCTGCCGGTATCGACCGCGTCGTCATGTTGCTGGTCGGGGCGAAGAATCTGCGCGAAGTGACCATGTTCCCGATGAACCAGCAGGCTTATGATTTGTTGATGAGCGCGCCTTCGGAAGCGAGCCAACAGCAGCTTCGCGAACTGGCGCTGCGCGTGGCTGTGCCCAAGAAGGACGCCTGATCGCGCTTCGGGCTCTGCTTTAAAAAACCACCCGAAACGATTCGTTTGGTTCGCTAATCCTATAAAAAGCCCGGCATCGCTGCCGGGCTTTTCTCGTCTTGAGGTCGTTTCGATCAGTCTTCGTTGGCCTTGACGGTGACGCCGAGCGTCTTCGGCAGGTCGAGCGGGTTTGACATGGCGCCCGCCATGATCAGCGCGAACGGCACCGATGCCGGTGGCTCTGCCGAGATCTCGATGCTCTTCGGATCGTCGAGATATTTGCCGACCGCGGCCGTGACCTGTGCCGTCAGTTCCGGGTTGTTGAGCTGAGCCATGCCGAACGGCACGATCGCCTTGGCCTGGTTGGCAATGTCCTTGCCGGACATGCCTTGCTGCTTGCCGACATAGTCCAGCACCTTGTTGGTCAGCGAATCGTCGTCGAAGCGGATCGAGGCGCCGTTGAACGAAAGCTGCTGCAACAGGCCGAGCATCGCCATGCCCTGCGCCGAATTGTCGGCGCCTTCAGGTTGTGCCGCCATTTTCTTCTGCATTTCCTGCAGCGACTTGATGAAATCCATCGTGTAGCCGCCGAGATCGAAGGTCATTCCGAACGTGCCGGCATTCTCGACGGAGATGTCATATTTCGACAGTTCCATCTTGCCGTCCGAGGGCTGCCAGGTGCCGGCCATCTCAAGATTGCCCGCGATGTTCTGGTAGCCGAGCGCGTTGATGACTTCCTTGGACTTGGGATCGTCGACCAGCGTCAGGTCGGCGTTGAACTTTTCCGTGGTGGCGCTGAATTCCATCGCCTTGCCGTCCGCCGGCGGAGTGATCTCGATGGCCAGTCCGTCCATCGAGAAGGCGGTCTTGTCGGCGACCTTGACGGTCATGTTCGAGAGTTCGGCAGACTTGTACATCATCAGCGAGCCCAAGGGGCTGGTCGCGCCGTCGGCCGGAACGGTCATGTCGTGGATGACGAACGGGCTGAGATCGAGGGTGACGCCGTCCTTGCTGTGTTCGAAGGCCGCCGTCGATACGGTGGCGATGTCATAGCCGCCATTGGCCTCCGTGATGCCTTCGAGTTTGACGTCGCCGATGGTGAGGGCTTCCTTTTCCGCCGCCGGTTTGACGGCAACGCCCTGCAGCACCATGCTGGCGTTGTCACCGGTCACGCCGGTCCAGGAAATGTCGACGCCTTGGGCAGCAAGGGCTGCCTTCAGCCGGTCGGCGACGGCCGCGTCCTGTGCAAGGGCGGCGTTCAGCGGCAACGTGAGCAAAAAGGTCGAAAAGGCAAATTTCTGGAGAGTTGAGCGTTTGATTGTCATCGCAGATCCCTGAGAGTGTTCTGAAATTGTTTTTCAATTCTTTGCGCCATCACCATTCCGTGACGAACTGGACCGGAAAAAGGCGTATCCCGGCACAATGGCCAAAAATCACGGCGAAAGGCAAACCCGATCCCACCGTCTACGTGCGAACCGGCTAATTTATCATGAAGAACCGGTGGGCGATATCATCGCGCTTGGCCTTAGAACCCGCATGTAACAGGCTGATGTTGGTCGACATCCCTCGGCGTACGGTTTCATGTTGCAGAAGGTCCGGCATAGCTGCCTGCCTCTTGCCGCGAATCACCCGCTCGGCTAGTCCCAGCCCATGGGAAAAAGGCTTTTGCCGCCTGAAAATGGCGGTGGCGATCATATCGAGCCGGTCGATCTGAAGAAGGCGCTGGAAGAGCGCTATCTTGCCTATGCGCTGTCGACCATCATGCACCGGGCGCTGCCAGACGTGCGCGACGGACTGAAGCCGGTCCATCGCCGCATCATGCACGCCATGCGCCTGTTGCGGCTCAATCCGGACCAGGGCTTTGCCAAATGCGCCCGCATCGTCGGCGAGGTGATGGGCAAGTTCCACCCGCATGGCGACCAGTCGATCTATGACGCGCTGGTGCGGTTGGCGCAGGATTTTTCGATGCGCTATCCCCTGGTCGACGGGCAAGGCAATTTCGGCAACATCGACGGCGATAACGCCGCCGCCATGCGCTACACCGAAGCGCGCATGACCGATGTGGCGACCGAACTGTTGTCCGGCATCACCGAGGACGCCGTCGACTATCGGCCGACCTACAATGAAGAAGACGAAGAGCCGGTGGTTTTGCCCGGCGCTTTCCCGAACCTGCTGGCCAACGGCTCGTCCGGCATTGCCGTAGGCATGGCGACATCGATCCCGCCCCACAACGCGGCCGAGCTTTGCGATGCGGCACTTCACCTGATCGAGCATCGCGACGCGCCGGTGGCGAAGCTGATGGATTTCGTCCAGGGGCCGGATTTCCCGACCGGCGGCATCATCGTCGACAGCCGCGCCTCTATCCTCGAAGCCTATGAGACCGGTCGAGGTGGGTTTCGCGTGCGCTCGAAATGGATCCAGGAAGATCAGGGCAGGGGCACCTGGAGCATCGTGGTCACCGAAATCCCTTACGGCGTACAGAAGGCCCGGCTGATCGAGAAGATCGCCGAGCTGCTGATGGCGCGCAAGCTGCCGCTGCTTGAGGATATCAGGGACGAGAGCGCCGAGGACATCCGGGTCGTGCTGGTGCCGAAGAGCCGCTCGGTCGATCCCGGCATCCTGATGGAATCGCTGTTCAAGCTGACCGAGCTCGAAAGCCGCTTCCCGCTCAACATGAACGTCCTGTCGCGCGGCAAGGTGCCCAACGTGCTGTCGCTGAAGGGCGTGCTGCAGGAGTGGCTCGAGCATCGCCGCGAGGTTTTGATCCGCCGATCGAAACATCGGCTCGATGAAATCGAACGGCGTCTTGAGATTCTTGCCGGCTATCTGATCGCCTATCTCAACATCGACGAGGTGATCAGGATCATCCGCGAGGAGGATGAGCCAAAGCAGGTGATGATGGCCCGCTGGTCGCTCACCGACACGCAGGCCGAAGCAATCCTCAACATGCGGCTGCGCGCTCTGCGCAAGCTGGAAGAATTCGAGATCCGCAAGGAATTCGACGGCCTGAGCGCCGAGAAGAAGCAGATCGAGGCGCTGCTTGCTTCGAACGAGAAGCAGTGGGCGACGATCAAGTGGGAGGTCACCAACATCCGCGACAAGTTCGGTCCGGAGACCGAGCTCGGCAAGCGCCGCACCCAGTTCGCCGACGCGCCCGAGCACGATCTGACCGACATTGCCCATGCCATGATCGAGCGCGAGCCGGTCACCGTGGTCGTTTCGGAAAAGGGCTGGCTGCGGGCAATGAAGGGGCATCTGGCCGATCTCTCGACGCTTACTTTCAAGGAAGGCGACAGCCTCAAGCTCGCCTTCCATGCCCAGACCACCGACAAGGTGCTGGTCTTCACGACCGGCGGCAAATTCTACACCATCGGCGCCGACCGGCTGCCAGGTGGCCGCGGCCATGGCGAACCGATCCGCATCATCGTCGACATGGACAATGATCAGGACATCGTCACCGCCTTCGTTCACGATCCGAAGCGCAAGCTGCTGTTGGCCTCGCATGATGCCAACGGGTTCATCGTGCCTGAGGAGGAAGTGGTCGCCAACACCCGCAAGGGCAAGCAGGTGATGAACGTCAAGGCGCCGGACGAAGCCAAGCGCTGCATTCCGGTGACGGGTGATCATCTCGCCATCGTCGGCGAGAATCGCAAGATGCTGGTGTTCGCGCTCTCCGAGATTCCGGAGATGGGCCGCGGCAAGGGCGTGCGGCTGCAGAAATACAAGGACGGCGGCCTTCTCGACCTCAAGCCGTTCGCGCTGGAGAGCGGTCTCACCTGGCAGGATTCAGCCGACCGCACCTTCACCCGGTCGCGCGAGGAACTGGCCGAATGGATCGGCGCCCGCGCCTCGGCCGGCCGCATGGTGCCGAAGGGTTTCCCGAGGACAGGGAAATTTGGATAGCTAATCTCCCCCCTTGAGGGCAGGGCTATCGCATATGAGTAAAGAGCTGGAAGAGGAAGTCTCTGTTCCATCTGGCTCTTCGCATCT
>NZ_JAMYUW010000051.1:0-43539 GCF_040323315.1 Mesorhizobium sp. M0047 | reverse complement strand
CAGGTCGGCCAGGCGGTCACCGAACCAAGCTCTGTCGGAGCGACGGTGTTGTCGAGAAGAGCCAAGAAGCCGAAGCGTGGCGAAGCGCCCAGTTCAGACGTGCTGACCGTTGACGCGTTGGCAATGCGCACCGGTATAACGGCCGAACAAGCACAAGACCTGATCGATCGGCTTGGCAATGACCGGGCAGCAATTGAGGATGCCGCGCGGAGTTTGGCAACGGGTCAACAGAATTTCAGTAAATAGCGAAAGCGGGCTGTCGCGCTCTACCCAGCGCTAAGCGGGGCGGCTAAACCATCGTGTGCCCCGATAGTGCCTTCGATTAGGCTAGTAACACCCTCGCACAAGTGAGGCGCGGCTTGGCTATGGGTATTTATTAGCTGTCGGCCATCTACCCCTCCCAAGCGATGGCGGTACCAAGCTCACCCCCTTCCCCACGGCGAGCTTAAAGCCCGCTGCCACCTCCCTGGCAGCGGGTTTTTCCAACGCCCCAACAAAAGCCCGCCGAAGCGGGGTTCTGTCTGGCGGTGGGCTGGGGTCAGGCGTTCCAGCGCTTTTCATCCGCTTCGACAACGGGCTCCCTTTCGCGCCGTAGCGGCCTACCGACTCGACCACTCGAATGGGGCCTCCATCCAACAAACGCCGATTTGGCCTTTGTGCCTCCCGTCCGATTTGCCGCCCTTGCTGTCCGGTTCTACGATGACTGTGAGCAAGCACTTCCATTTGTCCCTTGGCAATGCACCTGATGCCGTGAACGAGCGTGAGAAGCAGTGCGCCAAATGCCCACGTGTGGCGCAAAGCTTAGTCGCTCGTGGCCGCTACCGATCATCGAAGGGATGTCGCTCATGGATCCAGTCAAATTCCTAACGCCGGACGAGGTCGCAGAACGCTATCGTGGGGAGATCTCTCCCGGCACACTAAGAAACTGGCGTTCAATGCGCGTCGGGCCGAGTTTCGTTAAGATGGGCAAGGCTGTTCTCTACCCTATTGCAGAGTTGGATGCCTGGGACGAACAGAACCGCGGTGCGTCAAAGCGACTCATTTGAGAGCTAGGATGATCAACGGTGATGGTTTCGTTTGCGCATCCACCACCGGGCCCCAGTTGGCAGCACCAGCGTGCAGGCGTCTGTAGAATTACTTAGTTTAATCAACCATTTATAAATTTGAGAAGCATTCTCCACAATGATCCCGCTCGGTACCCCACGGCCATTGCCGCTCCCGATCAGGCACGCGTGAATTCAAATTATCTATAGTATCAGCTGGTTGTGGGAATCTTCTCTGTAACGGCACGAAGGCGACGAACCACAGACGTCCTGTGGGCCGTATCTCTCGCTGAGGACGTTGGCAGATCGTTGAGAGAACGCGGTCATAGCAGGCTAGTAATCAAGAATCACAGATCCATTGTCGGCCCCGCTACCGCTGCTTGCACCAAGCGATCAGTGAGAATGGCCAGGAAGGCGATTGATAGCCCGGCGATCAGCCCCATGCCGGCATCCGCCTTGCCCAGCGCGACATAGACCTGCTGTCCGAGATCGCGCGTGCCGACCAGTGCCGCTATGGCTAGCATCGACAATGCCGCCATGATGGTCTGGTTGAGTCCCAGCATAACGACCGGCAAAGCCAGCGGCAGCTTCGCTTGGAGCAGGGTTTGCGCAGGCGTCGCCCCCATCTGCTCGACCGCCTCCATGACATCGGACCGCACATGCCGAAGCCCGTGCTCGACATAGCGGATGGGCGGCACGATGGCGTAGAGCATGATTGCGATCAGCGCGGTGAACTCGCCGACCTTGAAGAACATCAACGCCGGGATGAGGAAGACAAATTGCGGCATGGTCTGCAGCGCGTCGCAGATCGGTTTCAGGGTACGCGAGACGGGCTCGCTGTGCGCGGCCCAGACGCCGAGAGCGCCGCCGATGACAAGGCATAGCAGCACCGCCAGGGTGCAGAGATAGAGGGACTGGACCAGCGCTCCCCACAGCCCGTTGACGAGGATCAGCACGAACCCGGCGGCGGCAAAAAGCGCCAGCCGAAGGCCCGCGACCTGAAAGGCGAGCAGGGCAATGCCGAGGATGAAAACCGGCCAGGGAAAGCCTAGAAAGCCCGTGTAGAGCAGCGCGCCGGCGACCAGCAGCGCCAGTGCCGGCCGCCAGTTGAAGCGATGCAGCAGCAAGGCGCAGGCGAGCAGGACGGCGACAGCATAGGTTGCGTCCGCGGTCGGCGAGAGCGTGACCCCCCAGATGGCGGGAACCGCAGCCCCCGATATGCCGATCCTGAGCGGTAGCAGCAGGCAATAGAGAACGCGGTTGCGTAGGCCGTCGAAGAACCAGGCATAGTCGCGCACGAGGCCCAGCAGCCATTGATTGATGCCGCCGACCTGCATGCGCAGCCCACTGGCCGGCAGCAAGGTTTCGTTCGGCCACAAGAGGCGTATGGCAATCGCCAGCACTGCGGCGAGGACCAGGACAATTGCCAGCCGGCGGCCGGTCATCCATGTCATGGCCGCCGTCGGCCCGGCCGGACGCGCCTTGGCAAAGCCGATGGTTAGCCGGTCGATGAGGATGGCGAGCAGCGCGATCAACAGGCCCGACAGGATGCTCTGGCCGAACTCGGCCTTGCGCATCGATGACAGCACCTCCCAGCCGATGTCCTCGAAGCCACCTATGATGGCGGCGACGATGACCATCGACAATGCGGCCATCGTCGTCTGGTTGAAGCCGACGAGGATCTGCGGCAACGCGGTCGGCACTTCGACATGCCAGAATTGCTGGCGGCGCGTGCAGCCGCTCATCAACCCGGCCTCACTGATATCGGAAGGCACGCGGTCAAGGCCGAGCATGGTGTTGCGCACCATCGGCGGCGTCGCATAGATGGCGCTGGCGATCAACCCGACCACCGGGCCGAAACCGAATAGCAGCAGCAGCGGGATGAGATAGGCAAAGGCCGGCACGGTCTGCATCAGGTCAAGCGCGCCGAGCAGCATCGGGCGCAGGCCGGGCCTGGTGTGGCCGAGCACACCAAGCGCGAAGCCGAGCGCGGTGGAGATCGGCACGGCGAGCAGCACCAATGACAGCGTGCTCATGCTTTGCGGCCAATAGCCAGCAAAGAGTATGTAGGTCAAAGCCAGCAACGCAAAGACCGCCAGCCTGATGCCGCTTGATTTCAGCGCCAGCGCCGCGACCGCCAGTATTACCGCCGGCCATGGCAGCCAGACCAGGACGAGACGGGCGCCTCGCATCGGCGCTTCGAGCGCGGCGGAGAGGGCCCGGAATGCCGGCTGGACGACGGTCACGACAGCATCGGTGACCACGTTCACGCCTGCCGCGAGCGGCAAGGTCCACTCCTTGGGAAACGTCACCAGCCAGGGGAAATCGGTCTTGAGGGCGAGACACAGCGCGGTCAGCACGATCAGCGCGCACCATGGCAGAAGGGCCGGCTCGATTGCGACCCTCTGCGAGGATCGAAACGATGCGGCCGGTGCCGTCATGACCGGGTCCGCCTTGTGTGTTCCCGCTCCAGCACGGCAAGCACGGCGCCGGCGGTCAGCAGCGCCGGCGGGCGAGCGCCCTCGCCCGCCACGCTGAAAGCGCGAACGCCCGAGGCCAGCCTTGGAATGAGGTCCTCCAAGCTGGCATCGGCAGCGACGCTTTCTTCGGGCACCGCTGCTCCTTCCAGCGGCGCTGCTGCAGGCTCAGATGCCCTGCGTGGGCGACCCGGTATCCGGGGCCGGCAGCACGGAAGAAATCGGCAACCTCCAGGTGCGCGCGCACCTGTTCAGCCGGGCGGCGTCTTGCCTTCCATCAGCGCCATCAGCCAGTCGAGCGGCCCTGCGACCGCGTGGATCGTTCGGATCGAGACCTTGGTGTAGAGCGCGGTGGTATCGAGCTTGCTGTGCCCGAGCAGGACCTGGATGTCGACATCCTGCTCAAGCAGGTGGGTGGCGAAGCTGTGACGCAGCGTGTGCGGGCTGACGCGCTTGCGGATGCCGGCGACTTCGGCTGCCTCCTGGACCGAGCACGCGCAATTCGACCGGAGGCGCAAGGCAGAAAGTTCGAAACGGTTCCAAGAACCCCAAGCAAACTGAGCGCCGCAGCGGACGATGAGGTTCACGGATATCCCGGCGAACATCCGCACAGCAACGGTCAATATCGGCGGCAGAAGGACGTCCGAAAAGGGCTTTCGGCGGCTCTGTCGTGGGAACGAAAAAAGAAGAGAAGCAGAACTTTCGTGTGCGATTTTTGCACACGGCCTCCCGCAAGTATCTGATATTACGTATCTATCTGTCCCATCCATCATCGGAGCGACTGCAGGGTCGGATGCGTGAGATGGTGAATGTAATTTCAGCCGCGACGGAGCTCACCGGCGACTTCAACAAGGCGATCTACTGGTATCGCAATGAACCGATCGCCGACTATGGCCATCGCACGGCGGCCGAGCTCGTCGCCGGCGGCCAGGTAAAATTCCCGTTGACCAATCGAGGACTTCCGGCACCTTCCAGCGCGTGTCCCCGGTGCCGTTGCCAGCGATCCTCTGCACGGCGTCGATCAGTTCTGAGTCAAGTATTCTGCCATAGTCCGGACCGGTTACGGCTCGCAACTCGAGGCGTCCATTGTCGATTTCCAGTGTCTTCACCTGCTCTGCTCGGTGGTTGAGCAGACCGTGCTGAAGGTTGATCGCCGCGAGCGGGGCTGGAAGCTGCCGCAGATAGGCGGCTGGTGCGCCGACCAGGCCGGCGAGTTGGCCAAAACTCCAATGCGTGGGGGCAACCGGGGCAAGCGCACCGGGCAGCATTAGCCTCAGGCGCTCGGGGATCGTCGCGACTGGCCTCGACGCGGATTAGCTCACTTTCGACGATGCGGGTCTTGCTGCGCTCCGACCGGGCCTTCACCGAGTTCCAAAGGTCGGCGAGCGACAGGTAGCGCTCGTCCGCCGGCCGGTTGAACCATTCTGACGACACGCGGCCAATGCGCTGGCCGCGGCCGACGTCGACCTTGTAACCGGCCCGCTCGTTGCCCTTGGGCGTGTGAATTTCCATCTTGGTCATGGGTGTCGCTCCTCGGCGGGCGCCGGGAGACTCTCTCCCGGACCTTCACCCGCCGCCGCGGCCCGCCCACCCTCTTCCTCTACGACGCAGCCACGATCCTGCTGCGAAGTGTCCCTCGCCCGACGAAGAAGCGAAAACTGGCTATGGATGCATGTCTTCAGGTTCTGCGTGGTGAAGCCCAGACGCCGGTAGCGAGACGCGCCTTCGTTACAGCGGCGTTAGAAGCGAAAATCCTACGCAGCGACTGAGGTCCAAATGATATTAGCCTCGATCACAGTGGCAGCGGCGGATGGCCGGCGAGATCACCAAGTTCGAGTTTTGGTTCAAAATGCTAGCACCGCCTGTGCAGATGCTTCGCGCGGCTTCGAAACCACGAACGTGCCGGCCGGCAACGGCCGAAGCAGCTCTTCTTCCAAGCAGGTCCTGTCGAGCCAAGCCACCCGTTGATCGCGCCGCATCACTGCCACCTGTCGGTCGTGGAAGGGCGCAACGTCGTCGTTCGCCTCGATCGTCAGGATGGCATAAGCCTCACGCCAGTCACGTGTCGCCGGGCGCCAGATTCCGGCGAAAAAGACCAGTCACCGTCGGCGAGCGAGAAGCTATAGGCCTTGCCCCTGCTCCGGTGCCGGAACGAGGCAACGGTGACTGCGAAACGTCCTGCCCTAGCGCGCATGACGGTGAACGGCCTGCCTCCAATTTTGCTGGGCTGAAGGCCCCAAGGCAACTCTGCCATCTCAACATCGCCGCCGTAGCGCCTTATGATAACGCGGCCTTCGTCGAGCGATGCGTCGGAATCGAAAACCATTGCACTCATCGTCGTTCGAACATAACAAGAACACGGTCGCGCTGCAATGCGATCAAACGGAGGACTGATGTGCAACGACTATCGTTCGACGGTGGACGTCGCCGAACGGCATGCTGTCGCGTACAATCTGCAGCTGCTCTCCGAAGTTGGCTGTTGCGGTGCTGTGCAACTCGCTTTGGCGAAAATCACGGATGACGATCAGCGCTTGAGTGAGCGCCCGAACCGGTCCTCAATCCGCGACTGCAGGAACTCGAGCCCCATCGAGAGCAGCCAATAGATCATCGAGGCGGTGATGAGCATCTCGATGTGGCGGAACTCGGTCTGGCCCTGCGTGCGTGCGAGATACATGATCTCCCAGACCCCGACCACCGAGACCAGCGAAGAATCCTTCAGCATCGCAATGAACTGGTTGCCGGTCGGCGGTACGATGACGCGCATCGCCTGCGGCAGGATGACCAGGAACATCGTCTGGTTAGCGCTGAGGCCGAGCGCCGTAGCACCCTCGGTCTGGCCGCGCGAGATGCTTTCGATGCCGGCACGGAAGATCTCGGTCATGTACGCGCCGTAGCAGAGCGACAGCGCCATGATGCCGGCCGGCACGGCGCCGATCACGTAGCCAATCTGCGGCAGGCCGAGATAGATGATGTAGATCTGCATCAGCAACGGCAAGCCACGAAACAGAGAGGTATAGAAGGTCGCCAAGCCATAGACCACGCCGTTGCGGGAAAGTTTGGCGATGGCGCCAACGAAGGCGATGAGGGTGGCGATGGCGATCGAAATGGCCGAAATGTAGAGGGTCGTCACCACGCCCTTCGAGACGAGGAAGCCGATCTTCTTGGCGATGAACGCGAAGGACAGGTCGAAAGAATAGAAAAACAGCATTAACAACACGAACAGCTCTATCCACACCGCCACAATCTGCTGTTTGCGGCTGAGATACCGCAGCGCGTTCCAGTTCGCCGCCACGATCAATGCGATCAGCACCGCCGAGACCGCCCGCCCGATCTCAGGGTTGGCGGCGAGACACTCGACTGTCCCCGGAACAAGCTTGCCGAGCCAACTGGCTTTGATGCCGAGCCCGTACAGGCCGGCGGCGATGGCGGCGAGCATGAAGAACACGCCAACGCGGCGCGCCGCGTCCGGGTGGTTGAGCAACAGTCGGCCGATCACGTCCTCGATCTCCTTATGGTCAGCGGGCGCGCTCGCGCCACCAATCCTGCGCCTGCAGCTTCCAGTAGGTAAGTTGCGCGACTGCAAGTCCAGCCGGGCCGCCTGCCCAGGCAAGCCCAAATGGTGCGAACAGCCGGTAGCGGTCCGATTCTCCCAGTATGGCCTCGGCGATCAGCTTGCCGGCGATCGCCGTGGTGTTGATGCCATGGCCGCCAAAAGCCGTGAGGTACCAGACGCCCGGCTGCAACGCGCCGATTTGGGGCATCAAGTGGCGGGCATAAGACATGAGCCCGGACCAGGCGAGTTCGGTCTTGAGCTTTTCGAGCTGCGGATAAGTTGTGACCATCTCGCGGCGCAATTGCCACGCCAACACGCCCGGTGAGGCCGCCCGCGTGGTGATGCGCCCGCCCCAGAGCAGCCGTTTGCCGTCTTCGAGAATGCGGTAATAATCGCCAGCGCGACGGTTGTCGCCAACGGCGTCGGTTGTCGTAATCGCCTTGGCGATCAGGTCAGGCGCCTCCTCGCTCACCATGACGTAAGTGGCGATCGGCAGGAACGCCCGCTTCAGCCTGCCGACCAGTGGCCCGGTATAGCCACCGGTGGCAAATACGGCCTGGCGGGCGCGCACATGGCCGCCGTCGGTGCGCACGATCTTTTCCGCGCCGTCAAGGTTGGCTTCAACGGCCCCCGATCTCTCGTGGATCCTGCCGCCCAGCCGTTCGATCTCGCCCGCAATGGCGCGGAGATAGTTGAGCGGATGCATGTGGAAGGCGCTGGGGTCGCGCAAGCCTTGGTAGTAGCGCTCGGAATGCAGCACCGCTCGCACCTGGTCGCGCTCGAGATAGTCGAGCCGATAGTTGAAATCCCGCGCCAGTTGCTCGGCATATGCCTTGAGCGCGGCGCCGCCATCGTGGCGAAGCACGCTCAACATACCGGAGCGCGGCCCTGCCGCCTTGATGTCGAGATCGCGGATCGTCTGCCGCACGAAATCGACGCCTTCGATGGACAGGCGGTGCAGTCTTTGTGCCGCGTCCACGCCGGCCATCGCGGCGATGTTGTCGGTGCCTGTGGCGAAGCCGGGATTGACGAAGCCGCCATTGCGACCGGAAGCGCCGAAGCCGATGCGCTGCGCCTCAAGCACGACGACCTGCTGGCCGGCGCGAGCCAGCTGCAACGCCGTCGTCAGGCCTGCCAGTCCGCCGCCGATAACGACTGTTTCGCACTGCGAAACGCCGCTCAGCGGCGGTCTGATGGTGTTGTCGGCAAGCGTGCGTCGGTAATAAGTGTCAGGATATGTCATGATCGATATGATGAGATGGCGGCACTAGAGCATTTTGAAGCCGGGCGGAGCCGCCCGGTGTCGCAGAAATGCGGTTGAACAAAACAGATGGAGCGGGATGTTCAATTTGAATGCATCCCGCCCAAGCTTCGTCCACGACGCTCCTCAGTCGGCGCTGTAATCCTTGCCGTACCACTCGGTAGTCAGCTTCGTGAGGGTACCGTCCTTCTTCATCTCGTCGAGAATGCCGCCGATCTTGGCATTCCACTCGGCATCACCTTTTTCCGCGATCACCACCAGTGGCTCACGGAAGGCATAGCCGCCTTCCAGGATACGCAACGGGTAGCCGTTCTTTATCGCGTTCTGAGCTGTCTGTTCTGGTGCGATGACCGCGTTGAGGCGCACGCCGTCACCGAGCCTCAAATCGTCGAACGGCAGCATTGAGTCGGCGAAAGTCCTGATCTCACCGGGCTCCAGCTTGTATTCGATGGGCGGCAAGCCGGGAGCATCGATCTCAAGCTGTCTGCGGACGAAATCCTCCGACGTGGTGGCGGTCTCGACGCCGATGATCTTGCCGTTAAGGTCGGCGACCGATTTGGCCGGGCTGTCCTTGTGAACCACGTAAACGTAGGGGCTGTAATAATAGATGCCTTCGAAATCGATCACCTTGGCGCGCGCCTTGGTCGGCGTCACCGAGCCGACACCCAGATCGTAGCGCCCCTGCCAATGACCGCCCGTCATCGTCGCCCAGTCCGGCGTGTCGAAACTGACCTCGACGCCGAGGCGCTTTCCGATCTCCTTCGAGACGTCGATGTCGAAGCCGACCAACTGATTGCTGTCATCGAGGAAACTCTGCGGCGGCCAGCCGCTGTTTGTGGCGACCACCATTGCCTTCTTCGAGGTAACCCGGTCGATGGTTTCACCCGCCGACGCCGCAGACGCGAACGCTAGCGTGGTAGTGGCCAAGGCCAGCCACGCGATCAATTTCCTCACTTAAACCTCCCTCTTCATCGAGATATATGCGCCCTCTCCCATAGAGAAAGGGCTATTTGAGAGCGCAACATGAGATCGATCTCATATCAGACTAGGTACACATATCGACGAGGGGATCAAGTCCTTTTTCAGCGATTGGAAAGAAAACCCGGCCAGCTTTTATTTTGCCGGCAACGCGCCGACAATCGGCGGCTACAGCGACGCATCGGCGGCACTGTCGTGAAGTTTTCGGGACTTGCATCAAGGGCAGATCAGCCATCGTATCCTCCTTGGTGGCGTGAAGGACAAGACGCTCTGGACGTCGCTTATTTCTTGCGGTGGCCCGGCTTGAGCCCAGCCAGCAGATTGGTGATCCTGTCCGCCTTCCGGTTGCGGATCTCGGCCTCATTCTTGCGGCGCACCGCGCCGCGGACGAGCTTGGCGCCGAGATAGCGGAACGGCTCGGGCGGGAGCGACATCCGACGCTCGATGCCGACCAGCCCGCTGGCGCTCCAGCGATCGTTGCGCTCCAGCACGAGGCTGGCCAGTATCCGCCCGCCAATCGGCGTTTGCGCGATGCCGGTTCCGTTGAAGCCCATGCCGTAGAAGATGTTGGGATGGCCGCGCAGGTGATCGAAGACCGGAACGTGTTCGGGTACACAGTCGATGGGACCTGACCAGTCATACTCGACCCGCACGCCACGCAGCGCCGGATAGACTCTGTGCAGTTCGCGCACATTGTCACGGCCGTGCTCCGGGCTGCGGTTGAAGCTGGCGCCGAAGTTTCCGGCGAACGCCAAATTGCCGCTGCCTCGGCCGAAGACCACCCTGCCCGTGTTGGTGCGCTGGTAGTAGAGGACCTGTGCCTGTGAATCGCAGATTGAGGCACCATCGCGCCAACCAATGCTGTTGAGCAGTTCGGGCACGGCGGCGGTTGCGACCACTTCGCTGTCGACGACGTAGAGATGACGGCGCAGTTCCGGCAGCGCTGAGAGCCATGCGTTCGCGGCAAGCACAACTTTCTCTGCCCGCACCTTGCCTTGCGCCGTTCGCAGCCTGCACGTCCTGCCGGATTCGATGTCGAGGACCGGGCTGCGCTCATGGATGATCACCCCGCGTGCCAAGGCAAGATTGCGCAATCCGATCGCCAGCTTGGCGGGATGAACCGTACCCGCATTGCTCTCTACGACCCCGACATAGGATGCGGATGAACCGGTCCGGCATTCTATGTCCTCGACCGTCAGCGGCCTGAAACGGTTCTCTCCGGCCGCTGCGGTCATCGCAACGGCGTTCTCCCAGGCGCCTTCCTGGGCAAATGAGCTCGCGGTCCACAGCCATCCATCTAACCGCAAATCCATGTCGATGATGCCGCTTTGCTGCAGCGCCTTCAATTCCGCTATCGACGCCACCGTGTCGGCGCAGAGCTGTCGCGCTTCTTCGAGGCCGACGACGGCACTGATCTGATCGATTTCGGCGAACCAAGAGTGGACTTGGCCGCCGTTGCGTCCCGACGCCCCCGATCCGCACAGATCGGCTTCAAGCACGATGACCCGTGTTTCCGGCGCCAAATCACGGATGCGCAGCGCCGTCCACAGGCCGGTATAGCCCCCACCGACGATCACCACGTCGGCGCACTCGTCGCCTCTCAACGGTGCGGTCGCGGTGTCGGCGCCGATGTCCTGAAGCCAGAAGGACCGGTCGGACGGAAGCGCCACCTTCGGCTGTCGCAGACGCAGTGTCGTCACGGCCGGGCTCCCTGGGCGTCGGCAATGAAGCTGGCATATTTGGCCGGCAGCCAATCTGGTATGGGACGCGGTCTCTGGGGAAACCCGCCGAGATGTGTGCAGGTCTGCGCAGCGGCGATTGAAGCCTCGTGCAATGCCTCCGAGGCGCGAAGGCCGTCGAAACGGAAGCCGGCGAGGAAAGTGGCGATAAAACTGTCGCCGGCCCCACACGTATCCACGACATCGACAAGCGTCGCCGGCGCATGCACTATGTCATTCGAGCCATCGTCAAAGTAGGATCCGCGACGGCCGCAGGTCAAAACCACTTGGCTCGCGCCGGCGGCCCTGAGCGCGGATAGCAATGGCTCGATGGGGACATCGACATCGTCTGGGCCGGAGGCAAACAGCATCGGCACGCCGCCGAGCGGCAGTGCCAGATGTGCCGTCGATACATCGATGCTGAACGGCACACGATCCGCGACCATCCGGCGGACAAGGTCTCTGTTGGCATTGGTGCCGAGATGCACCCAGTCGGCTGCGGCGATGATCGCATAGTGCTCCGGCGACGGCATGTAGCTCTCACCGACCCCGAAGGATTCGTGCAGGAATTTGCGCTCCCCGGATTCGTCGCGAAGCAAGGTGACCGCGGTGTCGCCGGGGCGACGTTCGACGTCATCCGGCGAAAGGCCGACGCCTACCAATTCGGAAAGTACCATATCACCCTCGGCATCCTCGCCGACAGCGCCAAAATACCGTGCCGTCCAGCCGTTGCGCCGCCATTGCGCGGCGACGTTCAGGGCGTTGCCACCGACGGTAAGCAGACCGCTGGCCAGGTAAGCGTCGAGGCAATTATCCCCGACAGCGACAAGCTTCTTCAACGTCATGCCAGCACCTTTGCGCGATTCAGGTACGGCTCGATAGCGTTGAGGCAGCGCGTCCAGGCCCCTATCGGATCCAGCGCGTAGCATCCATTGCCGAACGGCTCGAAGGTGATCTTGCCCGCGTATCCGGCGCTCGCCAATTCGCTGACAAAGCGGCCGAGCGGCAGTATGCCGTCGCCCCACACAAGATGTCCGCTCGGCGTGCCGTCGACGAGTTGGACATGCGCAAGCCGAGCGCCGAACAGGTCTACATAGCCGGCCACCGTGTCGCCGGCAGTGGCCATGGCAACCGTGTCCAGCACAACATCCATGTTGTCAGCGCCGAGTTGGTCGAGCATGCGGCGCAGGCCAGCAGCGTCATTGATGACGTTGGTCTCGAATCGTTGCAGTGGCTCCAGCAGGCACCGGACACCGTTTCGGCCGGCATGCGCGGCGATCATGGCAAGCCCCTCGAGGGCGTGATCCCATGCCACCTGCGGCGCCTCGTTCTCGTAGCCTCGCCCCGGAGTCAGGAACAGGTAACGGGCGCCCAGTGCCGCGCAGATGTCCGCCGCGCGGCAGAACCGCTCGATGCTGTCACGGCGCAGGTCCTCATCGCCTGAGGCAATGTTGATCGGATATAGAACCTGCTCTGGCGTGAAGCACCAAGTGGACAGGCCGCTGTCGGCGAGCACCCGACGAACGGATTCGACCCGTGTGTCGGTGGCGTGGAAGAGGTCGAGATGCTGGGCAATCCCCCACAATTCGATCTCCCTCATGCCGAAGTCGCGGATCGTCCTGGCAACCTCATCAAACGGAAAGTGCTGAAAGCTGAAATTGGCTCCGATCAGCTGATGGGCAGCAAGCTGCGGCATGAAGGCTCCTTTCGGGAATTGTTATTTGCCGATGCCTTCGGCCAAGCCACGGATGAAGTAGCGTTGCGCGGCAAAGAACACGACCACGATGGGCAGGGCCGAGATCGTCATGGCCGCGAAGACCACGGCATAGTTGGTTCCGTGCGTTGCCATGATCGACGTCAGTCCAACCGGCAACGTCTGCACATCGCTGCCGCTCGTGAAGATCATGGCGAAGAGATATTCGTTCCAGGCAAAAAGGACGTGCAGGATGACACACGAAATGATGATCGGCCGGCACAGCGGCAAGGTGATGCGCCAGAAGATCTGACCCTCGCTGGCGCCGTCCATCGTCGCCGCCTCGTCGATGTCTTCAGGCAGATCCAGCATGTAGGCACGGATCAGGAAGGTGGTGAACGGGACCCGGAACGCCGTGTAGAGAATGATCAGCGCCCAGTAGGTGTTATAGAGACCGAGCGCTTGCAACATTTTCACCAGTGGTATGATCGCCACGGTGGGGCTGAGCATCAAGCCGCCAAGAACGATGGCAATAACCAGAGGCTTTGCCGGCATCTTCGTGCGGGTCAGGCCGAAGGCCGTCCAGGCACTGATCAGCACCGTGCATATGGCCGAAGCGACGGTCACCAGCACCGAGACTGTCACATATCCACGAACCCCTTGGTTCCACGCCTGGACGTAATTGTTCCACGACCAATGGACAGGCAGAGCGAAGGGATCGCCGAAGATCTGCGCATTGTCCTTGAAGCCGCTCAGCGCCATCCAGATCAGCGGATAGATGACGATCACAGCGAGGCAGACCAGGAAGGAATAGAGCAAAGTCGTGGCGATGGCCGACCATACATTGACACGCCGGCTGCGACCGGCTGCGACCGTCGCACTCATAACTGCACCCGCCGTTGCTTCGTGTACCAGAGCTGTGCCGCGCCGGTGAGCATGGTGAGGACGAAGATGACGGCGGCAATCGCCGCGCCATAGCCGAAATTGTCCTCAATAAAAGCCTTTTGGTAGAGCCATGTGCCCAGCACCTGGCTGCTGTTGTTTGGCCCGCCCGCGGTCATGACCATGACCTCGTTAAACACCTGGAAGGCGCCGGTGATCGTGACAATGATCATCAGCCCCGTCATTTCCCGGGTCAGCGGAAAGGTGATGCTCCACAGCCGGCGCAGCGGACCGGCGCCATCGATCGTTGCGGCATCGTAAAGGTCGCGCGGGATCTTCTGGATGGCGATGGCAAACAAGAGCGTCGAGTAGCCAAATCCCTGCCATTGGCTCATGGCGATGATGGCATAGATGGCGGTGTGCTCGTTGCCGAGCCAGGGCATGACGAACTGGCTCAGACCAACGCGGCTGAGCGCGGCATCCAGCAAGCCGATCTGCGGCTGGTAAATGAAATAGAACAGCAGTCCGGTCACGGTGATCGAGATGGCCGACGGCACGAAATAGATGGCGCGCCACAGACGGCGCCAGCGTTCGCTCCTCAGGTCCTCGATGATGGCCGCCAGCAGGAACGCGCCGAAGACCTGGAAGATAACGGAAATGATGGCGTAGAGGCAGTTGTTCCACAGCGCCAGCAGCACGACCGGGTCATGCAGCAGCCGGTCGTAATTGGCAAGGCCGACATTGGTGACCTCGCCGGTATAGATGTCCTGGTCGGTGGTGCTGACGATGAAATTGTCGACGATCGGATAGTAAACGAACCAGCCGATGAGGATGAGTGCAATCGCCGCCCATCGCAACGACCACAGATTGGCGAAGCGGGCCCGCGGCCTGTTTGGCCGTTGCGGCCTGGCGACGCCGCGAAGCATGGCGCCGCTCTCCATTGTGTCCGAGGCCCTTGCCATGGTCTGCTTTATTTGACTGCGGATGCGGCCTTGCGCACCTCATCCATCACTTGTTCGGGCGTCATCGAGCCACCTGCCAGCGCCTGCAGGCTGGAGAGCCAGACGGCGGCGACGCGTGGCGGGTTGGCCGTGTCCAACCAGGGCATGAGATAGGAGGCCGCGTTGATGTCCTTGAGACCATCAACGACAGCAGCGCTCATGTTCTTTTCCGAGGCGCCGCCGATGGTGGCGCTCGGCTGGCCGTAGGGTGGCGCTGACAGGACCTGCGCGTTTTCCTTGGAGGTCGCGAACTTCATGAAATCGATCGCCAGCGGGATGTTTTTGGACGCCGCGTTGATCATGTAGCCCTCCGGCGCGCCCTCGATCGACTTGGGGTCACCCTTGGCCCCCTCCGGCACGGGCAGTCTGAAAAACCCGAAATCGGCGGGTTTCAGGGCCGAATCCGGCGTGGCGGCCTGATCGAACTCGATGATCTCCTGATAGTACATGGCCGACTGCGCGTTGGTGAAGGCCTGGAGAGCCGAGGCATAGGATGTGCCGTTGACGCCGGCGCCATCGGTGCAGCGCTCTACAAGCTGGCTGAACTGCTTGAGCGCTGCGACATAACCTGCATCGCTGTAATCGGCGGTGGCCGGGTCGAAGTCGCGTTCCAGTTTTGCCTGCGGCACGTTGTAGGCGAGCAACTGGCCCGCAAAGTGGATTGCCGGCCAGGCCTCCTTGTTGCCGAACGAAATCGGTGTCGCGCCAGACTTGCGAATGGCGTCGCAGCTGGTCAACAGTTCCTCGAAAGTGGCTGGCGCCTTGAGGCCGAGCTTGGCGAAGACCTGCTTGTTGTAGCCCATGAACTTGGCATCCTGGTAAAGCGGAATGCCATAGAACTTGCCATTGTATTCGAATGCCTTGACAGCGGCCGGAGAGAGCGTCTTGCCCCAGTCGGTGTCGGGGCTGATGACGGCACTCAGGTCAACGGCGCGATTGCCGCGCACGAAGTTGCCACCCCAGCTTCCTGTCCAGGAGAAGTAGATATCGGGCAGCGAGTTCGAAGCAACCAAGGTCTTCGTCTTGCCCTTCACGCTGTCGTCGCTCTCCTGGATGAGTTCGACCTTCACGCCCGGATGGAGCTTTTCATAGTCCTGCGCAAGATTGACGAAATAGGGCGACAGCTGCTGCAGTCCGAACTTGGTCAGGACCGACAGCGTGCCGCTATACTCGACCTTGGCGCTGGGGTCGGCCGCAACCGGCACTGAAGCGGCGAAACTGCCGACCATCGACAGCCCCAATGATGATACCGCGGCCAGTGTGACCGCCACGACTTGCAGCGAACGTTCCATTAGCAGCTCCTTCAGAGGTGAGAGTGGATCAGTATTCAACGCGTTTGTAGTAGCGACGTGTCGTCAGCGGGTGATTGCGCAGCACCTCGAGATGCGCGCTCAGCCGCTCGAGCAAGGTGGCAAGCAGGACCGGCGAGATCATGCTCCGCACCTGGGCGGAAATGCGCGGCAACTTGACCGAGGCCGCGTCGAGCGTACGAACACGGTCCGTGTAGCGTTTGGCAAAATTTTCGACCCGGTCGGCCAACGGGCGAAGCGCATCCTCGCCTTTGAACACGAAGACGCTGACGCCTGGCTCGACCAGTTCGAGCGTGCCATGAAAGAAGTCCGCGGCGTGCACAGGGCGGGTGCGGATCCACTGCATCTCTTCGAGGATGCACATGCCGTAGTAGTTGGCTTCGGGCCAAACCGATCCTGCGCCCGTGAAGATGTGATAGGTTTCGTCCTTGATCGTCCCCGCCAGTTCGGCGGCCTTGCCCTCGAACGCGGCTTTGGCATCGGCGAGCAGGCCCGGCAACAGCTTGAGCTCGGCGACAGTCGCATCGAAGCCGTCATATTCGCCACGTTCGGCCAGAAGCGCCAAGACGATCAGTAACGTCTGCAGGTAGAACGATTCCGATGATGTGTCGTCTTCGGCGAAATTCGTGAAGTTGTGGTCAGCTTCCCGCGCTATCGGCGAGTCCGAATGGCCCGTGAGCGAGATCGTGCGGACGCCCCGTTTTTTTAGGAAGGCCATGAGTTCGACGCCTTCCTTTGTCGTACCCGACAATGAAGGGATGACGACCACAGCGTTGCTGTCGAGACCGGCTGGCGGGTCAAGCACGACCTGTGCCGGATATGCCGCGCATACCGGGAAGGTGGAGTAACGCTGCGCCAATTCGATCGCCGGGAGCGTCAGGAGCTGCACGCCGCCGGTACCCATGAAAAACAGTCGCTCGACGCCCTCCGAAATCAGCGTGCGCATGAGCGAGCGCGCCTCGCCCGCGATGGCAACGGCCCCGCTCTGAATCCTTATGAAGCGATCTTTGTCGAAGTTCAGCATGTAGATCTTCCTTGTACTCGGATGCGGTAGAGCCTCTATCCAGGCGCAAGGATCGAAGCGCCCGTCTCACCAGACTTTGATCAGTCCCGGCCAATGTGAGATCGATCTCACATCCGGATAATGGCCATGCAGTTCCGCGGTTGGCAAGCCCTTGCCGACAAAATTGTTGGTAACGGAGGAATCCCGGCGTTGTCAGCGCCTGCTGAATCGAGCAACCGAACCGCGCACGATCAGGCGCGTCGGGAACCGGATATGGCGAGGCGCGATCTTTTTGCCGGCCAACCGTTCCAGCAGAAGCTTGGCAGCCAGCGGCCCGATCTCCGAGATCGGCTGGGCCACCACGGTGATCTGGGGGTCGGTGAAGGTGGCGAGATTGAAGTCGTCGAAGCCCACCAATGACACGTCGTGGGGGATCGACAGGCCCATCGAGCGCAGACCGAGAAGTGCGCCCTGGGTCATCAGGCTGTCCACGGTGAACAGGGCCGTCGGGCGGTTGCGGCGGCTGAACAGGCGGATGGTTGCGTCGACGGCATGTTCGACGGTCGAGCGCGACACGCTGATCAGCGATTCGTCGAGCGCAATGCCATGCGATTGCAATGAATTCTGGTATCCGGCAAGACGTTCCTGCGCGGTGAAGATGCGCGACTCGTCGCGCAGCAGTCCGATCCGTTGATGGCCATTGGCGACGAGGTAGTCCACGGCCTCGCCCGCCCCGCCCTCATTGTCGACGACGACACTGTCGCAGTGCAGCTCTTTGACGACGCGGTCGATCAGCACGACCGGCGCGCCTTCACGCACCAGCTGGACGATGTGCTCGCTGTCGGTTGCGGAGGTTGGCGCTAGGATGAAGCCGCGGATGCTCAACGACCGCAGGCTTTCCAACAGCTCCTTTTCCTGTTCGACATTTTCCTCGCTGCTGGCAATCAGCAGGTTGTGGCGATGCTTGCGGAGCTCAACCTCGATGTCGTGGGCGATGCGTGCGAAGAACGGATTCTGGATATCGCCGGGCACGAAGCCGACGATCGGCAACTGACCGCTGCGCAGGGCCTGCGCCACGAGATTGGCCCGATAGCCCAGTTTTTCGGCGGCTTCCACAACCCGCAGCGCGGTCTCGTCGCCGACATAACCGTAGCTGTTGAGCGCACGCGCCGCCGTGGCGCGCGACACATTGGCCGCGGCGGCAACGTCCTTCAAGGTGATCCCTTTCTGCGTCACGGCTACTTGTCCTCCTGCGACCCTGACATTGATCGCATCGTGCTTCCGGCTCTGCGTTGCATTTATCTTGTGCGGCATATCCGCGAATTCTCAAACTTCCAACGCAGCTTGTGCACGCTCTTTCCTCAAGCGTCCTATTTTCGATTTTGGAAGAAGTGCTGAAACTGCGAACTCTGGCCGGTCGGCTCACCGGCGGCGCCTTATCCTGGCTCGAAAAACCAGACAAGGAGTGGGGGCTCGTCGAGCGAGTAGGGCGACGTTTGGGAACGGAACCAATCCACAGAAATATTTTGTTGGTATCTTTGTTGGTACACGGTCGGCCGAGCACCAACCTAATAACCTGAGAAGAAAGTACAATTCTCTACGCTTCGAATCGGCCTCTGGTCGTTTCGTTGCTCCGGCTGTGTGGACGATTCTGGCGTTACAGCCAAGCCACCTAAATGGAGCAGGTCTATGGCTATCTGACCGGCCCTCGGGTTCCGCCACCGCGTCGAGGCCATCGTCGAAAAGTTCTCTGTTATGCAGGAGGACCTGGCCAAGGAACGCAACGCCACAACACGCCTGTGGGCCAAGCGGGAGACTCAAATACAAGGCGTAGTCGAGTCGACCGTCGACCGGCTACGGCCTGCCTCCAACTTCGCTGGGCTGAAGACCCCAAGGCAGCTCTGCCATCCCAAGATCGCTCCCGGAGCGCCTTATGATGAGACGGCGTTCATCGAGCGATGTGTGGAATCGAAAACCTTCGCGCTCATGTCCGCGCGAACAAAACAGGAACACGATCGCGGTGCGATGCGATCAGACGGAGGACCCACGGAGGACCGATGTGCAATGACTATCGATTGACCGTGGATGTCGCTTCGATCCTGGAGGACTTCGCCGACCTGAAGATCAAAATCCGCTTCGGCGAAGGAGCGCCGAACCTCGAGGCGCGCGAGGACATCAAGATCACGGACGTGGCGCCGATCATCAGGACGATCGAGGGCGTCCGAGGCGAAGGTGATATGATGCAACGTCGCTGGAGCTGGCCCGGACCAAACAGGCGGCCGGTCTATAATTTCCGTTCGGAGGGCCGAGAATTCACCTCCGGTCGCTGCCTGATCGTGGCCGACGGCTTCTACGAATTCACCGATCCCGAAGACCCCAAGAAGAAGCGCAAGGACAAGTGGCTCTTCACAAAGAAGGAGGAGCCGATCTTCTGCATCGCTGGCATCTGGCGTGAAACGCCTGAGGTCGGCGAGGCATTCACCATGCTGACGATGGAGCCAGGACCCGACATCGCGCCCTACCACGACCGGCAGATCGTCATCCTCGATCGCAGCGCGTGGGCGGATTGGCTCGACCCTTCGGTGTCGGCCAAGTCGCTGATCAAGCCTCTTTCACCCGGCACGCTGCAGGTAGAGCAAGTCGGATGGATGAACCGGTCGGCGACCGATGCCGATCAGGGATGGGGCACGGAACGCACCACCTGCCGGGCCGGCTTATCCTGCCGCTCACCTTGATACGAGACCTGACGCAGGAGATTGTCTTCAGTCCAGGTGAGATAGGTGACCTCGACCACCATTTCAGGCTTGACCCAATGGACGCGCGACAGCTCAAGCGGCGAGCCGAACCGGCTCTCACGTGGCGGTGGGACGTCGAGCGGCATTCGATCTACCTGAAGTGGTCCAAGCCGGCCAGCCAATCGCTTGAGCTCTGCAATCGTGATGCCTGTGCCGGCGCGGCCTGCGTACATCAGACGACCATCATAGGTGTAGTAGCCGAGAAGCAGCGAGCCGATATGGGGGCGGCTTCCAGTTGGATCGGTCCAGCCGACGACGATGAATTCCTCTCTGTTGAGACACTTTGACTTGACCCATAGCCCGCGATTGCCGGATGCATAGGCGCTGGCGATCCGCTTTGAGATAGCGCCCTCGAGTGCAAGCCGGCAGGCGTGCTTGCGGAACGCAGGCCCGTCGCCGATCACGTGATCGCTGAAACGCAGGCCAGGCATATCGGACGAAAACAGGCCCTCCAGTCGCGCCTTGCGATCTATCAGCGGCAGCTTCGCAATGCTTTCTCCGTTGAGAAACAGAAGGTCGAAAGCAAAGAAGACAAGATCGCCCGTGTGGCCTTCGACCATGCCGGCCTGCAGGCGGCTGAAGGAGGTGACGCCGTCTGCCCGAACGGCGCACAGCTCCCCGTCGACATATGCCTCTTTCACCGGGAGCGCGCGCAGGGCCGCTATCGTCGTTCGATAGCGATGCGACCAATCGAGGCCGGTGCGGGTAAGCAAGCGGATGTCGCTGCCGTCGATCCGCGCGTGCATGCGGTATCCGTCGTACTTGATTTCGTGAAGCCAGTTCGGGCCGTCGGGCGCTTCGTCGACCAGGCGCGTGAGCTGGGGCTCGATCCATTTCGGCGGATGCGTTTTGTTCGGCTTTGTGGGATTCACCGTCTTGCGCGCCAATTGAGATAAAGCGTCGTCATGCGGGCGAGACTACCACATGATAACCGCTGCAGCTTTATCGGAAATCCCGCGTTTTCACGTTGATGCGGTCGATGTGCTCGCAGGGATCTTATCCCGAATCGGAGACTATGCCGATCAAACTGCCTAAGCCGCGGGACTGCCGGTAGAAAACGCCGCCGCGGCTCGGCATAGTCACGATCTTCGGCGTCGAGTCTCCGTTCGGGTGGAAAGCGGAAGGGCAGCTTTCTGGATGCCACCGGCGATCCCCTGCAAGGCAACCAGGAGGGCGTTGCCGATCAGACACTCTCAAGTTTTGGCGCGAGAATAAAATCGAAACGGGCCCGGCCTAAGCCAGTGGTGGCGGCTCCCTCGAGCTGTAATGCCGTCCGCAATGTGCGGACGGTACTTTGATTGAATTAATCAAAGATTCGGAATTTTGGTTGCGCATGACGGGCATGCGGGTAGAGCAGAATAGCCGTCGCCGAAGGATTGCCCCTAGTCTTCCTTCAAAGCCTCTGCCTCGTCTTTAAGTTTCTGCCAGTCCGCGCCATGCTTGCGAAGCAGCGCTCTGGCCTGTTTCGGAGAGACGTCGGTCACCTCCGCCAGGTGCTCAACTTCCAGTTCTGCGCCCTTCACCACGCGGCTTGTGTCGTTCGTCTTCTTGGCGACCATATTCTGCGCTCCTCGCCCATCGATCACAGGCAACGAGCGCCGGTGAGCATTGTTCCGGACCTATGGAACTATCTGCCCCCCGCATTGGTTTCTCGATTGAAGGGAGGACGATCATGCTAAAATTTTTACTTGGTTTTAGCGCGCTCTGGGCGATGTTCCAAATCGGTAGGGAGTTCGGCAGAGCCGAGGCAGAAGTCATGTTGTCGCCTCCCGTCGATTACGATCGCCATCGATCGACAAAGAGCGATGCGGAATACGGCGATCCGACCTGACATTGTCATTCGCCGGCCGCAGGTCGGGGATCTGATGCCGTAGAATTCCGGCCGGCTGAGGCGACGAACCTGACCGGTGCCGCCGCCTATGGCGATGGTTGCTGATGTCAACTGCGCTCCACAATGTTCGCCGGAGAGGGGCCGCCTGAATGGCGAGAGCTTTCGAGCGTCCCTTGCCGCATATAGCCTCGCTCAGTGTCTGTTGCTTTGCGCCAATCCGGGACTCAGTGCGCTGATCGATATCTCGCAACCCCCGCTGCTGATGTCGAAGCCTTCTTCGCCTGGCTCTCGGAGCAAGGCGATCTCTTTTCGCTGATTGCTGAGATCGGCATTCGGTCCTTGAAAAGCTTTCGCACCCTCGAGCTCGTATTGGTTCGGATGCTGGAGCGGATCCTGGGGCGCGGTTTCCTACGGCATCTACACGATGTCGATCATCGAGCTCGGCGAGCGCTTCACCGGCTCGACACTGGTCGCCGGCAATGCCGCCTTCTCGCTGATGTGGGGCGTTGGCGGCATTGCGGTGGCGCCGTTGGCGGGCACCGCCATGGATGTGCTGGGTGCCGGTGGGCTGCCGATCACGCTTGGCCTGATGTGTCTGGCGCTGGCGATCGCGAGCGTCGTTGGTCGAAGGTCAGCCTGATGCGATCGTGGGATGCCGCAGCCGGTCATCCCCTTGCCATCTCGAAATTGTCCATATGTCACAATCGGCATGACGTTCCTCAAGGTGTATCCGACGCAGCATGTCCTGAATTTCAGCGACACGGTCAAAGTCGGCTATCAGCCAAACGTGGGACAGTTCCGAATTCGCAAATACGTCGGGGAAGCCGCCGCAATTGGTCAACGCACTTATAGGGTGATCCGTCGCGTCGGCGTCGATGTCCGGCGTTCTCGTCTTGATGGCATGAACCCGCCGCCAATCGAGACCTGCAAACATGGCTTCGAACTGGGCGTGGGTCAGTATCATCAGTCCATCCTTGATACCGAGGCCAGGTGAAGCTGCCATGACGATACCGGAGCCCTCCCAGTAGATTAGCTTCAGCCGATCTGCCTTACGAGCGCAACCCCAACGATGCAGACTGACTGCTCATGAAGGGTCGGTTGGTGACCTGTCGTGGGCGACACGAAGAGGCATTGACTTGTTTGGAGGCAGCCGATCGCCTCAATCCACTGCGCTCTCGCTGGTCCCGTCCTTTGTCCGGCATCGCCCTTTTTTCCCTTCGGCGCTTTGAAGAGGCCACCCATGCGTTCAAACTGACGCCGGTGCCAACCCCATGGTCGGTCGCGCGGCTCGCGGCGTGCTACGCCCAGCTTGGTCGGACAGCAGAGGCACAGGCAGCCGTGGCGGAGGTCCTGCGGCTGCAGCCCAATTTCTCGACGGTCGAATACATGCGCAAGAGCGTTTTCCTTGAACACGCCGACGACCGAGAGCTTCTCCGCGAAGGACTGACCAAGGCGGGATTGCCGGCGTGAGGGGGCCGTGCCAGAGCAGTTGGTGGCTACCGTGGTAACGGTCGTTCCCTCGCGCAGCGTGTCCGACAGATGCGCCTGTTTCTCCTCATCGCTCTCCGCCCCGACCAACTGGCCGAATACGCTCGGCAAATCGACCTCGCTCCCGGTGGGCCGTCAGGCCGTCATTTCGCTGCCCTGAGGTCCGTCGATGAAACTGAAGGATATGGCACCAAGAAGCAACGTCACACCGGGCTTGGCCTGATCGAGACGTACCCCGACCCCAACGAGAAGCGCAATCAGTTGGCCCGCCTGTCCGGAAGGGGTGAAGGGGTCCTCAACTCAATCGTTCATTTCATTGAGGAGGATCAGACCTTCGGACAGCAATACCGTGAGGTCGGTGCCTCCCATCCCGGAATGATCTGGCGGGATGGCGCCAAGCGCAATCGACGCTTGGGGATTGTGCCCGCTAATCCCATTAGTCCCCACCGCTAAAAGGCCGCCACAAGCGGCAGCGCCCATAGGGCTGCAAACATTCGGGAACCGATGTCTGGTGCGCGCGTTCGAGCATGGGGACTGCGCTGTCAGCCGCATACTGGCAGTCTCCCGAGGAGGTATCTCCCATGACCGCGTACAAAGTCGGTTATCTCATTGGCAGCCTTGCCAAGGGCTCACTCAATCGGAAGCTGGCCAAGGCGCTGGTGAATTTAGCACCGGCCGAGCTCTCGATGACTGAAATCCCGTTCAAGGACCTACCGCTCTACAGCTACGACTACGACGCAAATTTTCCTCCGCCGGCAAGAGCCTTCAAGGATGCACTCGCCGGGGTCGAAGCCGTGTTGTTCGTCACACCGGAGTACAACCGCTCTATCCCAGGCGGATTGAAAAACGCGATCGACTGGGCGAGCCGTCCCTACGGTCAGAACTCGTTCACCCGAAAGCCGTCGGCTGTCATCGGCACTTCGCCGGGTTCGATCGGCACCGCGCTGGCGCAGCAGAGCCTTCGCGGCGTTCTTGGCTTCTGCAACTCCCCACAGATGAACTCGATCGAGGCCTACATCCAGTTTAAACCCAACCTGATCACCGACGAAGGTGAGGTCACCGACCCTACGACCGAGGAGTTCCTGCGCGACTACATGCTGCAATTCCACGGCTTCATTGCAAGGGTCTATACCGCCCTTCCCAGACCGGACCTAACGCCTGTCGAATAGGGGCTTGGCGTCCACAAGTCCCCGACACATGCCGTAGAACCCCGCCACCGTGAGGCAGCGGGCTCGTCGCGCCCTGCGATTGGAATTCGTTTGGTTGCCAGTTCTTCGACTTTGTTTGGGCATATCCAGCGCAGCCTGATGATCACTTATAGAACCAGCGATCCTGACTAGGCCCAGTAGCGTTGAGGGTGAGACCCAATAGCAGACCTAATGCGGCACCGAGAATGAAGGCGCTCGACACCGTACCCGGATTGTCTTCGACGGCACCGGAAACAGATTGAGCCCCAGTCCGGAGCGCCTGGGCTGTACGGCCAGCGCGATCGGCAGCGCTGTCATACCAGCCTGTGGCTTCCTCGATGGCCTCTTCGGCGCGCTCTGCCAGCGTTCGATTGATCTTGTTGATTTCCCGCTTCAGCTGAGCGACCTGCTTCTCCAAGGCTTCCTGAGCTTCGCGCTGGGTCGGTCTCGGTGTCGCGGCTTCGTTTTGGTCGGCGGCCATTTTCAACCTCCCTTGATTGTCATGCTCAACGGCTGGCCGCTGCGTAAGGTTCCTGTCAGCGAAAAAAGCCCACCACCGTGAGGCAGCGGGCCACCAGTTGCCTTCGCGCTCAACTCAGGCGAGCTGCAAGGCGCCTGATATCTGTGGCGATCGACAGGAACGACGCGTTCGGATCGCCAAAATCCTCTAGTCCCAATATGTCGCTCACGCGAAGCTTTACCGTCACGCCTTCAAGGGTATGGGCAGGGACGGCGCAAATGCGCTTGCCTATTTCCCATTCCTCGTCGCAAATCGCGTTGAATGCTTCTTCGGCAGCGTCAACCCCGCCTTCGCGGTTGATCTCTTCCCATTTGGCGGTGCGCGCATCCTGCAAGGCCTTGTTCTCGGCTTTCTGTTCTTCGATCTGCTTGGACCATGCGGCGTAGATGGCCGGCCTCTTGTTGTGCGCCATGTCTGCAATCGTCATGGCGTTGAAAGCAGTCCTCACCTCTTCCGGCATGTCCGGCTCCTTCCACGCCGAAGGTCTCGGCGGGTAGAGCTTTTCGCATCGTCTACCAACCTTCCTGCATACCTTCGCCGCTCTTTCCCTTCGGGTGCGGCTTGTTCCAGTTCCTTTTCGAGCCGGAACAGCTCGGTGTCTGGGCTTTCGAAGTGCGAATGATTGATCATGTTCATCGGATATTCCTTCTCTCCAGGAAACCCGCCGCTTCTGTCAGTCCAGATAATTCGGCTTTACGTGAGGTTACCGCTGCGATGGAGGCGGCACCGATACCGGCCAGGATGGTGCGGCGGGAAAATCTCCCGATGGCAGCGGGCATAGCTTCGCGGGCCGCTGGAACGGTGTTCGGCATTTGGAATTCCCCTTCAGTTGTGATACTTACACTTGTGAAAATAGCACAAGAGCGAAGAGTTGTGAAGCCTGCACAAGTGAGGATGGCTAGAGCCGCTTTGAATTGGTCGTTGGCCGACCTGTCAAAGGCCGCCGGAGTTCATCGCAACACCATCTCAAATTTCGAGACAGGCAAGTATGGCGGTTCGGAGGATGCCTTGGCTGCAATCGAGCGCGCCCTCGAATCTGCCGGCATCGAGTTCATCGCCGAGAATGGCGGCGGCGCCGGGGTGAGGCTGCAGAAGCCCTGAGATCCCGAGTGGAGCCGGCTTGCGCGTGCGCGCCAGTTGCGCGATTGTCCATCGCAGGGATGGGAGGGCTTTCCTTTGAATAGGTGGCTTTTGATGGCCTCAACTGCTGCTATCGCGGCAGTTGCGACGTTCTTTGTGCTTAACAGTGACTACAACCCGTTCGTGCCCCAATGACCCGAGCTTGCGAAGCAGTCCTAAAGAAACGACTTCTCGCGCCAGCCGGCTATAAGCGGGTAGAGACTTCGGAAAATTCCGAACCCATACCTTTGGAAGACTACTTAAAGGACCGCGACGCCACCACCGAATCAGATCGGGTTCTATGGACCAGGATGTACAGCGACGACTCCGGTCGCAAAAATCCGCCGACAAAGTTCACGCTCTTCATCGCTATGACGGCCCCAACGCCTATGGAACGCCGGTTCGTGGCCTTTCAATGTGCGAACACCGATCCCTCTCAGCCAGCAAAGCCGGCGCAGCATGGTATTCGGTGATTGTCGATAACTTCACGCAGACTGGTTGGTTAAGAGAGCAAATACTCAAGGGCAACGTGCAGAAGTGATTCCGCTCTACATCGCCGCAATCGGTGTCGTGATGCTCGCTGGCGCGGTCTGGCGCTATAGGCAGCGCGACATGCTAGGGATGTCCGTCTGCCTCCTGATGGCAGCGTTCGCGGTTTTGTTGCTGGTGCTTCCGGCGAGGCCCTAACGTCGCTTCGGCTTCGGCGTGATCTCTTCCACCCGGGCGTTCACGCCGCCCTGCACCATTGCCTGCTCAAGCGCGTCCGCTTCGGCCTTGTCCTTGGTCGTCAAGATGGTGCGCCAACGGGGCTTGTCGAACACGCTGACGATATAGGTCGTGGCCCGGCTTGTCGTGACCTATCGGAGCCCGAAGAAGCTCAATATCGCCAACACGATGACAATCGCTCCAACGATCCAAATGATATTGTTCATGATCACTCTCCGGTTTAGGAAGCCCGCGCCTCTCCGAGGCCTGATCTTTGGCAGGCGATGGGGGCACCACTGACGCAAGCTTCAACTTTTAGAAGCCGCTAATGTTCCCTTCGATCGAAAGTCGGTTTCCAGTCGCGGTTTCGCTCCCGCTGCAGACCTTCCAGCCCGCCTCGGAGCACCTTTTGTCCGGTGGGACGAGACGGGCTGCGGAAGCTCGAAGGGGGCTTTCCGCTTCAAAACTTCAGAAGCCGCCAATTGTTCCATTAGTCTGCCCTAAAATGCCCGCCACCCCGCTACGCCTCAGTTCGCCAATTTAGCCTTCGCTAATAGCTGGTGCGATGACGCCATCTCGTGGGGATTCACAGCCTCCGGGTTTCAATGTATGTTGCTCGGCATGGAACGGGCATTCGATGACCTCGCTGCCGCCCTCAGAGAGCCCCGCCAGGACTTGTGGCGCCCTGTCCGCGCCATCGCCCTTGATCTTGCCGGCAAGCTGCTGATGGGCGTTGCAATCGGCCTTGGCGTAGGGCTTGTGATGGCGATAGCGGGTTAGGATGGCGGCGGCGCCGGTGTGAGGCTCCGGAAATGAAAGCGCCTTTAGAGGGTTGCGCAAAAGGCCCGCGTGCATGCGGTATCCATCGTACTTGATTTCGTGAAGCCAGTTCGATGCGGGTCGTCCAGGTCTTGCATTGGATGCAAGACATGCTGGCCCAGAAGGGCGAACGGAAGCGTATTCAGGCAACGTTGCGCCGCCTGTTTGCCGACCCCAAGCACGGCGAGGCCATTCGCGAGGATCTGCGCGCCGGCCTCTCCGCCGTGCCGATCTGGATGCAGGAGTTCCTCCGCGAAATCCTGAGGGCGGACCCGCACGAGGCGAAGCCATGAGTACCGATGCTTACCGCCAAATCATCGCGGCATCCCCACGTGACCGGCTCGACGTGTTCCTCGCCACGGCCAATCGGATCGGAGCTCCGGTGGGCAATGTCGAAAAGGATTTCTGGGTCTGCTGGACCCTCAATTCGCTCTACCACGAACGGCCTGAGGGGGAGCCGCGGATGGTCTTTTCCATATCGGGGATCACGCTTGCCAGCGTGTGGCCGTCATAAGGATTGCCGGGGAGTGCCTTTGAATTCCGTCCCGGGCGCCGATAAGCAATCGACTAAGCAGATGGGGGGTCACGAGCGCGGTCAACACGGCCCTTCGCCTGGTCGAAGGCGAATGCCGCGGCGAGCTCCTCGGTCTTGCGGCGATATCGCTCGACAAACCAGTCATGTGCGGGATACTCGGGTGCGGACGACTCGGCCGACAGGATTGCGAACAGCCTGAGTATTCCTGGGCGTTCGAGGCCCGAGCGGGCCCGCTCCAGGGTGGCATGCGCGACTCCGTACTGCGCGCGGGCAGCGCCAAAATCGAACATCTCGTTGCCATCGGTCTTGTCCGCACGCTCAAGCACGGCTTCGAGGAGTTCAAACTTCGTCCCGAAGTGGTGTACGATGCTGGTCAAGCTCAAATCCAGCTCACGAGCGATGTCGCGCAACAGGGCGAGGCAAAAAGACCTCGGAGTGATTAAGGACGAAGCCCATGTCCGATAGGCCCGCAGCGGACTTCTCTTCAGAAGAGGTCATTTCGGTCATATCCTAGCGGGGCAGCAGATTGGTGGCGGCGAGATCGATCACCTCATCGCCGCGACCGCTCATCACGGCGCGGATCATCCACAGGCCGAAGCCCTTCATTTCGGCGCTGGTGATCGTGGGCGGCATGGACAGCTCCTGGGTGGCGCTGACGACATCAAGCAGAGCCGGTCCGTCATGGGCCAGAATGTCGGCGACTGCACCGGGCAACTCGCCCGAATCCTCGACGCGGATGGCATGGATGCCCATGGCCCGTGCCATGGCGGCAAAGTCGGGATTATCCAGCGACACACCGGTTTCGAGAAACCCGCCCGCTTTCATTTCCATGGCGACAAAGCCCAGTACGCCATTGTTGAGGATGATGATCTTGACCGGCAGATTCTGCTGGCGCAGCGTGATCAGGTCGCCCATCAGCATCGAGAAGCCACCGTCGCCGGCGAGCGCGACCACCTGGCGGCCGGGCTGCGCCGCCTGGATGCCGATGGCTTGCGGCATGGCATTGGCCATCGAACCATGTGCCAGCGAACCTACCAGCCGGCGCCGGCCATTCATCTCGAGATAGCGGGCCGCCCAGATGGTGGGCGTGCCGACGTCGAAGGTGAACACGGCATCCTCGGCTGCCAGGTCACTGATCACCTTGGTCAGATATTGCGGATGGATCGGCCCGCGCCCTGCGGTGCCCGCGGCCAGATCATCGAGCCCCTTGCGTGAAGCGGCGTAGCGCTTGAGCGATTTATCCAGATGGGCCCGGTCTGTGCGCGCCGGCACATGGGGCAAGAGCGCGGCAATCGTCTAGGGGAAGTCGGTCCCCAGCATGACCAGCAGGTCGCAATCGTGCATGGCCTCATAGCCCGAGGCAAAGCCGATGAACCCGGTCATTCCCACGTCATGGGGATTGTCGTATTCGACATATTCCTTGCCGCCCAGGGCATGGACGATTGGCGCTTTCAGGGCCTCGGCCAGCGCCATCAGCGGCGCATGGGCGCCGGCACAACCGCGACCGCCGAACAGTGTCACCTTGCGCGCCTCGCCGATCAGTTGCGCCAGCGCCTCGATGTCGGCATCGGCGGGGTAAACCTGGGGCAGAGACGGCAGCAGACTTTGCCGGCTGGCGACAGCGCGAGCCGGGGCGTCGCGCAGGGCGACGTCGCCGGGAATGACCACGACGGCAACGCCGCGCATGCCCACGGCAGCGCGAATGGCATTTTCGAGCACATTGGCAGCTGGCTCGGATCAGACACCAGTTCGCAATAGTGGCTGCATTCGGCGAAAAGGTTCTGCGGATGTGTTTCCTGGAAATAGCCGCTACCGATTTCAGCGGTCGGAATCTGCGCCGCGATCGCGAGTACCGGGGTGCGGCTGCGATGGGCATCAAACAGACCATTGATCAGATGCAGATTGCCCGGGCCGCATGACCCCGCACACACTGCGAGTTCCCCGGTAACCTGGGACTCCCCTGCGGAGGCAAATGCGGCAACCTCTTCATGCCGAACGTGGATCCATTCGATCTCGTCATGGGTCCGCAAGGCATCGGTAAACCCGTTCAGACTGTCGCCAACCACGCCATAGATCCGTTTCACGCCGGCGGCGGCCAGTGTCTCGACCATCAGTTCAGCAACATTCCTGCTCATGGCAAATCGTTCCGGCTCGGTGGCCGCGCATGGCGGCGGCGTGGTGAAAGGTCAGGCCCTCAAGGGGCAGTGGCGCCGGACTGGCCGGCACCACCGTGCAAAGTCAGGCGCGACGGTTGGATTCGTAGAGGAACCACAGGCGGCGCTCGGTTTCGTCGATCCAAACTTCGATCAGGTGGTCGCAACATCGTTGTACTCATCGGCAGCACCGTGGCAGGCCCGCAGGATCACGAGCAGCTGCTGGTTGTCGCTGGCCAGTTCGGCCAGCATGTCGCCGGGGGTAACGAAGGCGGCATCATTGTCGGCAATACGCTGTGTGCGGGCAATCTGGCCGATCGAACGCAGGGTGGTGCCACCGAGCTTGCGGGCCCGCTCAGCGATCACATCGGTCATGGCAAAGATTTGGTCGCCCTGCTCGTCGAGCATCAGGTGATAATCGCGGAAATGTGGCCCAGACATATGCCAATGGAAGTTCTTGGTCTTGAGATAGAGCGCGAACGTATCGGCCAGCAGGCCCGTCAGGGCGGCCGAAATATCATGGCTGGCGTCATTGCCCAGGTCGGTGGGGGTAAGCAGGGGCGCGGTCAGGTTGCTCATGTTGAATTCCTTCTGGTTGGGTAGGCGTTTGAAAGGGGAACGGCGGCTAGATCACGGGGTCGATGGGATTGGTGCGCGGCACGAGGAGCGGGTCGATCTCGGTGAAGGGAAAATGCGGCAACTGGTCTTCCGCAATGCCAAAGGACTGCGCCAGCACGCTGCGCGGAAACACATTGATCAGCGACCGGTAGCCGACGTCCCCGGGCGATACCTGGTCAAAGAAGATCAGGGCGTGGAACGTGCCCGCTCCGATGTTTTCGATGTGGTGGGGATAGGCCGGCGGGATGAAATACACGTCGCCCTGCGTCACCGTGTAGGTATCGATCTTTCCATCCGGATCCAGAATGGTCATGCGGGCGGTGCCCGCCGCGACATAACCCATTTCGGCGGTCTCAGGATGCCAGTGCGGCTCGCGCATGCCCCGATCGGTTATCCGTACCGAGAACATGGCAATGTCGCGCAGCGCTGGCCAGAGGGCGGCCTTAGTCGTGTGGGCGGTGCCGGCCGGGAAATCGATCTGCGGCGGCGTGGCCTCAACGCTATACTTGTAAGCATTGACATGGCGCGCCTGGCCCTCGACCAGGGTGTGGCCCTGCACAGCAACGATCTCAAGGTCAGCCTGCTGGCGATCAAAGTCCTCGAAGGCAGCGCTGGGCAGGTCATAGCTATTGCCCAGAACCGCATTGCTCATGGCGCCGAAGGCGGCCTTTAGGCCGAAGTCTTCGGGATGTTCATGGGAAAAAGCGAGGACGAACTCGGCAGGTTCGCTGCCGATGTTTTCGATACTGTGCATCGCCCCGCTGGGCACGAAGAACATCTCGCCCTGGCCAACCACAAAACTCTCACGCTGGGCGTGGTTGGCGGCGATGGTGATGAGTGCCTCGCCGCGCAGGCAATAACCCAATTCGTGCGCATTGGCGTGCCAGTGCGGCTCGCGCACCGCGTTTGGGGCCAGGCGCAACCCACGCATCGACAGGCCTCGCATGATCGGCAAATCGCCTGCATCTACATGGGTTATCGAACCCATCGGGCCGTCGAACCGTGGCTGGCCCGACAGTGTTGCAACGTGGCGGCTGGTGCTCTTGGTCATGGTCATCGTCTCATCCCCTGCTGGTTTCAAACCCGATGGCCACAAATTACGGCGGCCCCACTCAGCGCACTATCGGACGCTGGTTTGGCCGGCTCATACGTGCGTATAGGGCGACGGCTTGCGGTCGCTGCGGCTAGGTTCTGGCCAGCTATTTCCGAGCGGGGCGCTGCGCGCGCCCAGGAGCATGTTGATGCTGACCAAGAACGACGCCAGCGCTGCGCAACGCAGCGACACGGGACTATCGGTGATGCTGGCGCTCGTCGCCGGCTATGTCGATGTCTGCACCTTTCTGGCATTCGCGGGCTTCTTCGTCGCCCAGGTGACAGGCAGCTACGTCGTGGCTGGATCAGGCCTCTTCGGCGACGGTGACGGTCTGGGCGTCAAGGTGCTCGCCATCCCCGTTTTCCTCCTCGCTGGCATGGTGACCACCGCCATCGTTCGACTATCCGGACCGCGTCAGCACCTGGCGATGGTCGGCTCGCTCAGCCTTGAGGCCGCGCTCCTGTGCGGCCTCACCATTGCGAGCCTGCACGACGGCGCGGACCCCATCACGGCCGGGCCGGCCCTGTTTGGTCTGGCGGCGATGGGCATCCAGAGCGCGACCGTGCGGCTGCTGCTCCCCAGCTCGGCCTCTACCAATGTCATGACCAGCAATACCACCCAGATGGCGATTGAGCTTGTCGACAGCTGCCGCAGCCGCCGGCCCACAGTCAGGCTGCTGCAGATCGGCAGTGTGATGCTGGGGTTTCTCGCCGGCATCATCGCAGGCGCTCTCGCCCATCGCGTCGCTGGTCTCGCCTGCCTTGGCCTTGCAGCGCTGGCGCTCTGCGCGCTGGTGGCCCGCGAAATTCTTGTGGTCACCGCAAAAACGCGTCCCCACGCCGGAAGCCTATGATATGTCTCGGCCATATGTTCCGGCTGGGGGCACCATGTCACGCTATGCCTTTGTCGCGGCTATCGTTCTGGCCACAGGCATCTTCATCTTCGATACGCTGACACCGCTCAATATCGCCGTCGCCGTGCTCTATGTGGCCGTCGTCCTGCTGTCGCTCAACTTCACCAACCGGCGCGGTACCCTGCTGGTCGGAGCCGGCTGCATGGGCCTGACCATCCTCAGCTTTGCCATTACCCACAGTGCCGATTTCGAGGCCGGCGCCACAGCACGTGGGCTGTTCAGCCTGGCGGCCATCGGCGTCACAACCTTTCTGGCGCTGCGGCTGGCCTCGACCATCACGGTGATCGCCGACAGCGAACAGCGCTATCGCTCGATCTTCCGGGCGGCCGGCGTGGCCATTCTCGAGATGGACTTTTCGCCCCTCAAGGCGAGATTGGAGGCCCTGCGGGCCGAAGGCTTCACCAGCGTCGCGGCCATCGCGCGCGAAAGGCCCGATCTAGTTGGCGAGGTCACTGGCCTGATGCGGCTGATCAATGCCAACGACCGGACGCTGACCATGTTCCGCGCCCCCACCCTGGCAGTATTTGCCCAGCGCCTGCCGTCGCTGATTCCGCCCGAGATAGCGCCATCGACCTGGCGACTTCTCGAGGCCATCTGGTCGGAACAATCCAGTTTCGAGACCGAAAGCGTGTTCGATACTGTCGACGGCAAGCGGCTCAATGTTCTGTATACCGTGGCCATGCCAACAGACCGTCCGGCGCTCGACAGGGTATTGGTCAGCTTCATGGACGTCACAGCCAGGCATCAGGCCGAGAACGATCTGCACCAGGCGCAGGCCGAGCTGGCGCACGTGTCGCGCGTGGCGACCCTGGGCGAACTGACCGTTTCGATTGCCCATGAGGTGAACCAGCCGCTGGCGGGCGTGGTGACCAATGGCGAAGCCGGACTGCGCTGGCTGCGGCGGCCCGAGCCTGATCTTGCCGAGGTTTCCGCCGGCATCGAACGCATGATCGCCGATGCGCGCCGCGCCAGCGAAGTGATCAAGCGTCTGCGCGCGCTCGCCAGCAAAGCCGTGCCACAGGCCGCGCCGGTCGATGTCAACGAGCTGGTGCACGACACGCTGGGAGTGGTGCAGCGCGAGATCGCCGGCCACCAGGTCAGCCTCAAGTTGGCCTTGGCGGACGGGTTGCCACCGGCGTTGGGCGATCGCGTGCAATTGCAGCAGGTGCTGATCAACCTGATCGTCAACGCCATCCAGGCCATGGCCGCGA
Organism: Mesorhizobium sp. M0047; assembly: GCF_040323315.1. Classification (NCBI taxonomy): domain Bacteria; kingdom Pseudomonadati; phylum Pseudomonadota; class Alphaproteobacteria; order Hyphomicrobiales; family Phyllobacteriaceae; genus Mesorhizobium; species Mesorhizobium sp. M0047. The sequence continues at coordinate 9,633 of NZ_JAMYUW010000051.1, read as the reverse complement.
CAGGCACCACCCAGCGCGATCTGACCATCCGTTCGAGAGCCACGGACACTGGATTGTCCGTTGAAATCACCGACACCGGCCCGGGGTTCAGCAGCGATGCCGCCGCAAAGCTCTTCACGCCCTTTTTCACCACCAAGGACGAAGGCATGGGCATGGGCTTGCCGATCTGCCGCTCGATCGTGGAGGCCCATGGCGGCACCCTGCGGGCCCACTTGCTTGCAGAGGGCGGCGCTGCGTTCGAGTTCAATCTACCTGCACATACGGAGACACAACCATGACGGCTGTCGCACCCACGGTCTTCGTCGTTGATGATGACGCCTCGCTCCGCGATGCCCTCGATAGCCTGTTCCGCTCGGTGGGCATGCGGGTAGAGCAGTTTGCCTCGCCAAACGACTTCCTGGCACGGGGCCCGGTCATCTCGGAAAGCTGCCTGGTGCTCGATATCCGCCTGCCCGGCGTCAGTGGCCTCGAGTTCCAGACCCAGCTGGCCCAGATGGGCAACGCCATCCCTATCGTGTTCATGACCGGCCATGGCGACGTTCCCATGTCGGTCAAGGCAATGAAAGCGGGCGCCCTCGACTTCCTGACCAAGCCCTTCCGCGATCAGGACATGCTCGATGCAGTTTCGGCGGCCCTAGCGCTTGATCGTGAGCGCCGTGCCGGCGATGCCCAACTGGCCTCCCTCCGGGCGCGCCACGCCACCCTCACCCCGCGCGAGCGCGAGGTGATGGATCTGGTCACCACGGGCCTGATGAACAAGCAGGTCGCCGGCGAACTGGGCGTAAGCGAGATTACCGTCAAGATCCACCGGGGTCATGTCATGGAAAAGATGGCCGCGCGTTCGCTTGCCGAGCTGGTCAAGATGGGCGAGGCCCTGCGCCCGTCAGGGTAGCGCCGACGACACTAAACCTGTGTATGATTGAATTGGTGCCCCGGTGGGCGCATTTGGATGGCATTAGCGCAGCGCGCTCCAGTATGCTGCGCGAGGAATTTCAATGTCACACGTCAAGACCATTGCCATTGTCGACGATGACCCTTCGGTGCGTCAGGCGACATCCAGCCTGATCCGCTCGCTGGGCATGCACGCCACCACCTTTGCGTCGGCAGAGGACTATCTTGCCGCGCTCGGCACGTCCGATGTCAACTGCCTGATAACTGATGTCCAGATGGATGGGATCGGCGGCGTGGAACTATCCCAGATCCTGCGCGACCGGGGCAATGCAACGCCTGTCATCTTCATAACGGCCTTCCCCGACGAGCGTATCCGCGAACGGGTCATGGCCGCCGGCGCCATTGGCTTCCTGGGCAAGCCCTTCGAGAGCCAGATGCTGATCGACTGCATCGAAACCGCCCTTGCGGCGTGAGGTCGGCTTCCCTCTGACGCGTGTTCCACATGCAAAATGGCCGCCCGACACGGGGCGACCCTTTCTGCGATACTGGCAGCACTTGCCTAGCGCTGGCGTAGCGCCCAGGCCATGCCCAGCGTGCTGAGCCCTTGGAAGATCAGGTCCACACTCAGGATGGCGCCCAGAAGCCACAGGCTGACCCCGGGCCATGCCAGAAGGACCGCCAGACCAGCCAAGGCGGTCACCGTTCCCATGGCAGCGAGCGACCAGGAAGAACTGCCCTTGTGTTCAAGCGCGGCCGAGCCGATGCGGGATGCGCCGCCAATCACCAGCAACACGCCGATCAGCAACGTCAACCCGGCACTGGCCAGCAGCGGGTTGGTAAATGCCAAAACGCCCGCGACGGTGTAGAGCACGCCGCCAACCGTCCAAAGGATCTTGGCCTGCCAGCCCGGGGCGGTGAAGGCAAAGCCCACCTGCGCAAGACCGGCAATGATCATCATTGCGGCAATATAGATGATCGAAAAGACGGTTGCGAGCATCAGGCTTGCGCTGGCCAGCAGACCGGCGACGAGCAGGGCCAAGCCCAGCGTAGCCACCCAGATCCGGCCGTTGCGGGGTTTGTCGGAAACAATGCTGCTGGCGGTTGAGGTGGATATGTCGTCCATTTTCATCTCCTGTCTTCAAGGGTTGGAGGGACGGTCTGGTGCAATGGGTACCCGCGATCAGCCCGCGTCGGCGGCGATGAACTCCGCCCCGACATACCGTCCTCTCGATGACTACAAGGATCGCATGGGCATCATCGTGGGGTCTGTCATACGTGTAGGCGGCCCGGACGTGTCTTGGTTTGATTGCCCCATACACAGGTATGGGTCGCCCGCCGTGGCAGGAGGTCGCCCGGCCGCAAGGCCTGCCGAGCATCGGTTAGGCCGGACGGCTTTTGACCCATCAAGGGGCAGAAGAGCGGGCAGCCAGCGCGGCATGGATCTGGGCGATTACGGCAGCCCCTTCGCCGACCGCCGCAGCAATGCGCTTGGTGGAGCCTGCCCGCACGTCGCCTATGGCAAACACGCCCGACATGGAGGTCTCCAGCGGCAAGCGACCGGCCGGCGGCGGGATGGCAGCCATACCCGCACCCGTCACAATGAACCCGTGACTGTCCGTTTCGACACAGCCGTCCATCCAGCTAGTGTTGGGATCGGCGCCGATGAACAGGAACAGGTGTCGCAGCGCCAGCCTGCTGTCCTGCCCATTCTTCCGATGGCGCAGGACCACTGCATCGAGCCCGGCGACCTCATCGCCCTCCAGCGCCGACACCTCGGAGGTGGCATGCAGCACCACATTGGGCAGCGATGCGATGCGGTGGATCAGATAGCGCGACATGGTGGCCGTCAGATCGGGCCGGCGGATCACCAGATGCAGCTTTTTCACCCGCGGCGCCAGAAAGGCCACAGCCTGGCCAGCGGAATTGCCGCCGCCAACCAGCGCAATCTCCTCGCCCTCGCACAGCCTGGCTTCAATGGGGGACGCCCAGTAGGCGATGCCGCGCCCCTCAAAGGTCTTGAGATTGGCAAGCGGTGATGGCGATAGCGCGCCCCGGAGGCCACCACCGTGGTCCGGGCCCGGATGACCTGCCCGTCAGACAACGTCAGGGCGGTCAGGCGCTCATCGGTCAGAGACTTCAGGGCGGTCACCGACTGCGCCAGCGCTATTTTCGTGCCAAATTTGAGCGCCTGGCTGAAGGCGCGCCCGGCCAGCGCCTGGCCGGAAATGCCACTGGGAAAGCCGAGATAGTTTTCGATTCGGGCCGATGCGCCGGCCTGCCCACCAATGGCATTGGCCTCCAGCACGACTATGCTGAGCCCTTCTGACGCGGCATAGACCGCCGCCGCCAGTCCCGAGGGACCAGCACCGATGATGGCTGTGTCATAGACGACGTCCGTGTCGATGGTCGGCGATATGCCGATGCAATGCGCCAGCGCAGCGTCGTCCGGACAGCGCAGCGTGCTGCCGTCAGCGCAGACCACCAGCGGCAGAGTGGCCCCGCCGGGCTGCATCTGCGCAACGAAGGCCCGAGCCCTCTCATCAACTGATACGTCCAGCACGACATGGGGAAAGCCGTTGCGGGCCAGAAAGCCACGCAGGCGCACCATGTCCGGACTATTGGGAACACCGATGAGGATCGGTCCCCCGCTGCCGGCGTCGATCAGCGCAGCCCGCCGAAGCATGAACGCACGCATTACCATTTCGCCAATATCGGCCGAACCGATCACCAGCGCCCGCACCTGCGCCGCCGTCAATAGCACCGCCTGACACCCCTGCGCACCGGCGCGGCCGCCGGCCAGCGTCGGCTGCCCCGTCAGCTGGTTGATTTCCCCGCTGAACTGCCCGGGGCCAAGCGTCTGGATCAGGCGCTCATCGTCGAGGCCCGCATGGGAAAAAATGTCCATCGTGCCGGCGACGATGAACCAGGCAAGCGCGTCTGTCGCGCCCACTGCATAGGCCAGGGCACCTGGCGTCAATGTTGCAGGGGCACCGCCGCTCCGCCGCTCGACCACAGCGAGTTGATCAGCCGTCAGGGTGGGAAAGCGTCGATCCTCAGTGGTCTCGCTGGTAGCCATGGCCCAAACCCTCTTGGCAATAATTCAGTAGTAGCGGGGGATTGGCCCCAGCTGCGGCGTCTGGGAAGGCAGATCGATCATCATCTCGTCGACATAGCACCAGCCCCAGCCCTCGGGCGGGTCATAGCCTTCGATGATCTGGTGACCGGTATGGTGGAAATGGGCTGTGGCATGGCGTCCGGGCGACTGATCGCAGCAACCGACATGGCCGCAGGTGCGACAGATGCGCAGGTGCAGCCAGCGCTGCCCGGTCCTAAGACACTCCTCGCAGCCGCGGCTACCGGGCGTCACCTCGCGTATGGTCTGTACATGCGTGCAATGGCTGGACATGGGAGTCTCTCCTGGGGCCGAAAGAAAGTGGGCCACACAGCGGCTGCGTGGCCCCCCGGGCGCTGATCAGGCTCTGATGAAGGCGAGCACGTCAGCATTGAATTTTTCGGCCTCGGTTTCGGCCAGACCATGCGGCGCGCCGGGATAGATCTTGAGCTCGGCGCCTTTGACGATCTTGGCCGTCTTGAGGCCGGCCGCTGCAATCGGCACGATCTGGTCAGCATCGCCGTGCACGACCAGCGTGGGCTTGTCGATCTTCTTGAGGTCCTCGGTGTAGTCGACCTCGGAGAATTCGCGGATGCAGTCATACTCGGCCTTGATGCTGCCCTGCATGCCCAATCGCCAGAAGGTGTCGCGCAGACCCTGGTTGACCTTGGCGTCTTCCTTGTTGAAGCCGTAGAACGGCATCGACAGGTCCTTGAAGAACTGCGACCGGTCGGTGGCCGTTCCCTTGCGGAGTCCGTCGAACGCCTCAATCGGCGTACCCTCGGGATTGGCTTCGGTCTTGAGCATCAAGGGCGGCACGGCACCAACCAGCACCATCTTGGCGACCCGTGCCGTGCCGTGCCGGCCAACGTAATGGGCGATCTCGCCGCCGCCGGTCGAGTGCCCGACCATGATCATGTCCTTGAGATCGAGCGCCTCGATCAGCTCGGCCAGATCGTCGGCATACTGGTCCATGTTGTTGCCGGCCCATGGCTGGCCCGATTTGCCGTGGCCGCGGCGGTCATGGGCGATCACGCGGTAGCCCTGCGAAGCAAAGAACAGCATTTGCGGCGCCCACGCGTCGCCGGCCAGCGGCCAGCCATGCGAGAACAGGATCGGCTGACCCGTGCCCCAGTCGGTGTAGGAAATTGCCGTGCCGTCGGTGACCAGAAAAATGCTCATTTTGCTCTCCACTGTCGCGAACCCGCCGGTGCGGCCGGTTGATAGGGAGAGCATCGGCCAGACGATGATTTGGCACCATTCTACGAGTGGTTCGTGGCATCATACTTGTGTATGCCTGTTGATTTCCGCCGAGACGTGACCCTGGCTTTCCACTGAGAAGTGACCCGCCTTTAATTGTGTTCTTGGTCAAATGTGGTGGTCAAGGGTCTGGGTTTCTCCTTCGGTTTTGGCGGCGCATGGGCCGAGCTGTTCTTGAAGCGGAAGCTGTCGTTTCTGGTCTCGAGGATGTGGCAATGATGGGTGAGCCGGTCGAGCAGCGCCGTCGTCATCTTGGCATCGCTGAAGACGCTGGCCCATTCACTGAAGCTGAGATTAGTGGTGATGACCACGCTGGTATGCTCGTAAAGCCTGCTGAGCAGGTGGAAGAGCAAGGCGCCGCCTGAGGCACTGAACGGCAGGTAGCCGGAGCTCATCGAGGATGACCAGATCACAGTGAGCCAGGCGGCCGGCAATCTGGCCAGCTCGCCCCTGCATTTTCTCCTGCCCGAGTGCATTGACCAGCTCGACGGTCGAGAAGAAGCGGACGCGTTTCTGATGATGCTCGATGGCCTGCACCCCCGATGGCGGTGGCGACATGGGTCTTGCCGGTACCAGGGCCACCGACCAGAACGATGTTAGTGGCTTCCTTGAGGAAGTCGCAGCGATGAAGCTGGCGCACCAGGGCCTAATTGATCTCTCTGCTGGAGAAGTCGAAGCCATTGAGGTCGCGATAGGCCGGGAAGCGAGCGGTTTTGAGCTGGTAGGCTGTCGATCGAACCTCACGCTCCGCCGTCTCGGCCTTGAGCAGTTGCGACAGGATCGGATGGCAGCCTCGATGGCCGGAGCACCTTGCTCGGTCAACTCGCCTACGGCCTGGGCCATGCCGTGCATCTTGAGGCTCTTGAGCATGATGATGATCGCGCCGGCGGCGGGGGTTATGACGCATGGCGGGCCTCCGAGTCTTTGCGCAGGGCGTAATAGCGCTCGACATTGGCCTTTGGCTCATTGGTCAGCATGGACTTGGGGCGCATCGATGGTCGGCGGCGTGATGGCTTTGCCGTCAACCAGGCGGTGCAGCAGGTTCAACACGTGCGTCTTGGTTGGGACGCCTGGAGCGGCTCACTGGCGGAGTCGCCAATGAGGTTTGGAGCGTGCAAGTCGGTGGGTGGTTTGCAGTCGCCGGCCTTGGCACGCGGAGCGACGCTGATCTGGCTTTGGAGACCGGGCAGGCATGCCGAGCGGTTGCTGTGGAAACGGTCGGCCCACCGCCGAGACCACCAGTTTGCAGCCGTGATCGTTGACACTCAGTGTGTACGATGATTAGGTGTCCTCTGTCCGAGGACAGAGGACATGATGAAGAGCCAGGATGTTGTCGTTCTGCTCAAGCTGGCGAGCTTGGAGGACTACTCAAAGGATATCGGTGACGAATCTACGCCGCTCGGGCTGGCCGCGGGCGAGGATCCCTATTCTGTGCGCGGCCTCGAGGCAGCCCTCGGAATCAGCAAGACGGAGATCGGCGCTTCGCTCAAGCGCAGCATTGCGGCGGGCCTCGCGATCAAGGACAGGAAGACAGACCGGCCTAAACCGAGCCGGCGCCATCTGCGCGAGTTCATTGTCCACGGTGTGAAATTCGTCTTTCCGGCGAAACCAGGCGCCATGCAGCGCGGGTTGCCGACGGCATTCGCGGCCCCCGTGCTACGTGAATCCCTGCACAGCGCTGGCAATCTCATCTTCGTTTGGCCCTACGCGCATGCAAAAGAAATGGGTCAGTCGGTCGACCCGCTGTTCAAAAGCGTGCCGGAGGCCTGCGAGAAAGACAGGCGGCTCTACGCCTATCTGGCCCTCATCGACGCGATCCGCGTCGGCAATCAACGCGAAAGCAAGCTCGCCGCCGACCTGCTCGCGCAGAGGCTGGGATGACTGTCCAAGATCAGTTGAAGGCCATGTTGAAGGCCGTCGCCGAGGCACTCGGCGAGGAGTTGCGCGCGCGCCTGGTCTTCGTCGGCGGCTGCACGACCGCGCTCTACATTACTGACCCCATCGTTCTCGAAGGGGTGAGAGCGACCGATGATGTCGACCTTATCGTCGATCTCGCTGGTTTCGCAGAATGGGTCGAGCTGACGGAGCGTTTGCGCGCACGCGGCTTCACCGAGGCGGCTGACGATTCCGTCATCTGCCGTATGAAACTCGGCGAGCTCAAGGTCGACTTCATGCCGGATGACGAGGCGATCCTCGGGTTCAGCAATCGCTGGTACGCAGAGGGGATCGCGACGGCCGTACCAGAACAGCTGGAGGAGGCGCTCGAGATCCGGCGCCTCACGCCGCAGCTGTTTGTCGCGACCAAGTTGGAGGCATACCGCGGACGCGGCCAAGGCGATCTCATCGCCAGCCGCGATGCCGAGGACATTCTGCTTTTGGTCGACGGGCGGGAGGAGATCGTCGAGGAAATCGCAAACGGCGAGCCGGAGATCCGGGCCTACATCGCCGAACAGGTTACCATGCTGCTCGCTGATCCAGACTTCGACCATTTCCTGGAGGGAAACATTCGCGGACCAGTGGGCCGCACCGACATCGTCTACGACCGGCTGGTCGCGATCAGCACGCTGGATCTGGATATGCGCTGACAATTCCACACTGCCAATTATGCGACTTTCGAATGTAGCAGCTAAGTTAAAATGTCCGGATCTGGCAAAGTAGGAATGTCGCTCCTGCCTTGCCAATCTGCCCGCGTTCGAGAGCGTGGGAGATTGCAGATTGGGACTGGTTCTGATGAGCGAACGCGAACTGCGGCGTATCGAGGTTCTGTCGAAGATTGTTGAGCGGCGAATGACAAGCGTTGCGGCGGCAAACCTGCTCGATGTTTCTGTTCGTCAGGTCCAGCGTCTGTTGAAGACGTTCCAAGCGGATGGTGCTGCGGCTCTCCGGCACAAGGCGCGTGGCCGGCGTTCCAACAATCGCATTGTCGATGGTGTTCGCGACTTCGTGCTGGAGCTGATCCGCGAACACTACATCGACTTCGGTCCAACGCTTGCCCGCGAGAAGCTGATCGAACGGCATCAGCTCGCGGTCAGCAAGGAGACGCTGCGCAAGTGGATGACAGAAGCTGGAATCTGGACGTCGCGCCGTGAACGCAAGCAGCGGCGGCATCAGCCCCGCGGGCGACGAGACTGCCTGGGCGAGATGGTGCAGATCGACGGCTCGCATCACTGGTGGTTCGAGAACCGCGGTCCCAAATGCGCCCTGCTCGTCTTCATCGACGATGCGACCGGCAAGCTGCTTCATCTGCGCTTTGCTGGCTCCGAGAACACGTTCGACTACTTTCATGCGGCAAAGGCGTATCTGCGGGAATGGGGCAAGCCGCTTGCGTTTTATAGCGACAAGCATGGGGTCTTCCGAGCGACCCATGATTCCGAGAAGGATAGAAGCACCGGCCTGACGCAGTTCGTGCGCTCTACGAGCTCAACATCGATATCATCTGTGCCAACACCCCACAGGCCAAGGGTCGCGTCGAGCGCGCCAACCAGACGCTCCAGGACCGGCTTGTGAAGGAACTGCGCCTGCGCGACATCAGCACGATCGAAGCGGCCAATGCCTATGCGCCCGAGTTCATGGCGGACTTCAACGCACGCTTCGGCAAGGAACCCCGCAATCCGAAGAACATGCACCGGCCCCTCGCCGAGCATGAGAATCTGGACGGCGCCATGTGCCGAAAGGAGGTTCGCACGCTGTCTCAGGCTTTGACGCTGCGCTACGACAAGGTGCTGTTCATTCTCAATCCGACCGATACCGCGAAGCGGCTTGCCCGCAAAAAGGTCGTTGTCTGCGACTATCCCGACGGTCGCCTCGAGGTCATGCACGACGGCATCGCCCTACCCTACAGAACCTTCGACAAGCTGCGTTCAGTTCACAGATCAGAGATCGTCGAGAACAAGCGACTTGATGCTGCCCTGGACCTGGTCGCCCAGATGCAGGCTGGCCGGGAGCTTCATCGCAGCCAGCGCGGGCCGCGGCGCACCGGACAGACGAACCACATGTTCGGCATTCCCGATGGCAGCCAGAGCAATGGCTATGTGAAGCGTGGCCGCAAGCCGGCAAGAAGGCGGATTTCACAAAGGACCCCGCAGTCGTCGTGCGGTGTGAGCAGGCATTTGCCAGAACGCCCGCAGCCAAGGTCGAGAGCCAGGCCGTCAAAGTCGATCTGACACTCACAGAAAGCGATAGGCATCGCATTGCGGATGTGCTCGCAGTGCTGGACGAGTTTCCAATCAACCGGAAGGCTCAACCGACAACGGAAGCCGGCTTTTAGCTCGAAGAGGGCCACGCGGCTCTCAAAGCTCACATGAGGAGTGATGCGTCAAGGCAAGTTCATTTGTCCATGGCGAAACCTTTCAGGGTGCTTCATCGGTATC
>NZ_JAMYUW010000050.1:0-48294 GCF_040323315.1 Mesorhizobium sp. M0047 | reverse complement strand
CCGCTCCCCCCTCATTCAACCACACACCAAACCCCCCCCCCCCTCTACCCCCCCCCCGCCCCCCTCGCCCCCCCCCCCGCCCCGCCCCCCCCCCCCCCCCCCCCCCCCCCGCCCCCCGGCTTCCGTGCTGATCATCTTCCCATCGGAGGCCAGGCGAATAATTCCAAACCGAGCGTTCTGTTGCTCAAAAGTGGATCAGTAAAATATCGCGATGTCATTCAGACCCTTGCTTGGTCACGGACGGATTCGGAGCCGGGAGGAGAAGTCGGAAGCCCTGCAAACGGCAGCCTGGGTCGACTCTTCGGTCGTTTTCGACAATCGGCGCTGGGTGTGCCGGGACGCAGAGCTCCGCTGGACAGCTCCCCACCATCTGATCGTACTGACTGAGGAAGGCGGGACATCGCATACATCGATCCGCTCCGGGGAAAAGTCCGTCTACGACGGGATGGATCGTCCGGGAGACCTCACCTTCGTCCCCGCCGGCGCGGAGCGGCTCGGCATCTATCGGGATGTCAATCTTTCCTATTCGGCCCTGTGGATCGATCCCGAATTTCCAGGAAGCGAAAGGCTTGCGGATACGCCGATCCTGGTGAACAGGAGCGATAGTGTCATCGCAACGCTTTTGAGTTCGCTCCGGGTCGAGATGGCGCTCGGTCACAGGCCGGACACCGGCTATGTCGAGCATCTGGCTGCGCTCGTCAGCATGCGCGTGGCGATGCTGGCCGGCAAGCAGCTCCCGGCCCCGCGTTACGGCCGTCTCAGCCGCCGCACGTTTGCCCGCATCCGGGAATACATCGAGGCACGTATCAACTCCGATATTTCGCTGCGCGAGCTGGCGGCTGTCGCAGAGATGGGAGTCGACACGTTTGCGCGCCGCTTCAAGGCGACGACCGGTCTTGCACCCTACGCCTATGTGATCGAGGAACGGGTCCGGCGGGCGGAGGTCGTTCTGCGTGAAACCGGGTCATCCATCAGCACCATTGCCTTTCGCTTCGGCTTCTCGAGCCAGAGCCACTTCACCGCGACGTTCCGGCGCCTCAGAGGCCTGACTCCTCGGGCCTACCGGGTGCAGTTTTCTCCGGAATCCTGATAGTTCCGCCGATTTCCTGAAAGAAATGCCGAGCCTGCCGGACCACGTCCATAAGCGTCAATGAGCGCACCCGACGCGCCCGCTGTCGGGCCGGGGTCGCTGTCGACCCCTTATCACTGCGCCCGGGAGATCACGCATGGCTGAGACGGACAACAGGAACGGACCGACACGTCGAGCGGTGCTGGAGGGAGGGGCCGCGACCGGTCTGCTGCTGGCAACCGGGCTACCGGTTGAAGCCCAGCAAATGGAGCCCGCCGTCGCAGCCGCATCCACCACGCCGGGACCAACGATGCCGGTGTCGCTGCGCATCAACGCCAGGGACTTTGCCGTCGAGCTCGATCCGCGGACAACGCTGCTCGACACGTTCCGCAATCATCTCGGCCTTAACGGTTCGAAAAAAGGCTGTGATCACGGCCAGTGCGGCGCCTGCACCGTCCTCGTCAACGGGCGTCGGATCAATTCTTGCCTGACGCTCGCTGTCATGCATGAGGGCGACGAGATCACCACTGTCGAAGGGCTCGCCGACGGCGACCGGCTTCATCCCGTTCAGGCCGCCTTCATTGCACGCGACGGCTTCCAGTGCGGATATTGCACGCCCGGCCAGATCTGCTCTGCGGTTGGCATGCTGGGCGAGGCCAGGGAGGGTTGGCCGAGCCATGCCAGCGACGAAGTGGCGGCAGCCTCGGTCGCGCTCGACGATGCCGAGATCCGCGAACGGATGAGCGGCAATATCTGCCGTTGTGCTGCCTATCCGAACATCGTCGCCGCCATCCGCGACGCGGCAGGGGAGGCGTGAGAGATGCGGGCTTTCACTTATGAGCGCGCCGGGAGGGCGGAAGAGGCGGCCGCCGCGGTTGCCAATCGGCCGGATGCCAAATTCATCAGCGGCGGCACCAATCTCCTCGACCTGATGAAGCTCGATATCGAGCGGCCGGCGCATCTCGTCGACGTCAGCCGCCTGCCGCTCGACCGGATCGAGGAAACGGAGGAGGGCGGCCTGCGCATCGGCGCGCAGGTCCGCAACAGCGATCTTGCCGCCGAGCCGCGGGTGAGGTCGCAATACCCGATGCTCTCGCAAGCGCTGCTGGCGGGAGCTTCCGGTCAGATCCGCAACAAGGCATCGACCGCCGGCAATCTCCTGCAGCGCACGCGCTGCTTCTATTTCTACGACCGCAACATGCCGTGCAACAAACGCGAGCCGGGTTCCGGTTGTGCCGCGCTGCAAGGCTTCAATCGCATGCATGCGATCCTCGGTGCAAACGAAGCCTGCATTGCGGTTCATCCCTCCGACATGGCGGTTGCCATGGTCGGGCTCGACGCCAGGATCGAGACCTTGTCGCCAGTTGGCGAAGCTCGCACCATTCCGATCGGCGATCTTCATCGCCTGCCCGGGACAACGCCCGACGTGGAGACCACGCTCGGTCATGGGGAGATGATCACCGCGGTCACCTTGCCGCCTCCTCCGCCCGGTCGGCAACTCTACCGCAAGGTGCGCGACCGCGCCTCCTATGCTTTCGCGCTGGTGTCGGTGGCGGCGGTCGTCGAGAAAAGTGGCGATCGCATACGCAGTGCCCGCATCGCCATGGGCGGGGTCGCGGCCAAGCCCTGGCGCGCGACCGCGGCTGAGCAAACGCTCGCCGGCTCGGTGGCGTCCGATAGCGCTTTTACCGAAGCAGCCGAAGCCGCGCTGGCCGAGGCAGTCGGGCATGGCGACAATGATTTCAAGATCCCGCTGGCCAAACGGACGCTGCGGCACACGCTTGCCGCAGCCGCGGTCGAGCGCGCGTAAGGTCACGCAGAGACGATGGCCCCGAAGGGCCGTTCCTAGATGTTTGTCCCGCAGTCGACGGGCCGGTGGCAGGGAGATCGACATGAAACTCACACGACGCGCCGTTACAGCCGCCGGTGGCGGCCTTCTCGTCTCCCCCGCCGCCGCTTGGGGCGCCACGTCAGATATTGAGCTTCGTCGCGAACTTGAAGCGGCCGTGGAAGCCTTCTTTGGCGGCTGGGCTTCCGGCGACTGGTCGGCTTTCCTCGATCGTTGCGACGAGACGATGACCTTCCAATTTCCGGTTGGTGAGCAACGGGGTAGACACGAACCGCCGAACGGCAAGCGCGCGCTCGCAGCGTGGACCGCCGCACATAAAGCGCAGGGTAACAGGATCACGGAATCGATCGTTGATCTTAAGCTCTTCGCCTCCGATTGGATCATCATTTGCGATCGCGGGAGTGGGACGATCGGCGGCGGGCCCTATACGGGCCTGCACGCGCTTTTCATGCGGGCCGGCCCGACGGGGCGGCTGATCGAGTTTCGAGAGTATTTCGGCGATATTGCTACGTGAACAGCAGCTGCGCGGCGATCACAAAGAGCCGTGCTGCGGCTATGTGAGTTTCCGAGAGCTAAACATTCCAGGTGAGCCCATGCACAAGACCACGACGCTTCGCGGACAGTCCGCCGATTCGACCGGCTTTGTTTCCCGTTCAACGGTGAAATCTTCCCCTCATGTCGAATTCATCGGTCGTCCCGTCGACCGCATCGACGGGCCGTTCAAGGTGACGGGCCGCGCGACATACGCCTATGAACATCCAATCGACGGCGTAGCTTATGGCTATGTCCTCGGCGCTGCCATCGCCAAAGGTCGCATCGCGGAGATCGATATCTCGGACGCCGAAAGGGCACCGGGCGTAGTCGGCGTCATGACGCACCGAAATGCTCCGCCACAACCGGATTTTGGCCCGGCGGTGACACCGACCGTACCGGAGGTTTTCACGCGCGCCCGACCGGCGCTCAACAGTGACCGCGTACGCTACTATGACGAGCCGGTGGCGCTGGTCGTCGCGGAGACGTTCGAGGCGGCGCGCGCCGCTGCGGGACTCATCAAGGTGCGCTACGAAGAGGAGGTGGGCACCTACGATCTACAAGCGCATCTCAGCGATGCCTATGCACCCAGGCGAACAAATGCCGGCCTGGCGACGGACAGCGTTGTCGGCGACTTCGAGAGCGCCTTCGCACAAGCTCCGGTCAAGGTCGATGCGACTTATCGGACGCCCTTCGAGCACCATAACCCAATGGAACCGCATGCGACGATCGCCGTCTGGTCAGGAGACGAGTTGACGATCCACACATCGGCGCAAACGCTTGCGAATTACAGGGCAGGCATTGCCACCACGCTCGGCATGCCGCCGGAGCGCGTGCGCATCGTCAGCCCCTTCGTCGGCGGAGGCTTCGGTTCCAAGTTGATTATCCATGCCGACACGGTGCTGGCAGCGCTTGCAGCGCGGGTCTTGCAGCGTCCGGTGAAGATCGCGCTTACGCGCCAGCAGATGTTCGCCAACACCGGCCACCGCGCCGAGATGATCCATCAGCTGCGCTTCGGTGCGGATAGCGACGGACGGCTCACCGGGATCTCGCATGACGTCTGGTCGGCGACGTCGAGCTTCGAGGAGTATTGCGAGCAGACGGCAGCCTTTGCCCGCTCGCTCTACGCGGCGCCGAACCGCCTTACCCGCCATCGCTTGGTTCGACTCGACATCAATCGCGGCGAATGGATGCGCTCGCCCGGCGAAGCGCCGGGCATGCTAGCCTTCGAATGCGCCATGGACGAACTTGCCGAGCGTCTCAGACTGGATCCGATCGAACTCAGGATCCGCAACGAGCCGACACAGGATCCGGAGCGCGGTGTGCCGTTTTCGACCCGCAACCTCGTGGCCTGCATGGAGGAGGGTGCGCGTCGTTTCGGCTGGCAGGGGCGGGATCCGGTGCCCGGCCGTACCCGGGACGGCCGCAAGCTCATTGGCTACGGCATGGCGGCGGCGATCCGTCCGAACTATATCGGCGCGACGACGGCGCGGGTCGCGATCGACCGGGACGGCCAGGTCACGGCACGGCTCGACATGACAGATATCGGCACCGGCACCTATACGATCTTGACTCAGATCGCCGCGCAAAACCTTGGCTTGCCGCTCTCATCTGTCAAGGTGGAGCTTGGCGACAGCCTTTTCCCGCGCACCGCCGGCTCCGGCGGCTCCTGGGGTGCGACGAGTTCGGGTTCCGCGCTGCATCAGGCGTGCAGCATCCTCAAGCAGCGGATCCTGGAAGTGGCGCGGTCGAGCGAAGCTTCGCCGTTCCGTGGCGTCAATGTCAGCGAGGCGAACTTCGCCCACGGCGAAGTCAGGATCGGCGAGCGTTCGGCAAGGCTGAGCGATCTCATTCGCGATATTGCCCCGGACGGGTTCGTGGCCGAAGGCTCAGTTGCCGCCGCCAATGCCACCGAAACCTACAAGGCCTATTCCCAGCACTCACACGGCGCCCATTTCGCCGAGGTCGCGGTCGATTGCGATACAGGCGAAATCCGGATGCGTCGCTTTCTGGCAGTGATTGGCGCCGGCCGCATCCTCAACCCGAAAACCGCGCGCTCACAAATCATCGGCGGCATGAGCTGGGGCATCGGCGCCGCGCTGATGGAGGAGACGGTGCTCGATCGGCACCACGGCCACTTCGTCAACCACGACCTTGCCGAGTATCACGTCCCGGTCAATGCCGATATCGGCGCGATGGAGGTCGTCTTCCTCGAGGAACACGATGACAAGGCCAATCCACTCGGCGCCAAGGGATTAGGCGAACTTGGCGTCTGCGGGGCGGGGGCTGCTGTCGCCAACGCCGTCTACAACGCCACCGGCGTCAGGGTGCGCGAATTTCCGATCACCCTTGACAAGGTGCTGCCTGGCTTGCCCTTGACCGCCATCTGATCCGGCAAGCACCAGGACGAAGGCGCCAACACGCTCGCCCTTGAGTCCGCGAAGGCTTTTGCTAACCTGACTGTCCCGCCAGCAAACCGCGAGGACATCGAGGACATATGGAACAGGATAGCCAGACGCTTCACGGCGACGGCATCTCGGCGACTGTCGTCGGGCAGGGCGCCGAACTGGTCTCTCTGCGCGATGCCGACGGCACAGAGTTTCTATGGCAGGCCGGCCCGGAATGGCGGCGTCACTCGCCGGTGCTGTTCCCGATCGTCGGGCGGCTCAAGGGCGACCAGTTGCGCCATCGCGGCCGAACCTATCCGATGACGCAGCATGGGTTCGCGCGCGACAAGCCGTTTGCCTGGGCGCAGAGGCGGCCAGGGTCCTGCACGCTGGTTCTCACCGACGACGCCGATACCCGCGCACACTACCCATTCGCCTTTCGCCTGGCGGTGACCTACACGCTGGACCGCCGGCAGCTCGGCGTGACCTTCGACATCACCAACACCGGCGACGAGCCGCTTCCGGCGTCGATTGGGGCGCACCCGGCATTCAATTGGCCATTGCTGCCGGAGCTGGCCAAGACGGATTACCAGCTGGCCTTTGCCGAGGACGAGGGTGCGCCGATCCGCCGGCTGAAGGACGGTTTGCTGTTGCCGACGCCGCAGCCGACGCCTGTCGAGGGCAATATCCTCAAGCTCTCCGAACGGCTGTTCGACGAGGACGCGGTCATTCTCGATCGGCCTGCCAGCACCAGCGTGCGCTACGCCTCCGAGCGTGGTCCGGCGATAGAGATGTCGTGGCAAGGGGTTCAGGAGTTGGGCATCTGGTCAAAGCCGAGTGGCGCGCCGTTCCTGTGCATCGAACCCTGGCACGGCATAGCAAGCCCGGTGGACTTCGACGGCGATTTTGTCGACAAGCCGGGACTGATGCGGATCGCGCCCGGTGGGAAGCGCGTGCTGAGCTATCAGATACGGCTGCTGTGACGTGCCGGCAGATCCAGCCACACCGGCGGTGCCCAATGCCTGACGACAGCCCCAGTTCGGCGGTGTTGGCAGCTTTTGCGCCGGCAGCTTTTCACCGATAGGAATTTTTTCTTGATTCCGTGACCTCAGCTATGGTACAAGTTTGCCTATGGTGCTGATTCGCGCCAGTGACCCGCCTTACAGGCGGGTTTTTCGTTTGATGCTCCGTCAGCCAACGCACCGGCGAAGGCTGCGAAGGAACCCGTTCACATTGACCAGGAGGCGCGCGGCGGTCAGGCCGACAGGACGAGAACGAATCCACTCACCTGTCCCGCCGGGGGAACCGGGTGCGGTTCACGTTGTTACTCCAGCGGGCGGTCGTGGGCCGTCGGATTGGAGTCATCATATCATGACCAATGATCGTTCACCTGAAAACGTTCTGGTTACGCTTCCCACGATTGATGCAAAGGCCGCGCCGACACTCAACAACACCGAGGCGGAGGTGTTCTATTCGGAGGCGATCCGCGAACTCACCGGCACGGACATTCCTTTTCTTGTCGCTGGAACATACGCCTTAAGCGCCTATACGGGCGTCACCCGCCAGACCAAGGATCTCGATATCTTCTGTAAGGCGGGCGACTATGCGCGCATCCTCGCCCATTTCAAACAGCTTGGATATGCGGTCGAAATCGAAGACGATCGGTGGCTTGGAAAAGTGTTCAAGGGCACACATTTCTTCGATGTCATTTTCGGCTCCGCCAATGGCATGATGCCTGTTGGCGATCTGTGGCTGGAACACGCCCGGCAGACCGAGTTGCTGGGCAACCGGGTGAGAATTATCGGGCCGACCGAACTCGTCTGGTCCAAATGCTTCATCCAGGACAGGGGGCGTCACGACGGAGCCGACATCGCTCATACGATTCTCAAGGCGCATGACCAGATCGACTGGCACAGGCTGCTTTCCTATCTGGAGGTTCACTGGGAGGTGCTGCTGATGCACCTGCTCAATTTCAGATGGATCTATCCGAGCGAGCGCGATCATGTTCCGGCCTGGCTGCTCGATGAATTGCTGGACCGCCTCGCCAAGCAGCGACAATTGCCGTCTCCTAGAATGAAGATCTGCCGCGGGCGCCTGCTTTCGCAAGTCGACTACGAAATCGATGTCAAGGAATGGGGCTTTGCCGGCGTCGGCGGCGCGGGAGAATTTCGCGATGGCTGATCGCAACAGGAAGGCCACGCCGGCGGACGGCAAACGCATGCTCAAGATTGCCGCGCTAGGCGACCTGCATGTCAGGGAAGATGGCCATGCCTCTTATCGCGATCTTTTCGGCGAGATATCGCGCGAAGCCGATGTCCTCGTACTCGCGGGCGATCTCACCAATCTCGGTAAGCCCAGTGAAGCGGAGCTCCTCGCCGAGGATCTGCGCAACTGCTCGATCCCGGTGGTGGCCGTGCTCGGTAATCATGACTATGAGTCCGATGCGGCAGAAGATGTCACCAAGATCCTGCGCCAGGCGGACGTTCACCTCCTCGACGGGCAGGCGATCGAAATTGGGGAGGTCGGTTTTGTCGGTGTGAAGGGGTTCGTAGGCGGTTTCGGGTCGCGCATGCTTGGCTCCTTCGGCGAACCGGCGATCAAAGCGATGGTCGCGGAAAGCGTCAGCGAAGCAATGCGGCTCGAAAATGCGATGCGGCAGGTCCGCGCGAAACGCACGATCGTGGTCCTTCACTACGCGCCGGTCGTGGAGACCGTTGCAGGAGAGCCGCCGGAGATATTCCCGTTTCTAGGCTCCTCACGTCTGGCGGAAACGATCGATCGGTTCCAGGTCAGCGCCGTCGTGCATGGCCATGCTCATCGCGGCTCCTACAAAGGTCAAACGCCTGGCGGAGCCAAGGTCTACAACGTCGCCATGCATGTGGCCAAGCCGAGCGGCCGTCCCTATGCCTTGCTCGACATCTGATGCGCGTCGGCATGCAGCCTGACCAGGTTCAATCGTTCAATTCGCTGCGTTGATCGACTTCGCCAGCTCTTCCAGCTTCTTGGGGTCGTTGCCGTGGCGACGCACCAGTTCGCGGGCTTGCTTGGAGGGCAAATCGGTTGCGACGGCAAGCTGCCGCACCTGGAGATCGTCGATGGCAACCTGCGGCAAGGTGTTTTCGAAATCTGCTGCCTTGTCCTTCATGGCGGTTCTCCTCGCTGTCTTTCCAAGACAACGGCTTGAGAATCGGACCGGTTCCGAAAGATATGCAAAACCCGAAGGCCAAGGCCTCGTCGCGACCACCAGCATGTGCGATTCCACTGCGCAATGATCAGAGCGGTAAGGGGTTTAGCCAGGAACCATGGCGTGGTGGATGAGTTGTCCAGGCTGAACGGAGATGACCTCGATGCCCCAGCCAAGAGAACCCGATCCAAATCGCGATGTACCCATGCCGGCTCCGACGTGGAAGCCTGAGCCGATCGAGGAGCCTGAACCCGAAGGGCTGCCGGACGAAACTCCGCTGCCCAATCCGGACGAGAATGAAGAGCCTCCAGTCCAGGCGACATCTGTTCGCAAGCGCGAGACCGCAAGTCGAAGCAAGCGGACAATTGACGACAACCGCGTTCGTCTCGTACTCGGCGTCTAGGAGCCCGAAAAGAAGCAAGACGAGGCACGCAGCCGTGGTGACGCTTCAAAGCTCGGCTGATTCTTCCAAGGGGAAATTCAATGCCTGAGATCCGTTCTCCTCGTCTCGCTGTTCTTATTGATGCCGACAACGCGTCGTCCAAGATCGCTGATGGCCTGTTCGAAGAGATCGCCAAGCTCGGCGAGGCAAGTGTCCGCCGCATTTACGGCGACTTCTCCGGCGTCCGCTCCAAAGGCTGGGCCGACATCCTCTCGAAGCATGCCATCATCCCACAACAACAGTTTGCCTACACGACGGGGAAGAATGCGTCGGACATCACCCTGGTGATCGATGCAATGGACCTGCTTCACAGCGGCCGCTTCGACGGTTTCTGCCTGGTTTCGTCGGACAGCGATTTCACTCGTCTCGCGGCACGTATCCGCGAGCAGGGGATCGATGTATTTGGCTTCGGCGAACAGAAGACCCCGGAGAGTTTTCGCCAGGCTTGCCGCAAATTCGTCTACACGGAGAACCTGCTTGCAACGACGCAGACAAATAGTGAGGACACAAGCCGGGCCACAAACCCGCTTCAGTCTCCCAGCGCCGCTACGCCAATCATTTCGAAAGTCATCGCGCAGATGGAGAGCGAGGACGGTTGGGTCCCACTCGGTGCTGTCGGCACTCAACTCGCCAACCTGGCGTCGGACTTTGATCCGCGGACCTTTGGGTTCCGGAAACTAAGTGATCTCGTGCGGAAAACGAATTCTTTCGAGATCGACCATCCCGAAGGTGGATCGTTGCGAATCCGCATTAAGCCGGCGGCAGCCAGGCAGGCAAGGTCGAAAGCTCGCCGATGAGCGGGTGTCGACGTAAAGGCCTCTCGATCATGCTGGGAGCGCTTTCGCCTTCAGTCCCTGTCGGACAGCACCGCGACGCCGAAGAGCGCCGCCTTCTTGGTGATCAGTCCTTCCAGATCCGCGTCCGACCGCTCCGTCCCCGTGCGTTCCCGCAGCGCGGCGATTGCTGCCTTCATCGATAGCAACGCGTTGCATCGCTCGTTCAGCAGTTCGTCGACAGCGGCGGCCACATCGCACGTCTCAACATGCGGCAACATTGAACTGGCTCCTTTCCTATCAGACGGCACGCCTGCTGTCGCGAGGAACGGCGGGCTTGCCGTCAGTCAATAACCTTCACAATCTTGCGTGTGCCCGGGTCGACCAGCACTGTGTGATTGCCGACGACGACATATTTGTATTTGACATCGGGAACATCGATCGACCGAAGTTCGACCGTATCGGGCAAAGCGGAACCGACACTGAGTTCCACCCCAAGAAGATTGATCGATGCCAGCGGATGCTTGTGCACATATTCGCGGATGACCGTCTGCTGTTCGGGCGTGACAATCACCTCGTCCGCGGCGGCCACGCCGATGCCGGCGAGCAGAATAAGCCCGGTGGCGGCAGGAATCAGATGACTTCTCATCGTCTTCTCCTATTCCTGGAAGGGGAGATCCGCCTTTCACTGCTTCGCAAACGGCGAATCCGTCTTTCTAACGTTCACCGAGACCCCTTGTTCCGTGAGCGACGACTAATTGATCGTGCTGTTGAGGTACCGTAGCGGCCGATCAGCAGCCGCCATGAATCGCTCTGTGACGCGTGAAATTCGCGTGACCAAACGGCGCGGCGGCGTCGGATTCGCACAATGGGATTCTGGGGCGGTATTCAGGCTAGCTGTCAGCGAGCCAATCTTGGAGGCTGCGGGCGAAGCTTCGCGGCGCGACGAAATCGCACGAGGTCTCGCCGGTGCGAAGCAAGAGTACCGGCACATGGTGGAAGGAAGTCTGCACGGCCCGGCCCGGAGCGGTGGTCGGCGCGTGCCAGTCGACGGCTATGCAGGTTGAGAGAACGCTCGCGATGTCGGCCCCCGCTAGGCTGAAACGCACGCGGCCCTCGCCAAGGCAAACCGAACAGCCGAGATCCGGATCGATGGCAAGGGACGGCGCTTGCGTCCCGTCGTCGAGCGCCAGCCAGAGACGGCGCGGTGCAATGCGAATGACAAGAAGGTTCTTGTGACGAACCGTCTCTCCGACCGAGGCGGGAAATCTCGTGCCGAGCGCCGCCGAGAGGCTTGATTCGAATTGTCTCAGTGTTTCGTCCCATGCTTCGACCTGGATGAGCGGGCAATCGGCCACGGACAGGCTGAGATTCGGGCTAGCCATGCAGCCGTTCTCCTTGCGGATCGAGGAATACCGGCGAGACGATGCGGGCACGCACCGTTTCGGCTTTCATGGGATAGACGGCCACGACCTCGCTTCCCTCCGTCGCGACATCGCCGGCAAGCAGTGCCAGCCCGACATAGTGGCCGCGTTCGGGGCTGAAGGTGACGGAGGTGACGCGCCCGCGTCCGTGGCCGTGAGCTTTCTCGCCTGGCAGGAACAGGATGGCGCCACCGCGCAGGCGCTTTCCGCCCTCGATGCATTCCAGACCGACCAGTCGTTGCCGGTCAGGTGCCAGCAGGGCCGGGCGCCGCCGCAGCACATCGCCGACAAAGCCGCTGCGCTTGCCGACGATACGGCCAAGGCCGAGATCGTCGAGCGTCGTGCGCCCATCGATTTCGGGCCCCGCGACATGGCCTTTCTCGACACGCAGCGCACCAAGCGCCTCGACGCCGTAGGGCTTCAGGTCGAACGGCCTGCCGGCTTCGAGCAAGCGGCTCCAGAGCCGTTCACCGGCAGTTGCGCCGACATAGATTTCATAGGCCCGCTCGCCGGAATAGCTGAGGCGCAGGATGCGCAGTGCGCGGCCTTCCCATTGGCTTTCGAGCAACCCCATGTGCGGCAGCGCCTCGTTGGAAACATCGAGCGACGGAAACGCCGCCGCCAGGATCGCACGGCTCTTCGGTCCGGCGACCGACATCGCCGCCCATTCATCGCTCACCGAGGTGACGGCGACGCGCAGTTCCGGCCATGCGGTATCGAGCAGGAATTCCAGCCGCGACAGCACGTCGGCGGCCTTGGCCGTCGACGTGGTCATGAAGAACCGGCTTTCCGCCAGCCGCGTCGTGGTACCGTCGTCGAAGACAATGCCGTCGTCGCGCAGCATTACGCCGTAGCGGGCACGGCCGACTTGCAGCTTGGCGAAGCCGTTGGCGTAGACCCGGTCGAGGAACATGGCGGCGTCCGGACCCTGGACGTCGATCTTGCCGAGGGTGGAGATGTCCATCAGACCAGCGGCCTGTCGCACGTTTCGCATTTCGGCGACGTAGGCTTCATTCACATCGGCTCCGGACTGCTTGTAAAACCAGGGCCGCATCCAGAGGCCGACTTCCAGCATGTCGGCGCCGTTCGCCAGATGCCAGTCGTGCATCGGCGTGCGGCGGAATGGCTTGAAATGATGGCCGGTGGTGCGGCCTGCAAGGGCACCGATGGCGACCGGCGTGAAGGGTGGGCGGAAGGTCGTGGTGCCGGTCTCGGGAACCGTTGCGCCACGCAGGGCGGCCATAGCCGAGAGGGCCAGGAAATTACTGGTCTTGCCCTGGTCGGTGCCCATGCCGAGCGTCGTGTAGCGTTTCAGGTGCTCAACCGCTTCATAGCCTTCGCGATGGGCGAGTTCGACGTCCTTTGTCGTCACGTCCATCTGGAAATCGACAAAGGCTTTTCCGCCTTGGGCGGACGGGATTTCGCGAAGCATGGTCGTAGTGGTCTCGCCCAGATCGAGCTTTGAAGGAGCTGATATAGGCGCCGACTTGCCACAGAAGGATGCAGCTTCAACGCCGGCACGATGACCGCCCTCGATAGCATCGGCGGTCGCATAGTTTGCCATCATTGCGCCGGCGCCGAAACGGTCGGCTGGAAAGGCGCCTGGCACGAAGCCGTCGATGTCTTCGCGATATTGAGGCTTGACGCCCAGATGCGAAGTGAGGTGCACGGTCGGCGACCAGCCGCCGGACACGCAGACCAGATCGCAGGCGGCCTCGGACTGGCCGTACGGTCCGGCGAGCGTCGCGCCCCTGACGGCACGGCCGCCATGCAGGTCGACAATGCGCGTTGCGGTCCGCACCGTGACGCCGATGCGTGCGGCTTCCGCGACAAGCGCCGTTGGCGGTGCGGCGCGCAGATCGGCAACCGTTACCTCTGCGCCGGCTGCAGCATAGTCAAAGGCAGTGCGCCAGGCGCCGTCATTGACAGCAGTGACGATGACTTTCCTGCCCGGCAGAACGGCGAAGCGGTTGAGGTAGGTCCGGGCGGCCGAGGCAAGCATGACGCCGGGCCGGTCGTTGTTCGCAAACACCATTGGACGCTCGATGGCGCCGGTTGCGAAAACGATCGAGCGGGCGCGAAGCAACGTGACTGTTTGCCGAGCTTCGCCGGTTCGCGGCGGGCCGACTTGGTCGCGTTGTTCGACCAGGCCTATGACATTGCCGTCATAGACGCCGAAAGCGCTGGTCCGCTTCATCAGCGTGACGGTGTCGAAGCTTTTCAGTTCGGCTTCGATCTGGTTCAACCATGAAGCAGCCGCGCCGTCCGACCGTTCCGCCAGAAGCTGGCCGCCAAGCAGGAAATCCTGTTCGATCAGCACTACTCGCGCGCCGGCGGCGGCCGCAGCCCGCGCCGCCGACAATCCGGCCGGACCACCACCGACAATTGCGACATCGGCAAAGGCATGACGAACCTCGTAGCGATCTGGATCCGGTTCGGTACCGGCTCTGCCGAGGCCGGCCGCCTTGCGGATGAAGTGTTCGTAGACCTTCCAGGCGCGCCGCGTCGGACCCATGAAGGTCTTGTAGTAGAAGCCGGCAGAAAGAAACGGCGCGAACAGGCCATTGACGCTTTGCACGTCGAAGGCCAGCGACGGCCAGCGATTCTGGCTTTCCGCAGCCATGCCTTCGCCTAGTTCCAGCGTCGTTGCCGGCAGGTTCGGCTCGCGCCTGCCCGCTGTCCCGAGCGTGACCAGTGCGTTCGGCTCCTCCGGCCCGGCGGAAAGAATGCCGCGCGGACGATGATATTTGAAGCTGCGTCCAACCAGGGTGACGCCGTTGGCAAGCAGCGCGGATGCGAGCGTGTCACCACGATATCCGGCGATCTTTTGGCCGTCGAAGCTGAATTCGACGGGATAAGAGCGGTCGATGCGACCACCGCCAGGTAACCGCTTGTTTTGGGCGTTCATGCTCGCGATGTCCTGGCGAAGGTGACGGAAGAAACGACGTGGTTGCGCGTGTCGCGCTCGACCACCAGCCACTGGCGGCAGCCGATCACGTGCTGCCAGAACTCGCGGTGGAGCCCTGCAGGGTTTTTCCGGACATAGACATAGGCGTACCAGGCCTCCGGATCGGGGTCATCATGGGGCGGACGCCTGACGGAAGCATCGCCGCCATAGCGGAACTCGTCATGGTCACGCGGACCGCAGCAGGGGCATTCGATGCGCAGCATTTTCTTCCCGCCTCCTATTGCAGCCAGGCGGAGGGGCCGGCGCCGGCTTCGTCCAGCGTATGGCCAGTCCGGAAACGGTCGAGCCCGTAGGCCGCGATCAAGGGATGCGGCTTGCCGGTGGCGATCGTGTGGGCGAAGCACCAGCCGGAAGCCGGCGTCGCCTTGAAGCCGCCATAGCACCAGCCACCGTTGAGATAGAGGCCGTCGATCGGCGTCGGGCAGATGATCGGACTGGCGTCCGGCGTCATGTCCATCACGCCGCCCCAATGCCGGAGCAGACGGATGCGCGATATGCACGGCATCAAGGCGATCGCCGCCTCCGCCACTTCGCGCACGACGCCGAGATTGCCACGCTGGGCGTAGGAATTGTAGCCGTCGAGATTGCCGCCAAAGACCAGCCCGCCCTTATCCGACTGGCTGACATAGAAATGATCGGCGCCGTAGGCGACGACATGGTCGACCAGCGGCTTCAGCGGTTCGGTGACGAACGCCTGCAGGACATGGCTTTCGATCGGCAGTTCAAGGCCGGCCTTGGCGCCGAGCACGGACGTATGGCCGGCGACGGCAAGCCCGACCTTGGCGGCGCCGATCCGGCCTTTCGTCGTTTCGACGCCGACGATCCGTTCGCCATCGCGAATGAAGCCCGTCACCTCGCAGTTCTGGATGATGTCTACGCCATGGCCATCGGCGGCGCGCGCATAGCCCCAGGCGACGGCGTCGTGCCGCGCCGTGCCCGCGCGACCCTGGAAGATGGCGCCATGGATCGGAAAGCGGGCTGTGTCGGAAAAATCGAGATAAGGCACCAGGCGGCGCACGTCGTCTCGATCGAGGATGTCGGCGTCGATGCCATTCAGCCGCATGATGTTGGCGCGGTGGCCGAAGCCGTCGAGCTGATCGGCCGAATGCGCGGTGACGAGCTGGCCGCGCTGCGAAAACATGACGTTGAAGTTCAGCGCCCGCGACATGCCTTCCCAGAGCTTCATCGAGAATTCGTAGAACTGGGTGTTGCCGTCGAGCAGGTAGTTGGAGCGGATAACGGTGGTGTTGCGGCCGACATTGCCACCGCCGATGTAGCCTTTCTCAAGCACGGCGACATTGCGAATACCGTGGTTCTCGGCGAGGTAGAACGCTGCGGCGAGGCCGTGGCCGCCGCCGCCGATGACGATCACATCGTAAGACGATTTGGGCTCCGCCGCCCGCCAGGCGCGCTGCCAGTTCTTCTGGCCAGACAGCGCATTGCGGAAAATCGAGAATGCCGAGTAGTGCGCCATGTGTGCGGGCCTATCGAACAATCGGGCCGGTCGGCGTGCGGGTCAGCACTTCGGCACCCTCATCGGTCAACAGCACGGTATTGGAGACGAAGTCATCGCCACGACCGGTGCCCATCAGCCACGACAGGATGTGGAAGCTCATCCCGGTCTCGATCTCGAGATCGGAATCATGCCGGAGCCCGGTCACCGAATTGCCGCCTGTCCATGATGGCGGCTGGCCGGCACCGACAAGATAGCCGCAGTGATGGCGGCGATAGTGGGCAAGGCCGGCCTCGTCGGCGACGGCCTGCCAGGCGGCGTAGACATCGCGCGCCTTGGCCGCGGGGCGCAGCGCCCTGACCACCGCGTCGAATGCCTTGGCGGTCACTTCAGCCATTGCGGCGTCTTCGTCGCTGATGTGGCCGATGCGAACGAGCCGGCCGAGCGGCGCGTGGTAGCGCGAGATGCAGCCGGACAGTTCGACGAAGACCGGCTCACCCTTGCGATAAATGCCGTCGCCCCAGGTCGTATGCTCCTCGCCAAGCCGCGCGGCCGGGCGGATGAACGGGCCGAAGCCCGGCGCATGGCCACCGGCGCGGATCATCGCCGAAACACATTGGGCGGCGACCTCTTGCTCGGTGGCGCCGTCCGAGATCGCCGCGATCGCGGCCCCGGCGGCAGCGTCGGTCACCCTGGCAGCCTGCCGCATCAGGGCCTGTTCCTCGGCGCTCTTCACCCGTCGCATCCTGTCGACCAGACCGGAGACGTCGCTCCATTTGGCATCCACCTGCGCCTGGAGCGCCACGGCAAGCCCGTGGCTGAGGCCCGCCGTCCAGTACTCGAGGCCGATCCGCTTACCGGACAGGCCGAGTTCCGCCAGCACCCGCGCCGCAAGATCCGCCGCCGTTTCACTGTCGGAGTGGCCACGGAACGCCGCTGCCGTCACCTGCTTTTCGATCGTCACCCTTTCCATCGAACGGGTAACCAGAACCGGCTTACCCTCGAGCGGGACGATCAGCAGGTGAGGGGCAAAATAGCCCCAGTGATCGAGGCCGGTGAGATAGAAGACGTTCTCCGGCGAGGCGAAGACGGCCGCGTCGAGTTCGCGCTCGGCCAGTGCCATGCGGATCCTTGCAAGGCGGCCGGCGATTTCGGCTTCGGAAAAGGGATTGCGGTCCATTGGATATCCTCGAATTGCCAGTTCTTGCGCCGGTTGTCAGTCGATGACGATAAGTTCGCGCGCCACATCGCAGAGGCGTTCGCCGCCGCGATCCGTGACCACGAAGGATTCCGAGATGGCGATGCCGAAATCGTCGAGCCAAACGCCGGCCATGAAGTGGAAGCACATTCCGGATTGCATCTCGGTGGTGTCGCCGGGGCGAAGACTTGCTGTGCGTTCGCCCCAATCGGGCGGATATGCCAGCCCGACCGGATAGCCGACGCGGCTTTCCTTCTTCAGCCCGTTCTTGCGCAAAACAGCCTGCCACGCCGCTTCAACTTCTTCTGCGGTGTTGCCAGGTCGGGCCTTTTCGAGACCGGCGTCGACGCCCTCGACGATTGCCCTGGCGATATCGAGGATAGCCGCCGGCGGCTTGCCGAAATGCACGGTGCGCGTTAGTGCCGCGTGATAGCGGCGGCGCACGCCGGCAATCTCCAGGATCGCAAGCCCGCTGTCCGGCAGCGGCGCGTCGGACCAGGTTAGATGCGGCGTGCTGGTGCCCTCGCCAACGGGCATCAGCGGACAGATCGCGGCATAGTCGCCGCCCGCTCCGGGCACGCCCATGATCTGCGCGTGATAGATTTCGGCGATGACGTGGTTCTGGGGCACGCCGGGCCGCATCTTGTCGATGGCGCGGTTCATGGCATGCGTGCAGATCGCGCCGGCCTCGCGGATCAGCGCCAGTTCGGCTTCGGATTTGACCAGCCGCGCCCAATTGACGAGGTCGTGGTTGTTGGCGAAGTGCGCGTCGGGCAATCCTTGGGTGAGATGGGCGTGGCAGCGCGCGGTGTAGTAATGCGCGTCCATCTCGACACCGACGCGAGCGGTTCCCCAGCCGCGCGAGCGGATCAGCTGGGCGAGCTCGTCATAGGGATGTTCGACGGGCTGCTGCACCAGCCGTTCCGAGAACGGCACGATGTTTTTCTCCGGTAGGCCAGTGGTCAGGCGCGCGCTGCGGGCATCTTGAGCCCTGCCGAACCAGATCGGCCGGTCCTCCTCCAGATGGACGAGCACGCACTGCGGAACATAAAACGACCATCCGTCATAGCCGGTCAGCCAGCACATGTTGGCGGGATCCTGACAGACGATGAGGTCGAAGCCGGCCTGTTCCATGCGTGCCTTCACGCCAGCCAGGCGCTGCGCATATTCCGCCTGCGTAAATGCCCCGAAATGGTTCGCGCTCGTCACCTGGATGTCCAGCCTTCTGGATATGATCCGCCCTTGGATGGGAAAATCGCTTAAATTGTGCACAACTTGATGGCTACGTGTCATTCTGCTGTCTAATTTTCAAAGGTTTCTGCGTCTTGGCTTGCACAATGTCTAGGGCAGTTGTATACGTCTGGTCAAGCGCGTTTCAACCTCGAAGAAGGCCGCGACGCTGGGAACCATCATCAGTTGTTCAATGGGAGAAAAGCATGTTCAAATCATCGATCTCACGCCGTATCGTCGTGAAGGCGGCGGCCTGCCTGGCGCTCGCAGCGACTTCATTGACATCGCTGCCCGCTCATGCGGAAACCACCCTGGAGCGGGCCAAGAAGGACGGCTATATCCGCGTCGGCTTCGCCAATGAGGCGCCGTTCGGCTATGCCACGCCAGATGGTAAGTTGACTGGCGAGGCGCCCGAAGTCGCCAAGGCGGTGCTCGCCAAGATGGGCATCAAGCAGGTCGACGGCGTGCTGACCGAATTCGGCTCGCTCATTCCGGGTCTGAAGGCCGGGCGCTTCGACATCATCGCCGCCGGCATGTTCATCAACCCGAAGCGTTGCGCCGAGATCAATTTCTCCGAACCGTCCTATGGCATCGGCCAGGCCATGCTGGTGGCAAAAGGCAATCCGAAGGGCGTCAAGGACTATTCCAGCATCAAGGGCAATCCGGACCTCAAGCTCGCCGTGATGGCTGGCGCCGTCGAAGGGGGCTATGCCAAGGACGCCGGGGTCGGCGCAGGTCAGATCGTCGCTTTGCCGGATCAGTCCAGCCTCGTCGCAGCCGTCCAGTCCGGCCGCGCGGACGCTGCCGCGCTTACCGCCCTATCGATCGCCGACATGGCCAAGAAGGCCGACGGCGTGGAATCGACGAAGCCATTCGGCGAAGTTGCCGGCAAGTCGGTGAAGGGCCACGGTGGCTTCGGCTTTCGCAAGGAAGATACCGATCTGCAGCAGGCATTCAACGCCGAACTGAAGAAATTCCTTGGCTCGCCGGAGCATATAGCGCTGGTCGAACCGCTCGGCTTTGGCAAGGACTACCTGCCGAACAAGACCACCGCCGAGCTCTGCGCCGGGAAATAAAGTCCCAACTGCTGGGCGGCGCGAAGGTGCCGCCCCTTTTTTCGGAGAGGCAGATGGGAATTGGCACGCTTGTAGCGATGCTGGCGATTGCACTCGCGGTCATCGGCATCCTGGCGACACAGCAGGCCTACAGCCTGTTTCTACCTGGCTTGCTGCAGGGCGCGGCCTTGACGGTCGAGATCGCCATCCTTGGCAGCCTGCTCGCGGTCATCATGGGTGTGCTTGCCGCGCTCGCCCGGCTTTATGGTCCGGCGCCGCTCAGATGGCTGGCCACGGTCTATGTCGAGATATTCCGCGGCACTTCGGCGCTGGTGCAACTGTTCTGGCTGTTTTTCGTACTGCCGCAATTCGGCGTTTCGCTCGACCCATTCCCGGTCGCCGTCCTGGCGCTCGGGCTGAACGTCGGCGCCTACGGATCAGAGGTCGTACGCGGCGCGATCCTGTCTGTCGCTCGCGGCCAGTGGGAGGGATGCACGGCGTTGAATATGAGCCGTGCCCAGATGCTGCGGCGCGTGATCCTGCCGCAGGCCTTTGTGGCAATGATACCGCCCTGGGGCAATCTGTTCATCGAGCTTCTCAAATCGACGTCCCTGGTCTCGCTGATCACGCTCTCGGATCTCGCCTTCAAGGCGCAGCAGATGAACCAGAATACGTTCAAGACCCTTCCAATCTTCACCCTCGTCCTGCTGATGTATCTCGTCATGTCGCTGGTCCTCACCATCGGCATGCGGCTGCTCGAAAGGCGGGCGTCGGCTGGTCTGGCGCGGGGGAAGGCAGCATGATCTGGGACTGGAATTTCACCCTCGAAATCCTGCCGGTGCTGGCGCACGCGGCGATCGTCTCGGTCGAAGCGACGCTGATCGGCTTCGTGCTTGCCGCCACACTGGGCCTGGTGCTGGCGGTCGTGCGGATCGCCGTACCGCGGACCGGCTGGACGATTTCGGTTCTGGTTGAACTGATCCGCTCGACCCCACTGCTCATCCAGATATTTTTTATCTACTTCGTCTTCCCGAAATTCGGCCTCGTGCTCGACGCATTCACCGCCGGCGTGCTTGCCATCGGCATCCACTACGCCGCCTATTGTTCCGAGGTCTATCGCGCCGGTTTCGACAACATCCATCGCGGTCAGTGGGAAGCCTCGATCGCGCTCAATCTGTCGGCCTGGACGACGTTTCGCGACATCATCATCCCGCAGGCGATTCCACCGATCGTTCCAGCACTGGGCAACTATCTCGTCGCCTTGTTCAAGGAGACGCCCTTGCTTTCCGCGATCGCCGTGATGGAGCTGATGCAGACGGCCAAGATCATCGGCTCGGAAACATTTCGCTACACCGAGCCGATCACGCTGGTCGGCCTGTTCTTCCTTGCCATGAGCCTGGTTTCAGCCGCGCTGATCCGGACTCTCGAACGCATGCTCAACCAGAGGGCCACGCGATGACGGAACAACCGATGGTCCGTTTTGACAATGTGTCGAAACGCTATGGCTCACTGACCGTCCTCGACGGGCTCAATCTTGAAATCGCGCGCGGTGAAAAGGTTTCCATCATTGGCCCTTCCGGCTCCGGCAAGACGACGGTGCTGCGAATGCTGATGACGCTGGAAACGATCAACGACGGCGTCATCTGGGTCGAAGGCGAGCCGCTGACCCACATGAAGAAGAACGGCATGCTCGTTCCCGCCGACCTTGCGCATATTCGCCGCATCAGGGCGAAGATCGGCATGGTGTTCCAATCCTTCAACCTCTTCCCGCACATGACGGCGATGGCCAACTGCATCGAGGCGCCGATGACGGTGCTTGGCATGAAACGCGCGGATGCAGAGGCGCGAGCGGCCGAATTGCTGGAACTGGTGGGGCTGGCTCAGAAGAAGGATCATTACCCGTCGCAGCTGTCCGGTGGCCAGCAGCAACGCGTCGCTATCGCCAGGGCACTGGCCATGCGACCCAAGATCATGCTGTTCGACGAGGTGACGTCGGCGCTCGACCCGGAGCTTGTCGGCGAAGTGCTGCAGGTGATAAGGCAGATCGGGCGCGAGCATGATCTGACCATGCTGATGGTGACCCATCAGATGGGCTTCGCCAAGGAGTTTTCCGATCGCGTTTGCTTCTTCTACCAAGGCAAGATTTGTGAGCAGGGGCCGCCAAACGAACTGTTCGGGGCGCCCAAAAATGAGCGGACACGGCAGTTTCTGCATGCTGTCCTGGAGGCTGGATGACGCTTGAAACGGATGCCGCGCCCACAGCCGTGACCCCGCGCCCGCTCTCGGCCCGGGAGCGGTTCGAGCGCATCTACCGGATCTTGCGCGACCGCATCTGCCTGCTGGACTATGCTCCGGGAAGCCATCTCTCCGAGGAAGAACTCGCCCAGGAATTCGAGATCAGCCGGACGCCGGTTCGGCGCGTGCTGGCGCGCCTCGAATCCGAAGGTCTTGTTCAATCCGTCCATGGCGTCGGCACGATCGTCACGGACGTCGATATCGAGGAACTCCAGCAGGTCTA
Source organism: Mesorhizobium sp. M0047 (assembly GCF_040323315.1). Taxonomy (NCBI): domain Bacteria; kingdom Pseudomonadati; phylum Pseudomonadota; class Alphaproteobacteria; order Hyphomicrobiales; family Phyllobacteriaceae; genus Mesorhizobium; species Mesorhizobium sp. M0047. The sequence goes on along the minus strand of NZ_JAMYUW010000050.1, from coordinate 26,213 downwards.
TCATCTGAGGCTGGAGCTGGCGCTTCTGGTCGGCAAGCTGTCGCCGATCCCGCGCAAGCCGGAAGATCTCGATCGGATAAGGGCGCTTATCGCACGCTGTGACTCCGATATCCTCAACCCCGATCAGCGCGCTTTCTTGCGCCTTAACATGGATTTCTTCTACGAACTCACCGCGATGACCGGCAACCAGCCGCTGCGCGAGATCAGCGAGCGCCTGTATTTTCAAGTCGCGCGGGTCGTCCTGAAGATGATGCCGCAATTGGGCCTTGTCGAAGAATTCACCGCCTTCCGCCGGGAGATGGAGGAAGTCCTTGCCGCTGCGGAGATCGGAGACTGGGAGTCGATCGGCCACATCAGGCGCGCCCACATCTCAATGAGCTTTCGCCGCATGATGCGTCACGCCGATGAGGCCACCGATTTCGACAATGGCATGTGATCTGCGGGCATGTGATTTGCGCACCGGTCAGCGGTCGATCTCGCCGAACACGATATCAAGTGAGCCGATGATTGCGGCGACATCGGCGATCATGTGCCCTCGGGACAGGAAATCCATCGCCTGCAGATGGGCGAAGGAAGGCGCGCGTATCTTGCATCGATAGGGAACGTTACTTCCGTTCGAAACCAGATAGACGCCGAATTCGCCCTTCGGAGCCTCGACCGCCGCATAGACCTCGCCGGCGGGCACACGATGCCCTTCCGAATAGAGTTTGAAATGCTGGATGGTTGCTTCCATCGAACGCTTCATTTTGGCACGTGGCGGCGGCGTGATCTTGTGATTGGGGATCGCCACCGGCCCCTGGCCTTGCGGCGAGCGCAACTTTTCCAGGCATTGCCTCATGATCCGGACCGACTGGCGCATTTCCTCCATCCGAACCAGGTACCGATCATAACAGTCTCCATTCTTTCCGACCGGTATGTCGAAATCCATCTCGGGATAACATTCGTATGGCTGTGCCTTGCGCAGGTCCCATGCCGCTCCCGATCCGCGCACCATCACGCCGGAGAAGCCCCACGCCCAGGCGTCATCGAGCCCAATCGCGCCGACATCGACATTGCGTTGCTTAAAAATGCGGCTGTTGGTGAGCAGGTCGTCGAGATTGTCGCAGACCTTCAGGAACGGGTCGCAGAAATTCCAGATATCATCGAGAAGCTCGGAAGGCAGGTCCTGGTGCACGCCGCCGATCCTGAAATAATTCGCATGCATACGGGCGCCCGAGGCGCGCTCGTAGAAGACCATCAACTTCTCACGCTCTGCGAAACCCCAAAGCGGCGGGGTCAGTGCGCCGATGTCCATGGCCTGGGTCGTGACATTGAGGAGATGCGACAGAAGCCGGCCGATTTCGCAAAAGAGGACACGGATAAGTTGCCCGCGCCTTGGCACTGATATTTCGAGCAATTTCTCGGCGGCGAGGCAGAAGGCATGCTCCTGATTCATCGGTGCGACATAGTCTAGCCGGTCGAAATAGGGCAGGGCCTGCAGATAGTTCTTGTACTCTATGAGCTTTTCCGTGCCGCGATGGAGCAGGCCGATATGCGGATCGGCTCGGTCGACGATCTCACCATCCAGTTCCAGCACCAACCGCAGGACCCCGTGGGCCGACGGATGCTGCGGTCCGAAATTGATGGTGAAGTTGCGAACAGCGGCTTCGGCCATGGCGGCTCTCCGCGACATCTGCGTTTCGTTGCTTCACGGCGTAGCCGTATGTTCGGACGGCCGATCAAGTTGTCGTTTGGATGATCAGCGTCAAAGTGCCATCACCATCGATGTTGGCGGCCACGACCTGTGAAGAGTTGAGCCCGTTGGCCCTCAGCGCCAATGTTGCCTGAGGCGATGCATCGATGGAGTTCTGCAGACGCAGCAGATCTTGCGCACTGGTCTGGGTAATCACGGCTTCCGCCTGTGCCTTGATTTCCGCAGGTAGGTCCTCGACGGCTACGATGGCGACATCGGTGAAATTCTCAGCAGGAGCCCCTTGCCGGGGCGGTATCGGCTCGGGCTGGGGTTCCATCGGTGTCATCTGTGGACCCGGCGGGGCGATGGTTTGCCCGTAGAGAGGCTGCATGATGACCGCTCCGGAAAGCGCGGCAACTATCGTCAACATTCGCATGGTCGTTCCCTTGCTTTCTCCGCAGGACGATTGGAGACACAACCTTTATGCCGAATGATGGTTCCGTGGGTCGGCCGCATTGGGCCAATTTCAATTGTTGTCGCATATCGGCTCAGCGGGTTTTGTACGAATCATACCATCAATTGATCTCCATCTCGGACAGGCTCAAAATGAAAGCTAACGTGGCCATGGGGAGGAGCCGCATGAGTATCGCTAGGGGAGCAATAAGGCCCGTCGGTACCGCGAGGGAATTTCTGGCGTTGGAGCTTGGAAGCGCGCGATACGGCGATATCGTCTCGGTCAAAGCGATGATCGAGGCAATTCGCAGGGACGCGCCTTACATGCGGGATACGGATAACGAATTGATGGAGGAGATCGTCGACCTGACGCGGAAGTTGGGGTTGGCCGTCCTTTTTGATTCCCGCGAATAGGGCCGACAATTTCACGCCCATAGCTGAATTCTCTACGACTTCCTTCTCTCTGTGGGAGCAAGTCTGCGCCAGCTATTGATGAACTCACAGGGCGGTCTGCGCCACTTCGTACGAAACCGACAATTGGCTCCTGAGTGAAAATGCGCAATCATTGCGAAATGGGACGCCGATTGGACGACAAACTTGATTGCAAGGCTTGCGGGACGATCCAGATGGACATACCCGACAACGCCAAGGAGTCGACGCCAATCTATTGCAGCAATTGCGGTGCCTTCCTCGGCGAATGGGGTGAATTGCAGGACGATTTCTATCGCCAGGCTCGCGGCACCGAAGCATTCGACTTGCGCGACGGAAATATTATCAAGAAGTAGGACGCGACAATAGCAGCGTCCGGACGGTTGCTGGAGCTGGAGGTTGCTGGGTCGGTATGGGATCGCTCCTTTGTCGGCCGAGCGCACCTGTTCGGCCATGGCATCGGTGCCGGTTAGCTGACATCGATGATGACCATCAGTCCGCCGCCGCCCTTTTCCTCGACATTGTTGTTCGTCGTGTGATGCGGAATGTGGCAGTGGATCAGCCATTTGCCGGGCCGCTGTGCTTTCCAGACGACGTCATAGCGCTGCCCCGGCCCAACATTGATCGTGTCGGCCAGGAAGCGTGCCGAAGGGGCAAGTGTCTCGCCGTCACGGGCGGCGAGCTCGAACGGTCCGCCATGGATATGCATCGGATGGATAAAGCCATTGTTGGTGCCGATGAAACGCACCTTCAGCGTTTCGCCGACCTTCATATGGATCGTATCGGTTGAAGGATACGCTTTGCCGTTGATGGTGAAGAAGTTCGGCATGCCGCCTTCCATCGGCATCGCCGGGTAGGTCAGGCCGTCACGCACCAGCCATTCCTGGAGCTCGATAATATAGTCCTGGTCGGCCTGGACCTCGTCGGCGGGATTGGCGGGGTCGATGATCAGCGCTCCGTAGAGCCCGAGTGCCTGGGTGCGGTCGGGCTTGGCGTGCGGATGATAGAAATAGGTCCCGTGCTGTGTGGCGGTGAATTCATAGGAGTAGGTTTGCCCGGGCTCGATCGGCACTTGGGTAATCTCGGCGGGTCCGTCCATCTGGTTCGGCAGGATCATGCCGTGCCAATGCACCGTCGTTTCCTCCGGCAGGTCGTTGGTGACATTGATGCGGACCCTGTCACCTTGGCGAATGTGGATGCGCGGCCCGGGAATCTGTCCGTTATAGGCGTAGGCATCGACCGCGACGTTGGGCAGTATCTGCCAACGGATCACTGACGGCCTGAGTTCGAACACCTTGACGCCGTTCTCCAGGCGGAACGGCAATTCCTGGCCGCCCTTGGCGGACAGATCGTAGGATGCTGTCACCCGACGCGGATCGGCTGCCGCCATGTCACGCATCGCCTCGGCCGGGGTATCGCGGCCCATGATCATGCCTCGCGGCATGATTACCCCGCCGACATCACGGGCCGACAGCGTCAGGTTCAGCCAGTTAGCCGGTGCGGCCATGCCGATCGCCAGCGCAATTACGGATACAATGCCGAGTGCCGAAACCTGCGGCGTCGTGGCGTCCGTCTTCATCTGGTGGCCACTGCTTTTGCCGCTGTGGGAGGTCTCGTTGTGGCCTGTTCCGTGCGGTTGGTGAGCAGATTTCTCTCGACTGCTCGTTCCGGTGGTCTGCCGGCGCTGCGTCATCAATCCATGCTTCAGTCCGCGCGCCACCAGCCAGACATTGGCAGGGTAGGCGAGTGTGAAGCCGGCGATGACGCCGATCGACATCACGCCCCAGAACAGCAGTTCCGTCGGCTCCATCGCGCGCATGTCGCGCCCCATCATCAGGAATCTCATGACAGGCGCCATACCCGCCATCATGAAGTTCATCGAAATGAATTCGGGCAGGAAGCTTTTGCGCACGTTTTCCCAATAGCTGCCGCCCATCATCGACTTCATGAACAGCGACTGAAAGATGAACAGACCGAAGGCGAAGCCGGAAACATATTCGACAATGAGGTCGAGCCACATAGGAAGGCCGAGCGTCGCCGTGACGACGGCGGCGAGGATGATGCCTGTAGCATCTCCGGCAACGCAGTGAATGGTCGAGCCGACGCCCTGTTTCCACAGCGGCCTCGTGAAGTCCTCGTGCTCGCCCGGTCGCGGCTCCTTGTCGGCCAACACATAGAGCAGCAGGCCGACGGGGCCCATATAGAGGGTGACCAGGATGACCCCCATTTCATCACCGCCGGTTCGGGATTGTTGCGGTGCTGATCTATCCCGACATAGACCGTCGAGGCAGCAGCAAGAATGAACCAGGCAACAAGAAAATAGTCGATCGGCTGGACGAGCATGGGCAAACCGCGGGCAGTGATGACCCCATCTCTTCGATGAACGCGTCCGGCGCGTTTACGATCCAGCCGGTTGAACTTGGCGGTGACGAATTCTGTCAGGCTTTTGCTCTTGTCGCAGCATCGCTGCGCGATAATTCCTCTGAAGGCGTGGGTGCATCTCCCTTTGAAACAGGAGCCGACCATGAAACATCAGACACTCGACCAACTGCATGCCGTCGCCGCCATCGAGTCCTCGGCTGCATATTCGGCAATGACACGAAACCAGCGCATCGAGCGCTGGGCTGAACTTCTCGAGCAGAATCCCGAGCGGCTCCTCGCAGCGTTTTCCGGCACCGAGCATCTGCACCCGGAAGCTCGTGCCACGGTGCGTGGCGAGGGTTCGGCAATTGCCGTCGCGTTCGAAGACTCGGTGCTGCGCGCGTCGGGCCTAAGGAATGACACCTATGGCGAAGCCAAGCGCTTCTTCGAGTTGAATGACTGGCAACTGCACGACATCGTCTGCGACTGTCACGTAGGCGCTTCCATGAAGGCGCGGTGGGCGGCAGCCCGGGTCCGCGCAACGATCGGCGGCAACAGGTTTCTCGCTTGGTTGAGGCAAAGGATCATGCACTGATCAGGGTTGGGAATCGTCGCGTGCCCCTAGCCGTGCGATTCCCGCCCGCCCACCTCCCCAATCATCGCCTGTCCTGGCGATACAGCCGGTCGGTTGCGCGGTCACGCTCTTTGCTTTCGGCGGGGCCAAGGCGGCGGCGTGTCAGCAAGACATAGGCCATCAGTATGATCAGCAACAGTGGCCCGCCGGCCACGACAATCAACCACATGACGCTTTCAAACATGACGCGTCTCCTTTCCCGAACAACCGTTAAGGAGAAGAACTGTTCCGTTCACGCCGACATCGGCCACGCGATCCGGGTTCCTTCCGCCGGCTGCAAGCAACCCATCAAATCCGTTCGTATGTTCCGACGAGTTCTGCCTGCTCGATCAGATGTTTTTGTGCTTCCTGCCAGATACGCTGGACGTCGGCGCTTGCCGGGATAGCAAGGTTTGGCGTGTCGAGTGCGGCCAGCCGGAAATGATAATGATGGACGCCGTGCCCGACCGGCGGTTCAGGGCCGTCATAGTAGGCGTTGCCGAAATCGTTCGTCGCCTGCCTGAGGGCCTGCGGACCCGGCTTGCCGCTTGCCGCCTCGGGAAGTTCCCGGGTGTCGGCGGATATGTTGAACACTGCCCAATGGCCGAACGTTCCGCTTGGTGCATCCGGATCCTGGACGACGAGAACAAGGCTCCTCGTATCATCAGGTACCCCCGACCACTTCAGCGGCGGAGACACGTTCTTGCCGTCCCGCGTATATCTTTCAGGGATTTTTGCGCCTTCGGCAAAGGCGGAACTGCTGAGCGTGAGTGGCATGAGTTGCTCCTTCGGAAGACAGTTGCTGCGCGGATATCGGCGTATGGAGCCGACCTCAACGACCTCCCCGACGCTTGTTGTGAGAGCTTTCCTGGTTCTCTCCGCGGATGATGTTCCGATCATCGGGGTCGGCAATATCCCTCAGCTTGGGCCTGAGGTTGTCCTGCCGCGAGGCTGCGCGCTCAGCGTCGGACTTTGCCAGCTCAGTCTTCGCGTCGAAGTCCTTGCCGGCATTCTTAGTATTCTCGCGCTTTTCGATTACGCGAAGGCTTTGCTCGTGGGTTTTGTTTCCGGCCATCGATAGCCTCCTTTCTCGTGCAATTCGGCACGCTACTTGTTCGTCCGCATTTTCTGCCTTGGATTGATCCCGCCGGCGGCCGTCGTGTCATTCTCGACGTCGCCTTCGATCGTGTTTTCGCCTTCAAGGTCGAGGTCATCGCCTTCCTTGATCGTGCCCTTGGAGGTTCCGATGCCCGGATTGTTCACCAGGTCGGCATCGCTCGGCTTTTTCCACTTTGGATGTCTGCTCGTGCTCATGAGACAACTCCTTCGAGGGGTTCGGTTTCAAAACCCGAGGCCAGCCGAAATGTTCCGGGCCATTCGCCTTTCGCCGGCGGCTAAAGTCCGAACGGATAGGTGTCGGGAACACCAGCTCTTGCATGCTCCGGGCCAAGCGGCGTTACCGCGGTGGTTTTGTCGAACCACAAGAAGGCGTCGAATTGCTGGGGCAGCGAAACATCCGCATAGTGGCTTCGCAGTTCGGTTTCCGGCCGATAGATCACCCCGATGAAGCGCTCCAGCCTGCGTTCCAGGAGCCGCTCGCGCAGCGCCTCGTCGCGCTTCAGGTCGAGCAGAAAACGCGGAATGCGGCAGTCATGGCAAAGCCGCTCGTAGCTGTCTGCGTGTGAGGGCCGCACCTGCTTCACCTTCATTTCGCCGTCCCAGTCGGAGGCGGCGGCCACGGTGCCGGAATGCGTGCCCAGGCCGATCAGGGCTGCCCTGTCGCCGAACCGTTGCCGGCAAAGCTGGCCGATATTCAGTTCGTCCCGGACAACGCCCATTTCGGTATAACGGGCATCGCCGATATGCGAATTGTGCGCCCAGACAACCGCCTTGGAATTCGGTCCGTTGGCGTCCAGCAGATGTTCCAGCGTTTCGAACATATGCGTGTCGCGGAGGTTCCAGGATTCCGCGCCGCCATAGTACATGATCCGGTAATAGCGTTCGGCGGAGGCAATCAACCGGGCGTTCTGAGCGGCATCGAGAAAGTCGCTGCCGTCCCGTCGGGCATTGTCCAGTTGCCTGGCGAGCAGGTCTCGACATTGCTCAAGAACCGCCTGCTCGCATGCCCGGTAGCCCGAGGTCAGCGCCGCACGGCCGTAGGTGGACGGTTCATTTTGCCATGGGGTCAGGCAGCCATAGCGCTCGCGCGCGATCTTTGCTGCCTGCGGATCAACCCGATCAAGATATTCGAGAACCGCAGCAATGGACCCGCTCATATTGTAGATGTCGAGACCGTAGAATCCCGCTTGCCTGGATGGCTCGAGCTTCTCGTTGTGGTCGCGCATCCAGCCGGTGAAGGCCGCGACGTCGGTGTTGCGCCACATCCAGGTCGGGAACCGCTGGAATGGCGCGCTGACACCGGCACGTGGCTCGCGATGACGAACATAGCGGTCGATGGCCGCGGCATCGGGCCAATCAGCTTCGACCGCAACGATCGTGAAACCGTGCTTGTCGACGAGCCGGCGGGTGATCGCCGCGCGCACCCTGTAAAACTCCGACGTGCCATGGCTTGCTTCGCCGAGCAGAACGACGCGCCGGTCGGCGAACCGATCGAACACTTCGCCGAAGGCGGGGTCGTCGAAATCCGGAAGCGGTTCGGCGGCCATTGCGATCATATCGGGCAGACTGGCGGGATGCGGATGTCGGAGCGGACGACGGATCTCGGCGATCTCGCCACCTTCGGGCCAGCCTTGCTCGCCGATGAGAGGGACGAACCGCACGCCGCCAAAATCCTCCTCGCTGTAGCTTGCAGCGCCCGTTCGGGTGACCTTGAGCAGGCGTTGCGAATCCAGATCGTCACCGACCGGAATGACAAGCCTGCCGCCGACATCGAGTTGTTCCTGCAGGGCGAGCGGCGCGCCTGGTCCGCTGGCCGTCACCACGATGGCGTCGTAGGGCGCTGCTTCCGGCCAGCCCTTGGTGCCGTCGCCGGTCCTGACCTCGATGTTCTCGTAGCCAAGCCTCTCAAACCGACGCCTCGCGGTTTCAGCCAATCCGGGATGGCGCTCGATCGTGTAGACCTGTTCGACGATCCGGCTCATCACGGCCGCCGCATAGCCCGAGCCGGTGCCAATCTCCAGTACGTGGTCGCCAGCCTTGACGTCCGCCAGTTCAGTCATGAGCGCGACGATGTAGGGTTGCGAAATCGTCTGCCCGTCAGCGATGGGCAGTGGTCCGTCTTCATAAGCGAATTCTTCGAAGCCGGGATCAACGAAAGCCTCGCGCGGAACTTCCCGCATGGCCTGCAGGATCTCGCGATTGCGGATGCCACGCCGGGCGATATGCACATTGACCATCCGATCGCGAGCACTGGGAAGATCGAGCATTTTCAGCTCCCTTGGCGGCCGCTTGTCCGCAATTGTTCAAGGATATCCTTCGACATTAGCGGGTGGGCCACTTCCTCTGCCTTCGGCGGCTCTCCCGGCTCATGCCTCTAACCGTTGGAGGGCCTCAAAGTTCCTTCTGTGTTGCAGGACAAGTCCACTGACCCGGCTGGAGACGCCGACGGTTTCTTGCTTGCCCAAGCGTCGCCTGGACATTCCTTCGAACGCCATCGCCAATTTGGGCTTGCTCAGGCGCGAAGTCGCTCCAGTTATCTCCAGCGAAACGATGCTGGAAAACCGATGCTGGAGACTGGACGATGAACGACAAGGCTGCCGCGCAGGCGATCAGCCTCGAACGGATCGATCTCATGAACCGCTACTGGAGCGCCGCGAATTACATCTCGGTTGGCCAGATTTATCTGCTCGACAATCCGCTGCTGCGCCAACCCTTGAAAGCCGAGCATGTCAAGCCGCGGTTGCTCGGCCATTGGGGTACAACCCCGGGCCTCAATTTTCTCTACCTGCATCTGAACCGAATTATCCGTGAGCGTGATCTTGATGTGCTGTTTATCTGCGGTCCAGGACATGGCGGTCCGGCAATGGTCGCCAACACCTGGCTCGAGGGCACCTATAGCGAGATCTACCCCGATATCGGCCAAGGCGAAGACGGCCTGAGAAAACTGTTCCGGCAATTTTCCTTTCCAGGCGGGGTGCCAAGTCACGTGGCGCCCGAAACGCCCGGCTCCATTCATGAGGGCGGCGAACTGGGATATGCCCTGGTCCATGCTTTCGGCGCGGCCTTCGACAATCCGGATCTGGTGGTTGCCTGCGTCGTTGGCGACGGCGAGGCCGAAACCGGTCCGCTCGCGGCAGCGTGGCATTCCAACAAATTCCTGAACCCGGCCTCGGATGGCGCAGTGCTGCCAATCCTTCATCTCAATGGCTACAAGATCGCCAACCCGACGATCCTCGGCCGCATGGATGACCAGGAGTTGCGCAACCTGTTCACCGGCTACGGCTACGAACCGTTCTTTGTCGAAGGCCATGAGCCGGTCGCCATGCACCAAGCGATGGCCAGGACGCTCGACAGTGTGCTCGATCGGATCCATTCCATTCAGGAACAGGCACGAGGTCCGGGACGGCGTGGCGAACGTCCGCAGTGGCCGATGATCGTCCTGCGCAGCCCCAAGGGCTGGACTGGACCGAAAGAGGTCGATGGCGAAAAAGTCGAGGGTTTCTGGCGTTCGCATCAAGTGCCGGTATCGAACGCCCGCGGCAATGACGAGCACCGCAAGATCCTCGAAACCTGGATGCGAAGCTACGAACCGGAAAAGCTGTTCGATGAGGATGGACATCTGCTGCCGGAACTCGCGACCCTTGCCCCGACAGGAACAAAGCGCATGGGCGCAACTCCGTATGCGAATGGCGGGTTGTTGAAGCGCGACCTGGCGCTGCCGGACTGGAAGAGCCTGGCGCTCGAAGTGCCTCGGCCCGGAGGCGTCATTGCCGAGGCGACACGGATTTGCGGTGGCTATCTTCGTGAAGTCTTTCGCCTTAACGCCAAAGCGCGAAATTTTCGGCTGATGGGACCGGACGAGACGTCTTCCAATCGCCTTGACGATGTATTCGAGGTCACGGATCGGATCTGGATGGAGCGCATCGAACCCTACGACGTCCATCTTTCCCGCGACGGCCGGGTGATGGAAGTGCTGAGCGAGCATCTCTGCCAGGGCTGGCTGGAAGGTTATCTGCTTACAGGCCGCCACGGTTTGTTCTCGTGCTACGAGGCGTTCATTCACATCGTCGACTCCATGGTCAACCAACATGCAAAATGGTTGAAGACCTCTGGCGAGCTTGCCTGGCGCAAACCGATCGCTTCACTCAATTACCTGCTGACCTCTCATGTCTGGCGCCAGGATCACAATGGATTCAGTCATCAGGACCCGGGCTTCGCTGACCTTGTCGCCAACAAGAAGGCCGACACGGTCAGGCTCTATTTCCCGCCGGATGCCAACACGCTGCTGTGGATCACCGACCATTGCCTGAGAACCTACAACCGCATCAACGTCATCACCGCCGGCAAGCAGCCGACGCCGCAGTGGCTGTCTATCGAAGATGCTGAAGCGCACTGCAAGGCCGGCGCGGGCATCTGGGAATGGGCTGGCACGATTTCAGAAGGCGAGGAACCGGATGTGGTCCTCGCCTGTGCCGGCGATGTGCCGACGCTGGAGACGCTGGCCGCGACGGACATTCTTCGCTCTGCAATCCCCGATCTGAGAATCCGCGTCGTCAACGTTGTCGACCTGATGACGTTGCAGTCGAACACCGAGCATCCGCACGGTCTCACCGACCAGGCTTTCGATGCGCTGTTCACGAAAACAAGGCCGGTGATTTTTGCTTATCACGGTTATCCCTATCTCATCCATCGCCTGACCTACCGTCGTGCCAATCATGACAACATGCATGTGCACGGCTTTCGCGAGGAGGGCACGACGACAACGCCATTCGACATGGTGGTACTCAACGAACTCGACCGCTACCACCTTGCACTTGCCGCGATCGCACGTGTGCCGGGCTTGGCCCAAAGAGCGGAAAGCCTCGCTGGCGAACTTCACGATCGACTGGCCAAGCACAAGGCCTATGTCCGCGAGCACGGCGAAGACATGCCCGAGATCCAGAAATGGAGTTGGCCGGCTGCGAACGGGGCAAAGGCCAGTTGATGAGTCAGTCGATCCTGGCGCTGAATGCCGGTTCGTCCAGCGTCAAGTTCGCGCTATACGATCTTGGCTCGTCGGACGGCCAGCAGCTCGTTTCGCGCGGCACTCTGGATCTGGGCGACACGCCCAGACTCACCGCAAAGGCGGCCGATGGGACAGTGCAGTGTGATAGGGAGTTTAACGCGGACGATCCTCATGGCGCGGGGATTGGCGAACTACTGACCCTGGTGCAGGGCGAACTTGGTGGAAGAGAACTGATCTGTGTCGGCCATCGCATCGTGCATGGCGGTAACGAGTTCAGCAAACCAGTCCGTCTGACGCCCGCTACCATTGAGGCGCTGGACAGGCTGACCGCACTCGCGCCTTTGCATCAGCCTCGCAGTCTCGCGCCAGTTCGCGCGATAGCCGCATTGCAGCCGGACCTGCCACAGGTCGGATGTTTCGATACCGCGTTCCATCAAACGATCGATCCGCTCGTGCGGCGCTTTGCCCTGCCGCAAAAATATGAAGGGGAGGGACTGCGACGCTACGGATTTCATGGCCTCTCCTACGAATATATTGCTAGGCGGCTGAGCGAGATATCGCCCACGCTCGCGGCAAAACGGACAATCGTTGCTCATCTCGGCAATGGGGCAAGCCTTTGCGCTCTGCGCGACGGCAAAAGCGTCGATACGACGATGGGCTTTTCGGCACTGGATGGTCTCGTCATGGGTACACGTTGCGGCGCCATCGATCCCGGCGTGCTGTTGTACTTCCTGCTGGAGAGGGGCATGGCAGCGGACGAGCTGCAGACAATGCTTTATGAGAAATCCGGACTGCTCGGCGTGTCCGGCGTTTCGGGCGACATGCGCACGTTGGAGGCAAGCAGCGACCCTCGTGCCCGCGAGGCGATCGAGCTTTTCGCTTTCCGCGCCGCGAGGGAAGCAGCAGCGCTCGCAAACACGATGGGTGGTCTCGAATGCCTCGTGTTCACCGCAGGCATCGGCGAACGTTCATCGTCCATCCGCAAGGCGATATGCGAAAAATTGACGTGGCTCGGCGTGGCGCTCGACGACCCGGCCAATGACGCCCACGCCGAGATCGTCAGTCGTCCGGACAGCAAGGTGGAAGTGCGTGTGATTGCGACTGACGAGGAAAGCGTCATCGCGCGCCATAGCCGCTCGGTAATGCAGGCCGGGTCCGCAACTTAAGGCGAGCGAGCCGGCTTCTGCTCACCTTGGGACTATCCCTGCCGTGCTTTCGCACGAGGCCTTGCCTAGCAAGTCCGCGGCCGTGAGAAGGCGCCAACACCTGCGGGCGCCTTAAGCGTCGCCCCCTGTCGCCGATCATGGATGTGTCAGCAAAGGGAACCAGATAGGGCGTGCCGCGTCATAGAAGCAGAGTTCTGTTGCTGTCCAGGGAGTGACATCGATGATCAGGCTCCTTCTTGTCGCCGCGGCGGCGCTCGTCCTCGCATGCGGCGGGACGGAGGCGGCCAAGCTGGACCCATCCGCTGTCAATCAGGCCCAATTCGCCGCCGGCGAGCCGACGGGCATCGATCCGACAGTTCTGAAGGCGCAGATTCTCCTGGATCGCGCCCGTTTCTCGCCGGGCCTGATCGACGGCCGGCTATCAGAGAATTTCGCCAAGGCTATTAGCGCCTTTCAGACGGCGAACGGATTCCGGGCCGACGGCAAGCTCACTCAGGAGACCTGGGACAAGCTCGTGGCGAATTCCGCCGGTCCGGTCCTGGTAACTTATGAGGTAACGTCCAAGGACATACACGGGCCGTTCACCAGGCGCATTCCGGCTCGCATGGAGAAGATGGCCCACCTGCGGCGGCTCGGCTATCGCAATGCGGTGGAGAAGCTGGCGGAGCGCTTCCATATCAGCGAACAATTGCTCAGAGGGCTCAATCCGGGTGTCGGCTTCAAGAGAGCAGGCGCGACGTTGGCGGTACCGGATGTTGGACGGGGCGATCGTCCTGACGCCGTTGCCGCTATCGAGGTCGACAAGGGCGCTCGCTTGGTGCGTGTGCTCGATCCGTCCGGCAAATGGCTCGCAGTCTATCCCGCCTCGATCGGCAGCGACGAAAAGCCGGCGCCGAGCGGTACGGCGGAAGTCAAACGCGTGGTGCATAACCCCACCTATCACTACGATCCGGACTTCGCCTTCAAGGGAGTGAAGAGCAAGCGGCCCTTTACCATCGCTGCGGGGCCCAACAATCCCGTGGGATCGGTCTGGATCGACCTCTCAATCGAAAGCTACGGCATTCACGGCACGCCCGAACCCGGCAAGATCGGCACAACCTTCTCGCATGGCTGTATCCGGCTGACCAACTGGGATGCCGAAGACCTCGCTGCCATGGTGCAGCAGGGCACGAAGGTTAACTTCAAGGACGAGATGGCGGACGCTGGCGATACGCGGCCGCAGTAACGTTCGCCAACCGCGACATGGAAGCGCGCGGTTCCCGATTGCGAGACCAATATGGTGTTCCGTGGCGGTGCGGCCGCCCGGGATGAAATCGGCTCTATGAAGCGTTCATGGAACAACGCTCAAGCCAGGCCCTCTAAAACTGGCGCCATTCAGCAAAGATCACTCGGGCATCCGCGCATGCAGCGTGCGGCGCCCTGGGAGACGGAAATGCCCGCTAACGCCTATATCAACCGGATTGCGACAGCGGTTCCCGAATATGAGGTTCATAGCTTCTATCTTCGGTTCGCGGCCTCCATGATCGCCGTCCGTCACCGCAGGATTTTCGAACGGATGGCCGGCCTTGCCGGCATAGAGAGCCGCTATTCCTGCTTTGCACCTGCTCTCGACCCGGAAGGGCCATCTGCCGACCTTTGCGGAACCTTCATTCGCGGCGCGTTCCCGGGGACTTCCGTGAGAATGGCGATGTTTGGCGAAGCCGCTCCTGTGCTGGCGCAAAAAGCCGTCGACGGGCTGCACCTTGCCGATGATGCATCGCCTATCACGCATCTCATCGTCACCACCTGCACCGGTTTCTCCGCGCCCGGCATCGACTTGGATCTGGTCAAACGCTGCGGCCTCCCGGACGGCATCGAACGCACGATAATCGGTTTCATGGGCTGTTACGCGGCGATCAACGGCCTCAAGCTTGCCCGCCACATCGTCAGGTCAGATCCGCGAGCCAGGATCCTGCTGGTCAATATCGAGCTCTGTACCTTGCATCTCAGGGAAAGCCCCGAACTGGAAAAGCTGCTGTCCTTCTGCCTCTGGGGCGATGGCTGCGCGGCAACTCTTGTCACCGCCGAACCGCCCGGCCTTGCACTCGACAGCTTTCATTGCATGGTCGCGGATGAGCGGCGCGACCTGATGAGATGGGATATTCGCGACCATGGCTTCGACATGGTTCTTTCCGGCCAGGTGCCGACGGCGATCCAAGAGGTATTGCGGAGCAACCATGATGCCTTTCTCGGCGACCGGCCACCGGACGCGATCGACCTCTGGGCCGTGCACCCGGGCGGACGTTCGGTTCTCGATGCCGTCGAGAGGGCGCTGAAACTCGAGCCCGCCGCGCTGACGCCATCGCGCGAGGTGCTGCGCCGATATGGCAACATGTCGTCGGCGACGGTGATGTTCGTGATGGAAGAAATGCTGAAGGCCCCATCCGGACTGCTCGGCTGCGGAATGTCGTTCGGGCCCGGACTGACTGCCGAAACCATGCTTTTTCGAACCGTGTCATGAACGCGCTCAGTCACCGCAGCCTCGTCCCGGAAATCCTCGACGGACTTGCGGCCGGCGACCCGCGGGCGCTGGCCTCGCGCCGCGACCTCCGTTGGATCAATGCGTTGATGTTTCAAGCGCCGATCATGGCGTCTTTGCTCAGGAAATTCGTGCCACGACCACCGCGCCGCATATTGGAGATCGGCGCCGGCGACGGCACCTTCATGCTCAAGCTCGCGAAGCGAATGGCACGGCACTGGCCCGAGGTAGAGCTGACGCTGCTCGACCGCGTCTGTCTCGCCGGTCCCGGAATTCTCACCGAATTCAACAGGTTGGGATGGGGCGCTGAAGTCGTCACCGCCGACGTCTTCGACTGGGCCGAAGGGAACGGGGGCGAGTGGTTCGACGCGATCACCGTCAATCTCTTCCTGCATCATTTCGATGACACCGAGCTCGTGCGTCTGTTTTCACTGCTGGCGTGGAAAGCCCCGCTGCTCCTGGCGACGGAACCGCGGAGGGCAAGGTTCGCGCTGGCCGCGACCCGTCTTCTCCCGGCGATCGGCGCCAACGACGTCACTCGACATGACGCGGCTCAGAGCGTGCGTGCCGGCTTTCGTGGTAAGGAGCTTTCCGACCTCTGGCTTGCGGCCGGCGGCAGGCCACTCGAGGAGCGGCGTGCCGGTCCGTTCTCTCACGTCTTCGTCGGCGCCAGTGCGCGATCGAGATGATCATGAGGCGACCATCCACGCACGATGCGATTGTCATCGGGGCCGGCCCGGCAGGCACTTCGCTGGCTTTGCTGCTGGCCCGGCGCGGGTGGTCCGTGGCGATCGTGGAAAAGAAAATGTTCCCGCGCCGCAAGGTATGTGGCGAATACATCTCCGCGAGCAATCTGGCACTTCTCGACCGACTGGAGGTCGGCGATGCCTGGCGCGCCAATGCCGGCCCCGAAATCCGCCGCGTCGGCTTCTTTTCCGGCGCGACTTGCATCGAGGCGCCGATGCCGGGTGCAAAATATGGGCCTCCTGTAGAAGGCACCTTCGGCCGGGCGCTCGGCCGGGACATGCTGGACCATTTGCTGCTGCAGGCGGCGCGATCGGCGGGCACTGAAATCTTTCAGCCTTTTCGCCCCGTCGCCATTGATCAGGATGGCGAGATGCAAGCCGTGCGAATTCAGGCAAAGGACCGGAATTCCGGGGACGGAACGACAATCTTGCGGTCCCAGGTGGTCGTCGCCGCGCATGGTTCCTGGGAACCGGGACCGCTGCCAAGCCAGCTCAACAAGGCCAGCCACCCGTCTGACCTGCTCGGCTTCAAGGCGCATTTCACCGGGGCGTCGCTCGCGTCTGATCTGATGCCTCTGCTGATATTTCCCGGCGGCTATGGCGGCATGGTCCTTGCCGATCATGGCCGCATGTCGATCTCTTGCTGCATAAGGCGTGACATGCTCGCGCGGCTGCGCATGAACCATGTCTCCGAACCTGATAGGCCCCGGCAGGACGGCCATCCGTCGGCGGCTGAGGCGGTCTTTCGCCATCTCATGGCTTCTTGCCGAGGTGTGAGCGATGCTCTTGACCGGGCGTGCCTCGACGGTCCGTGGCTTGCAGCCGGCCCGATCCGGCCTGGCATCCGCGCCTGCTATGAAAAGGATATCTTTCGCGTCGGCAATGCCGCAGGCGAGTCTCATCCGATCATCGCCGAAGGCATCTCGATGGCACTTCAGTCCAGCTGGCTGCTGGCCGCCGAACTCGCCGGCGCGTCAAGCGGCCAGGCGGGCCGCGAAGCTGCAGGCAGACGCTATCAAGCGGCCTGGAGGAAACTGTTTTCGACACGGGTCTACGCAGCTGCAGCCATTGCCCGAACGGCCCTCTGTCCCGGCGGCGCAGCATTGATGGGTGCGGCTGTCCGCAGTTTCCCGCAAGCGCTGACACTGGGCGCCCACATGAGCGGCAAGACCAGAGCGATCCCCGGTCTTGCATGATCGGCGCTGCGGCGCTTCGCTTGCGTTCGTGGCATTGAGCGAGCCGGGTTATGGAACATTCCGTAGCAGCCAGCGTTCTGCCTGTGGTTTCGGGTTAGGCCCCCTAGCCGGCATAGACGGGCATCTTGGTCCTCTATGCGCGCCATCTTGGACATGCACTGCCGCCGGCGTGGACGCGTCGGCGCGACGTCTGTTGGAGGCATCATAATGACCCACAACCCGCGCAGCACAGCCAGCGTCTCCGGCCATCCAATCCATCCCATGTTGATTCCTTTCCCGATCGCGTTTTTTGTTGCCACCTTGGTTTGCGACCTGATCTTCTGGCGAACCGCTAACCCGGGCTGGGTCACCGGTACGCTTTGGCTCCTTGGAGCGGGCCTGATAATGGCCGCCCTGGCAGCCCTTGCCGGCCTCACGGATGTCTTGGGCGATGTTCAAATTCGCAATCTTACAACGGCATGGCTTCATGCAGGTGGAAATGTACTTGTCGTCCTGATCGAACTTTACAACTGGTACTCCCGATACGAGCATGGCGCGGCGGCTGTGGTTCCCACCGGCCTGATCCTCTCGTTGATAGTGGCTCTCATCCTGCTGTTCACAGGCTGGAAGGGATGGGAGATGGTCTATCGGCATCGCGTGGGCGTCGCTGACGGGTCGAACGAGTTGCGCTGAACCGGCGCGTAGCCAAGGTGCCTGTTCGAACTCTCCGAAGGCGCAGTTGGGAAATGTCCGCAGGCAGATGGAGGCGTTAGGACTGGACGGTGGGAGTGCGTTACTTCCTTCTGAGGCGGCTATCCTTCCGCCTTGAAGTTCTTGGCTTCCTTTTCAACCTTCGAACTGTCCTTGCCATGCTTTTGCATGAGGTCCTTGGCCTGTTTCGGCGAAACGTCGGTCGTCTCCGCCAGGCGCAATGCCTTCTTGTCCTTGCTTTCGATCTTCGGTTTCTTGGTAGGCATAGATTCTCGAACTCCTATTGCACTCGCGATTCCAGCCCAATCGGCTTTGCCAGCATTTCGTTGGCCTCGATACGGCACAACGGCGGGACTACGGGGAGGTTCCCCCGAGACTTCTCACAAGTCGGTTGCGGATTTGATTTCCACCGACCATTCACGCCGCCAACGGCGCTCGCAATGTCTCGAAAGTCGGTCGAACAGCAGCGAAGGTGCTCGGCGATTTCGTTGGAGACAGCCAATTCTACATCACCGTTGATGGTGATCTCAAACAGATGCAAACCGCCAACCGCATCGGCGCCAGCAAGCGCATCGGCAAGACCGCAAGGTCGTTCACTGACGTGAAGCGCCGCCCTTTGACGCCTAACGCATGCACGAGCCCAATGAAATCTGGCGCCTTGAGAACTGCCAACTCCGGCTGAAGTCCTTTGTTCGCCAAAGCTCCTGGAACCTCGATCTATCGATCGCGTTTCCGACCGGAGGTTCGAAAATGGTCCGGCGTCCGTCCTGGAAATCGATGATTGATCATAACGCGCCGCTGGTGTTGCCGTCGGCCGGTGACGCGCTGACGGCCCGGTTGATCGAGCGCGCCGGGTTCCCGGCCTATCAGATCGGTGGCTTCGCTATGGTCGCGGCCATGCACGCGGTGCCTGACATCGATCTCGAACAGTTCGGTGAAAAGCACGCCAGGGCGCGCGAAATCGTCGAAGCTTCCGACCTGCCGGTGCTGATCGACGGCGACGACGGCTATGGCGATGTCAAGAATGTGACGCGCACTGTCAGGAGCTACGAGGCGATCGGTGCCTCGGCCCTGTTCATCGAGGACCAGAAGCCACCAAAACGCTGCGGCCACATGCCAGGCAAGGAGGTCGTTGCGTCGGAATTCATGGAGGAAAAGATTCGCGCCGCCGTCGCGGCACGCGACGACCCGGATTTCTTCCTGCTTGCCCGCACCGATGCGCGGCAACCGCACGGGCTGCGCGACGCGATAGAGCGCGGCAAGCGCTACCTCGATGCCGGCGCCGACGGTGTTTACGTCGAGGGGCCGACCAGCGTGGAGGAACTGACACAGGTCGGCGAGGCGTTTAGGGACGTTCCACTGGCCACAAGCATCCTGGAGCGTGGCGGCCAGACGCCTTGGCAATCGCCTGCCGAATTGCATGAAATGGGCTACGACATGATCCTTTATCCGACGACGCTTTTGTTCCGCGCTGTCCATGCCGTGCAGCAGGCGCTCGACGATTTGCGGCAAGGCAAGCCGCTGGCGCCGGAAGCAAGCGTCGACCTCGCCAGCTTTGAGGACATCGTTCGCATATCAGAATGGGCCGGCATCGAGAACCGTTTCATGGCTCAACCTCACGACGGCATGATAAAGAAGATCAAGCAAAAGCTGTCCGGACAGTGACCCCCGCAAAGCCCCTTAAAGCACTTCATTTCCCGCCTGCCTCCCGTTTCACAAACCGGTGATGTTTGTGCCGGTCGCGAATGAATTCATTGAAGAAGCGGCCTTTGGATGACGCCTTTCTGAAAGCGGCGTAGGTTGCCGGGGGCACGTCCCCGTAATCATAGCGAATACCACTCGGCACAAACCAGACGGAAAGGATCCTGGTCGTGGGGTCGTAGCTCGTTTCGCGGATCACAGTCGACGGCATGTCGGCACCCGTTGTCACTCGGACAAACCCCCTCAGGATTGTCCGGTTCCACGGCGGGAGATGCTATTCTGCTATCTGTCACGCGGATTGCCGAATTCCGCATTGCGCTTTCTCGAATACTGATCGATGCGCGGCAGGTCGTCGTCAACATCGACCCAAGGCAGTCGCAGGTCCCAATAGGCATGTGCCTGGGGCCGGAAACGCTCGGGATTATCGAAGAAGCCGATTGTCAGATAAAGCTCATTCGGCAGGCCGTCATCGCTGTAGCCTATCGAGGTCCCGCAGTCCGGGCAGAATGTCCTTACGACGCCGCGAGTCCGGGAAAAGGTTTTCGGCGTTCCCTTGAGCAGCCGGAATTGCTCGGGCCGATAGCCAACCCAGACCGCAAGCGGACTTCCAATGGCCCGCCGGCAATCGTCATCATGATCGTAGCATATCCAGAAAGGCTCACCGTGCATGACGGCGACAACCCCTCCGCAGAAACAGGCGCCGGTCTCAAGTCGCGGCATTGGGAGACCTGATCGCTGCTGGATTCAGACAGGAGGGCGGTGGTGATACTGCGAATCCTCGGGCGCCAGCGCTCAGCGCATGGATTGGGAGTTCTGTTGCATTGGGCATGGTCAAGGAAACTCCGATGGACGGTCTTCGAACCGGTGAACCCGAAGTTGGTTCCAAGCACGCCAACTCCAGCCTGGTAGAAAACAACACAGGCGTCGGCGATCGGAGTGCGCGCGCCGACGCCGCCGGGAACCGCGAAAATCGGCGGTAGCCCAAACCGCTGACCACCCGGATGAATGGTGTTGGAAACAAACCTTGAGGTTGCGGGATGGATTCGTTTCACCATCTAAGGACCATGTCGTCGCTGAAAACCAGGACTACCGCTTCCGCGCGCCAAACCGATCTCTTCGGTGCTGCCGACGATCTGCCGCAGGGATTTTTCTACCGCCCGGACTTGATCACGCCGGAAGAAGAAACCGAACTCGCCCGGCAACTGCAAATCCTGCCATTCCAGGCATTTGATTTTCATGGCCATCTGGCAAACCGGCGCGTCATCGGTTTCGGCATGCGCTACGATTACGACCGGCGTGAAGTCGTGGAGGCGCCCGCGATACCTGATTTTCTACTGCCTCTGCGCAAGAAGGTCGCGGCCTTTGCAGGCCGGCCTGCCGAAGCTTTCGAGCAGGTGTTGGTCAACGAGTACCAGCATGGCGCTGGTATCGGCTGGCATCGCGACAAGCCACACTTCGAAGATGTGGCCGGCGTTTCGCTGCTGGCGCCGTGCAGTTTCCGCCTCCGGCGAAAGAATGGCACCAGATGGGATCGACGGACCATCGTCGTCGAGCCAAGGTCGGCCTATCTAATGACCGGTCCATCGCGCTCGGAATGGGAGCACAGCATCCCACCGCTTGCGGAGCACCGTTATTCAATCACCTTGCGGACATTGCGCCCTCGAAATCCCTGATGCCTCGCGCACTGGCTTTTCAGAATCGCGGGGCCTTGCGACGCGGTCGGATCATCACGACTCCTTGAACGCGAGCCGCTCCTGGGAACATCCCAACCGAAGGTTTGTTTGAAGCAGAAGTCCAGCTTTCAGCAAGGTGAAGAATCCGATGGCCAGTTCACAGTCAATGATGGTGGTCGCCAGGCGCCCGATCCACCAGACGCCGATGGCAGTTGCTAACGCCTGTTTCATCGGACGCTGACCTATCCAGCCAACCAGGCAACGCGGAATTGGACCATCTTGCCCGAAAACTGGGAGCTGCTCCTGCGCCAGTGGGAATATTCGCATGCAATCGCCGCCGGGCTCAATGCCTTGGCGTTGCTGATGCTTTTCATGTCGGCGCTTCGCACCGTACCGCGCTAAAGCACCAAGTCATTCTGGTCTTGTGTTCCCTTACGAAAAGCCCCACCGGCGCTGGGCCGGTGGGGCATAGTCCGAAAAGCCGACGCGATGGCTTTCCCGTCGCTGGAGTAAGGCGACTGCGACCTCAACACTCAAGGAAAGCCTAAGTTCCATTGTTTGCTAATATATCATCGCGTGAAGCCCGATTGCTTCATCTATCTCGGTGCAAAATCCGTCAGCGCTTTCACGAATGGCTCCGGCGCCTCGATAGGCAGAAACTCACCACAATTGGCGATCACCTGGCCATGCAGGTTCTTCGCGCCTGACAGCCTCAAACCCTCGAGATAGTCGTCGATCGACCCGAAGTCCGCGTCACCCCGGATGGCGAAAAAGAGGAATTCGCGCGGCGGGAAAAGACATGGCTCCGCAGCCGGCCAACGGTCTGCATGCTGTGTCCGTCCGCGGAACAAGGATTTGTTCTTGGCGTTAAATGCCAAGCGATCCCGCAACAAGTTGCATTAACGCGCCGCCGCGTGGCAGTCGCGGCGACTGCAGCTGGCTGGAATAATGCAGGAGATCTCACATGCCACTTAAAGCCTTCGCCCTCAATTGCTCGCTTAAAGCTTCGAATGACAGAGAGAAATCCTCCACAGATCGGCTGCTTGCCGATGTCCTGGCTGCGCTGGTGCCATACGGCGTCAAAGGCGAAATCGTCCGTTCCGTCGACCACGGTATCAAGGCAGGTGTGCTTTCCGATATGGGCGAGGGCGATGATTGGCCGGAACTCAGGAAGAAAATAATGGCGGCCGACATCTTCGTGCTCGGCCTACCAATCTGGCTCGGCCAGCCCTCGAGCGTCGCCAAGCGCGTTCTGGAGCGAATGGATGCGTTTTTGGAGGAGACCGATGACAAAGGGCGCATGCCGGCAGCAGGAAAGGTGGCTTTGGTGGCCATCGTCGGCAACGAGGATGGGGCGCACCACTGCCACGCGGAATGTTTTCAAGCATTGAACGACGTCGGCTTCACCATTCCCGCCAACAGCGGGGTCTATTGGGTCGGCGAAGCCATGGAAGATGTCAACTATGTCGACTTGCCGGAAACACCGGAAAAGGTCTCTGGCACTATCGAAATGGCCGCTTCCAACGCCGCCCACCTCGCTGGATTGTTGAAAGGCCAAGGCTATCCAGGAGTCACGGGATGACCTTGGTCAAGGCATGTTGAAACTGCCGATGATCGACATGTCAGAGCCAGTGGACCCGCCCGGGAACTGGAAGGCTGGTGGCGAGTTCATATCCTCAGCAGGCGGCCGCCGGTGGCTTCGGACGGCGGGAAGCTGCAAACAGGAGAGGAAACGTCATGAGTCTCGGCACCATCCTCATCATCATTCTAATTCTTGCATTGCTTGGCGGCTTTAGTGGACTTGGCGGCGGGCCATTCTACGGCACCGGCTATTATGGTGGCGGCGGCCTCGGTCTGGTGCTGCTTATCGTTATTATTCTGGTCGTGCTCGGGCGCATTTAGCGTCACCTGACCCGAATGTTCGGCTCGTCGCTTCTGAGCGCGGCGGCTTTGTAATGCCTGACGCAAAACGACAGCCAAGGAGAGAGCGCTGAACGCCAATGCTTCCGGTGGGGTGAGGGCGCCAAAATCGCGGCTTCGCACCGTCTTCGGGCCGGGCTTGATAACCGGAGCCTCCGACGATGATCCGAGCGGCATTGCCACCTATTCACAGGCCGGCGCGCAACTTGGCTACGGACTGGCATGGACGATGTTGTTCAGTTATCCGCTGATGTCGGTCGTTCAGGAAATCAGTGCGCGCATTGGCCGGACCACCGGCCGGGGCATTGCCGGCAACATGCGGGTCTACTATCCAGACTGGCTTCTGCAGACGATTGTTTGTCTTCTTCTCATCGCCAACACCATCAACATCGGCGCCGACCTTGGTGCCATGGCCGATGCGTTGCGGCTTATCGTTGGCGGTCCGCAACTCCTCTACGTCGCGCTTTTTGCGGGCATATCCGTGGTTCTTGAGATATTTCTAAAGTACAGCAGCTACGTTTCGATCCTGAAATGGCTGACCGTTTCGCTGTTTGCCTATTTCGGTACGATCCTGTTCGTGCACGTGCCATGGGCAGAAGTCGCGCGCGGACTATTCATCCCGACATTGTCGCCAGACCCGCAATTCTGGACCACGGTCGTGGCCATTTTCGGCACCACCATCAGCCCTTATCTGTTCTTCTGGCAAGCCTCGCAGGAGGTTGAAGAAGAAAAAGCCAGTCGACGCAAGCCTCTGAAAAAGGCACCGCGGCGGTCAACCCACGCCATCAAGCGCATCCGGTTGGATACTTATGTTGGAATGGCACTCTCGAATCTGGTGGCCCTTGCCATCATAATCACCGCAGCCGCCACACAGCATGTCAGGGGCATCACCGACATAACATCCTCAAGCCAGGCCGCGGAAGCGCTGAAGCCCGTCGCCGGCCAGTTCGCGTCCACGATTTTTGCCGTCGGCATCATCGGAACCGGGCTCCTGGCAATTCCGGTCCTTGCCGGGTCGGCTGGTTATGCGCTTGGCGAGGCGCGCAAATGGCCGATCGGGTTGGAGCGCAAGCCGCTGCAGGCGAAAGCGTTCTACGCGGCGATCGCTCTGGCGACGCTCCTTGGTGCGTGTCTCGACTTTACGCCTGTCAATCCGATCAAAGCCCTCTACTGGAGCGCGGTGGTCAACGGCGTGGTCGCGGTCCCGGTGATGGTGGTGATGATGCTGATGACGGCGCGACGCGATGTGATGGGGAGTGCCGTTGTCCCATTGGCCATGCGCCTGGTGGGGTGGGCAGCGACAGGCATCATGGCGCTGGCGGCCGCGGTCATGATTTTCCAATTGTTCTATTAGCAGGCGTTCATGGTAAGCAGGACAATCGCAATGTGGTCAGTGCGCCGGCTCGCTGACGAGACTGAATTTCTTGACTTCGCAGTGCTGGTCCAAGAGCGAAAGCAAATCTGTCGGCGGGCCGCCACGGTCCGGCCGCGTCCAGGCGATTTCAAATGAGAAGACAGGATCGTGGTGATCCGGGCGCTCCATACCAACCAAGCGTGCCCGGTAACCCAGCGGCTTGACGAGCTCGCCGAGATCGCTCGTCTTTCCCTCCCTCCAGGCGATATCGAGTTCGGCGTGATGGTCGCGGGGAATGCGCACGTCGATCCATTTCAGCACGAGAAGTGTCAACAAGGTCAGCGCCGTCCCAGCCAACCCCAAACCGTACTGACCGCCGCCGAACGCCAGCCCGATCGCAGTCATCACCCACAATGTGGCGGCCGTCGTGACCCCGCTGACAAGATTGCCGCGGCGAAGAATGGCGCCGCCGCCGATAAAGCCGACACCGGTCAGCACGCCAAGCGGAAAGCGCAACACGTCCATGGAGGCAAAGGAACCGGGAGTTTTGCCGACGACTCCCAGCAGCAGATTTGCCTGAGACATTGTGAGAGCGGCGGCCAGACCGACCAGAATGGTTGTCCGCAGCCCTGCCGCGTGGCCGCGCGCTTCGCGATCCAATCCTATCAGCGCGCCGGCAAGCACAGTGAAAACCAACCGTGCCGCTATATCTTGCCAATCCGGACTAAGGGGCATCGCAATGACCTGCATTCGAACCCTCGTGGGCACTCAATCCGCGGTCGCACGTTAGGTTCCCGACGCCATCTTGCCGGCGAGCCGCGCGATCAATTGGCAGATGAGATACGGCGCCGGGTCAGCCCAGCGAGCAATGGATTTAGGGGCGCGGATGGCGAACCGGAATCTGCACCACATTTTCCGATCCAGGCAGGTCGAACGCCATGGCCAAGCGGCGGACGGAGGCCATTTCCACGATCAGTTCTTCGATCGAGAGGTCCGGCAAACCTGTCTTCACCTTCTGCCTTACCCTGGCTGCAAGTTCATGAACCCTGACGGGGACGAAAAGCGGACTGTCGTCCAGGAGGTGGCTGATTTCGATCACCACGTCGGCGTCGATGTCTTTCGGCAATTCCCGCATGGGCGTCACCTTGATCTCGAAATGACAGTCACGTCTTTCGATCCGCGGCGATCAGGGCACTGCCCATCAGCCGATGGCGGAGGCTAGGGTACAGAGCGCAGATCAACAGCCGGATACATAAAACCGTCAGCGCTGGCATGTCACGAAAAAACGTCGGTACGGCAATAACCAAGTGCTTGTGCACGCAATCCACATGCGTCTTGTTTGAAACGCAGCGCCCGCAGTGGCTCTCTCCCCGGCAGAGAGGAACAAAAAATATCGTCCCGAATTGAGATTGATAGATTGGAGGATCGAATGTCCAGGGCGAAATCATGAATCGTTAACCTGCAAGGACGGCTTGGCGGTAGGTCGGGTTCATGAGGGCTTTGAGGCGCTTACGCTTGAGCGAGGTCTTTGAAGGCTCGCGTCGGAGCATGTTGAGCACCGCGCGGCGGATCATGGCGAGGTTGCGCGCCGAATGGT